>JANMRE010000604.1:0-44339 GCA_031370885.1 Gemmatimonadaceae bacterium
CACGCCGCGAAGGAATCGATGGTGTATTGAAGTCGGTAGTACTGAGTACTCAGTTCCCAGTACTTCCGTCTCCCGACTTCCTACTACTGACTCAGTTATGCGTTAGATTTGTGGGTTGTTCCGGTTCGACCTCAATTTCAGCCCGGCCATCCGTTTGAAGCTCAGCCACATTCGCAACTTCTGTATCGTCGCCCACATCGATCACGGCAAGTCGACGCTGGCCGACCGGCTGATCGAAATGACGGGCACGCTGCAGAAGCGTGAAATGAAGTCGCAGGTGCTGGATACCCTCGACCTTGAGCGCGAGCGCGGGATCACGATCAAGTTGAACGCGGTCCGCATGAGCTACTCGGCCAATGATGGCGAGACGTACGAATTGAACCTCATTGACACGCCCGGCCACGTGGACTTCACCTATGAGGTATCGCGTTCGCTGGCGGCGTGCGAAGGGGCGATCCTGGTGGTGGACGCGTCGCAGGGCATTCAGGCGCAGACGCTGTCCAATCTCTTTCTCGCCATGGACGCGGGACTGGAGATCATTCCGGTACTGAACAAGATCGATTTGCCGGGCGCCGAGCCCGAACGTCGTCGGCAGGAGGTGTGCGACCTGATCGGCTGTCTGCCGGAAGACGTGCTGTCGGTCAGCGCGAAGGAGGGGGTGGGCGTTCCGGCGCTGCTGGAACAGATTGTCGCGCTCGTGCCGCCGCCGCGCGGCAATCCGGACGGGCCGCTGCGCGCGCTGATTTTCGACTCGTACTACGACAAGTATCGCGGTGCCATTCCCAGCATTCGGGTGGTGGACGGCGAGATCCGCAAAGGCACGAAGATCACCTTCGGCGCGTCCGACAATGTGTACGAGGTGGACGAAGTCGGGCTGCTGCAACTGCGTCAGGTGAAGACCGACGTGCTGCAGGCCGGCGAAGTGGGCTACGTGGTGGCCAGTGTGCGATCGGTTCGCGAAACGCGCGCCGGTGATACGATTTTCGATCAGAACAATCGCGCACCTGAAGCGTTGCCTGGCTATCAGGAAGTGAAGAGCTTTGTGTTCGCTGGCCTCTATCCGACCGACACCACGCAGTACGAAACGCTGCGCGACGCACTGGAAAAAATGAAGCTCAATGACGCATCGCTGCAGTACGAGCCCGAGACGTCCACGGCGCTGGGGTTCGGGTTCCGATGCGGCTTTCTGGGTCTGCTGCACATGGAGATCGTGCAGGAGCGACTGACGCGCGAATACAATCTGGATCTCGTGACCACGGTGCCCAGTGTAGAGTATCAGGTGCACCTGACCGATGGCACGATGCTGCTGGTGGAGAACCCGGCCCTGATGCCGACGCCGGGGATCATCTCGTCGGTCGAGGAGCCGTACGTGAAGGCGCGCATCATGTGCCCCACCGATTACATCGGCCCCATCATGACGCTGGGCACGGAACGCCGTGGCGTGTACAAGAACATGCGCTACCTCGACACGGCGCGCGTGGAGTTCGACTGGGAATTTCCGTTGGGCGAGATCATTCTCGACTTCTTCGACAAGATGAAAACGGTCAGTCGCGGGTACGCCTCGCTCGACTACGAGATTCTGGAGTACCGGGCGAGCGATCTGGTGCGCCTTGATATGCTGATCAACGGCGATGCGATTGACGCCTTCTCGGTGATCGTGCACAAGGACAAGGCCTACGAGTGGGGGCGCAAGGTGGCCGAGAAGCTGCGGGAACTCATTCCACGGCAGCTCTTTGAGGTAGCCATCCAGGCCACGATTGGACAAAAGGTCATTGCGCGGGAAACGGTGAAGCCGTTGCGCAAGGACGTGCTGGCCAAGTGCTATGGCGGCGATATCTCCCGCAAACGCAAGCTGCTGGAAAAGCAAAAGGAAGGCAAGAAGCGCATGAAGCAGGTGGGCAGTGTGGAGATTCCGCAGGAAGCGTTTCTGGCGGTATTACAGGTTGACTGAGTAGGAAGTCGGCAGTAGAGAGTACTTCATACTGCAGTAGACGTACTTCCGACTACTGACTTCCGACTGCCTACTTGCTCAGTCTTGTCCTTCAAACGTCGTTTCTCGGCGACATGATCCTCACCACCCCGCTCATCGAGCGATTGGCGGCGAGGGGGCCGGTGCATGTGGTGGCGACACCGGAGAATGCGGGGATTCTGGCCAATCATCCGGCGGTCGCGTCGGTGATCGTGTTCGACAAGCGCGGTGCGGATCGCGGGGTGGGTGGTGTTCAACGCGTGGCCCGGGCCGCGCGAGCCGTCGGCGCGCAGGCGGCGTACATGGCGCAAGGTTCGCTTCGCACCGCGGCGATCGCGCGATTGGCCGGCATTCCGGAGCGGATCGGATTCAACACCTCGCCGGGCCGCGTGTTTTACTCCCGTCAAGTTCCGTTCGAAGTCGCGTTGCATCACACCCAACGTCTCTGGCAACTGGCGTCGCTGGCGGGCGCGGTGGAGCACCCGCCCCTGTTGCGCCCGACGCTGCATCCGGGAACGGACGATCACGCGCAGGTCGATGCGCTGCTGTCGTCGTACGGTGTCACTTCGGACGAGCAGATCATCGCGTTGGCTCCGGGAAGCGTCTGGGCCACGAAACGATGGCCCTCGTACGACGCCCTTGCGGTGGCGTTGACTGAGCGACTTGCGTTGACCCCGGCGCGGCTGGTGGTGCTTGGCGCGACCGCCGACGGCCCGTTGGCCGCGGCGATTGCGGCGGCGGTCGCGTCACGCGGCGGACGTCCCGTGATCGACGCCACCGGTCGACTGTCGTTGCTTGGCTCGGCGGCGCTCATCGCGCGCGCGCGCGTCCTCGTAACAAATGATTCCGCACCGCTACATCTGGCGTCGGCCATGAACACGCCAACAATCGCCCTGTTCGGCCCAACGGTGCCGGCATTCGGTTTCGGACCGTTGGCGGAGGTGCGTCGCGTGGTGGAACGGGAAGCGCTCGCCTGCCGACCTTGTGGAGCGCATGGACCGCAACAGTGCCCACTTGGTCATTGGCAGTGCATGCGTGCAGTGACGGTGGCGACCGTGATCGACGTGGCTCTGCCGCTCCTCGGCGAGTAGGCCACGCCGGTCCAGAAGCCTGAGCCCGATGGCCGCTTCGGGCGACACCATTATCTTATCCGCCATGCCTCACTCTCAATTCATCGTCGGCGTCGACCTTGGCGGCACCAACATCGTGGTGTGCGCGATGTCGGCCGATGGCTCGCGCCAACACGGCTTGCGCTCTGAACCCACCCGAGCCGCCGAAGGCAGTGATGCGGTCATCACGCGGATGGCGCATATGGTGAACGAAACGGTGGAGATCACGATGCGTGAAACCGGTGTCGCGCGTGACGCCTTTCGCGGCGTGGGGATAGGGGCGCCCGGACCGCTCGATCGCGAGGCGGGCATGGTGCTGGTTGCCCCGAATCTGGGCTGGCACATGGTGCCCCTTCGCGACCGCATCACCACGTTGACCGGACTGCCGGCTGCCCTCGACAACGACGCGAATTGCGCCACGTACGGCGAATGGTGGATTGGCGCGGCGAAAGGCGGACGCAATGTGATCGGTGTGACCATTGGCACGGGGATCGGTGGCGGCCTGATACTTGACGGCAAGCTATATCATGGGTCGAGCGACATGGCGGGTGAGATCGGTCACACCACCATTGATCAAACCGGGCGCCGCTGCGGATGTGGCAACTACGGGTGCCTTGAAGCGTACGCCTCGGGCACGGCGATCGCCGAGCGGGCTCGCGAAGCGCTGTCGTATGAGCAGGTTTCGATTCTTCCCGACCTTGTGGGCGGTGATGTGTCCCGTATCACGGCGGCCACCGTCTACGAGGCGGCGGCGCAAGGCGACACGGTGGCAACCGAGGTGGTTCGCGACACCGCGCGCTTTCTCGGCACGGGCCTCGCGAATCTGCTCAATATTTTCAATCCAGACGTGGTGGTGATCGCAGGCGGCGTTACGCAGGCCGGCGAAGCGCTGTTTGGACCGCTGCGTGCCGAGGTCCGTAAACGCGCGTTCAAGCCGGCGGTCGATGCCTGTCGTATTGTGCCGGGCACGCTCCCCGGTACGGCCGGCGTGGTTGGCGCGGTCGCGACATTCATCGCTCAGCACGGCGCAACGTCCCACTGACGCGATATGACGAACCCGTCGACCAGCGTGCCGTCGTTGTCGGCACCCGCGTCGCGCAAACGCCTCGGCGTTATCGGCTCCTTCGTCTGGGACGTCATCCACGGGCGCGATCGTCGCGCCGTGCCAGTCGAGGAGTGGGGCGGAATTACCTACTCGTTGTCCGGATTCGACGCCGCGCTCTCCGATGCGTGGGACATCGTCCCTCTCTGCAAAATCGGCGCTGACCTCGCTGAACGCGGGCGCACGTTTTGTCATTCATTGCAGCATCTGGCGCCCGATGCCGCGCTGATTGAAGTGCCGTCGCCCAACAATCGGGTCGAGCTGCGGTATCTCGATGACGAACGACGCACCGAACACCTCTCCGGCGGCGTGCCCGGATGGACGTGGATGGGACTCAAGCCGGTGCTGGACGACGCGCGACTCGACGCCTTGTACATCAACTTCCTGAGCGGTTGGGAACTGGACTTGCTCACCACCCAGTTGATCCGCGCGCATTTCGGCGGTCCGATTTACTGCGATCTGCATATGCTGGTGATGGCCGTGCAGGCGGACGGACTCCGCGTGGCCCGTCCGCTGCCGGATGTGGCGGCGTGGTGCGGCTGTTTTGACGTGTTGCAGGTGAATGAAGACGAGATGCAGATGATGGCGCCGGACCCGATGGCGCTCGCGGCCACCGCGATGGCCGCCGGCGTATCGTGTTTGTGCGTGACGATGGGGAAGCGCGGTGCCGTGTACGTGTCTGCCCCGGGGATCGACTACCTGTCCGACATTCCGCGCCTGTCAGGTCACAGTTCGTCGCTGTCCACATCACCCCGTGGTGGCAAGGGCGCGCTGGGTGCTGTGCGAACGGGCTTGATTCCTTCGATCGCACCGCGCATTGATGGGGCGGGCGATCCGACCGGATGCGGCGATGTGTGGGGTGCCACCCATTTCTCCCGACTGCTGGCGGGTGATATGTTCACGGACGGCATTCGCGCGGCGAACCACGCCGCATCTCGCAACGTCGAGCACCGCGGCGCGACGGGACTCGCGAACTACCTTCGGGGAGAACTCAGCACGACGTGACCACCGTGATCAGCGTGCCACCCTCGCTCGATGAGCTGACGTTCGAACACGTCTTCGAACAGTTGGCGTTGGTTCCCGCGGGGCAAAAAATTCTGATCGACGCGCGACACGCTCGGTGGGCGTCGCCTTACGGACTCACGGCCCTGCTCTGTGTCGCCCAGTCGCGTCCCGATCGCATGGACTTCGCGGTGCCGGAACATCCAGACACGCTCTCGTATTGGTCGCGCACCGGCTTCTTTCGCTACGCGGGCGAACTGTACGACCTGCACGGCAGTGTGCCACGTTCCCGCGATGTGCATGAATCCGACGTGCTGCTGGAAATTACGCCGATCGTGCGCAGCGATGACGTGCATGGGGTGGTGGGCCGCATACAACACAAGGCGGCGGATATCCTGCATGGACAGCTGGGACTCGATACGGCGATCACCGGCGCATTCGGCATGACGCTGAGCGAATCCTGCCAGAATATCGTGGAGCACGCCGGTCAAGGCGGCTGGGTGGCGGTGCAGACGTACAAGTATGCGCGTCGGCTTGGTCGTCGGGTGGTGGTCATCGCTGTGTGCGATGCGGGTATCGGATTTCGTCGTTCCCTGGAGAGCGCGCCAGGCCACCGCATCAACGATCGCTGGGACGATGCCATGGCGTTGGAGGATGCCGTGTTGCGCGCCGTGAGTCGATTCCGCCACGGCGATCACGGTCGCGGTCAGGGACTGGCCGGTATCCGTCGATTCGTGGGGCGCTGGCAAGGCAAGTTGTCCGTGCGCAGCGGCACGGCACGACTGGCCATCACGCCCGATTGGGACGAGGATATCCCGATGACGGAATCCTTGCCCTACTTTCCCGGCGCGCAGATGCAGATCACCATCCCTGAGCGGATTGGCGAACCGGTTGCTCGTTCGAAAAACGGCCCCACCTCACGCGCTCGGCCACGTCCACCCGAGCCGTCGTCATGAGTCACTTCGTCGACGTCAGCTCGGTGTTGCGCGGTGCGGTGTGCGACCTCTATTCCAATCTTGTCACGCGACCAACCGGTGCCGCCGTGCGGACCGCGATTGAGCGACAGGTGGTGGATATCGGCACGCCGGTGGTGACGACGATCGATTTTTCGAAGGTGAACCTGCTGGACTTCTCATGCGCCGACGAGATCGTCGCGAAGTTGCTGCTGCGCTACGCCGAGGCCGATGGGCTTGCCGGGTATTTGCTTTTCCGCGGCATTCAGGGTGAACATCTCGATCCCATCGAGACGGTTCTTGAGCGACATGATCTGGCGCTGATCGGGTGGCACGAAGGACTGGCCGAGTTGTATGGCTGCGTGAGCGAGGAAGAGCGGTGGCTGTGGGAAATCGTCCGCGATGACGGGCCGATCGGGCTGGGTGACGCCTCGGCAACGCTTGGCACGTCGACCGACGACACCGAAGCGTTGCTCGGACAGCTCTTCCGCCGTCGATTGATTATGCATCACGAAACCGGCTACATGGTCCCGGGGACGCTTCCCAAGGCGTCTTGACCATGGCCAAATACAGTGGATTTTCACCGGCCCTCCAGGTCATCGGATTCGTCGCGACGCGCGCGGGCGACGCGGAGCGCGGTCCGATGATTCGCATGCGTCCCGAAGATGCGCTCATTCGGCTGGTGAGTGATGGGGAACTGGTGCGGGTGGTTTCCGATCGGCGTTCCGAGTTGGCGGTGCTCGTCGTTGACGACACGCTGCCGCGCGGCGGCGTGATTCTGCGCGATGTCGCGGGTGCGTCGCCTTCGGAAATTGTGCGCGTGCTCAAGCCGGACACCGACGGTCTCCGCTACGTGTGACGCGGACCTCTCGACTGTGAATCGCGCGACGCTGCTCGTGCACGGCGGACGCGCTCCGCGTGGTGATGGAGTTCCGGACGCGGCGCCGCCAATGAACACCGTGGCAGCGACGCCGTACGATGGCGAAGGTGCTCCGTCAACCGTGGAGCGATTGCATCGACGGTTGGCGGAACTTGAAGGTACCGAGTCGGCGCTCGTGCTGTCGAGCGGCGCACGGGCCACCCGTTGCACCATGTCGGCGCTGCTGCGTGCCGGCGATCATCTGGTGGCCAGCGCGTGGTTTTATGGCGACACTCGGCGATTTCTGGAGCAGGCGCTGCCAACAATGGGGATCGACGTCACCTTCATCGATCCCACAGAAACGCGCGCATGGCGCCGCGCAATGCGCCCCAACACCCGGGTCTTGTTTCTTGAATCACCGGTCAATCCCACGACGCGGGTCGTGGACCTGCGACCGGCTCGTGTGTTGGCACAAGCGCACGGCGTGGCACTGGTCGTGGATTCGACATTCGCCACGCCCATCAATTGTCGCCCGATTGAGCATGGCGCCGATGTGGTGATGCATTCCACGGCCCATCACCTGAGCGGTGAGTGCGACGCGCAGGCCGGTGTGGTGTGCGGCTCCGAGGCGGTGATTGACGAAGTCCGCGCGAAGATGTTGGTGGAGGGGTACGCGACGGATTCGCGCCTTCTCTGGCTGCTGGACTGCGGCCTTAACACCCTCGATCTTCGCCTGCAGCGCCAAAACCACAACGCCATGCAGGTCGCGCAGTGGGCGGCCGGTCATCCGGCTATCCGCGCCGTACACTATCCGGGGTTGTCGTCGCACCCCGACCACGCGTTTGCCGCAGCGACGATGAATGGTTTCGGCAGCGCGCTGGCCATCGAACTGGCCGGTGGCCACGCTGCAGTCGTGCGGACGGTTGCACGGTTGGCGCTGTTCTCTGCGTCCGTGCCAGCGGGGGGAGTGGCCTCCACGATCAGCGACGCGCCGGACATCGCAGCGATCAGCACGGCTGACGGTTTTCTTCGGCTCAATGTCGGTGTGGAGTATGCCGAAGACTTGATTGCCGATCTTTCGCACGCCCTGGAGACGTGATGGCAGGTATTCTGCGGTTGACCGACGTGACGAAGGAGTATCCGCGTTCAGGCGTGGCCGTGCGCAATATTTCGTTCGAGATGAACAAGGGAGAATTCCTGTTCCTTTCGGGACACAGCGGTTCGGGCAAGAGCACGCTGCTCAAACTGATTGCGATGAGCGAATGGCCCACCAAGGGTGAAGTGCGGGTCTCGGGCTATTCGTCAAAGACGGTGAAGGCGCGCGAAATTCCGAAGCTGCGGCGGCGACTTGGCATCGTGTTTCAGGATTTCCGTCTGCTCCCCGACCGTTCGGCCGAGGCCAACGTGGCGTTCGCACTCGAGGTGACGGGCGCCCGGCAGGCCAGCATCCGACCAAAGGTGGCGCGACTGCTCACGCAAGTGGGACTGGCGTCCAAAGCCACCGCGTTTCCGCACGAACTGTCGGGCGGAGAACAACAACGGGTCGCCATTGCGCGCGCCCTGGTCAACGACCCGTTCGTGTTGCTGGCCGATGAGCCCACGGGCAATCTCGATGACAAGGCCACGCACGCGATCTATCTGCTGTTGCGCGAGATCAATGCATCGGGGACCGCCGTGGTCATGGCGACGCACGACGTCTCGCTGATTGAACGTACGGGCATGCGGTTTCTCGAGCTCGATCGAGGAACGCTCTCGTTCGACGGCACCGATGTGGCGCGTCTGAAGGCCGACATGCGCGGCGGAGGTTCCCGATGACGCTCGCCTGGCGGGAAGTGCTGCTGGCCTTTCGGAGGTCGCCGGCGCTGGCACTGCTCAGCGTGACCACGATCGCGTTTTCGCTGTTTGCGTTTGGATTGTTCGGATTGGTCGCGCTCAACATCCAGGCGGCATTGCGCGTGATTGAAGACCGCGTGGAGGTTCGCGCGTTTCTCGTGGACCATGCAAGCCAGACGCAGGTGAACGAGCTGCTCACCGCTGCCCGACGCATGCCGCAGGTGGCGTCGGTGGGGTATGTGAGCCCCGACTCGGCGCTCCAACGCGCGCGCGCGGAGTTGGAGGAGTTTCGGGATGTGATGGAGGGTGCGCTGCTGCCCGCATCGGTCGAGTTGCGGCTCAAGGCCGATGCGCGCGATCCCGAAACCATGCGGCAACTCACCGGTCGCCTGCAAACCTTTCCGGTGGTCGAGGAGGTGCGATACGGCCGCGAATGGGTGGAGAAACTGTACCGCGTGCGCACGATTGCCGGAGCGGCGGGTGTGGGATTGGGGCTCGTGTTTGCGCTGGTGGCGGTGATCATTATCGGCGCCACGATTCGCATGGCCATTCTGGCCCGCACCCGCGAGATCGAAGTGATGCGTTTGGTCGGCGCGACGAATGCGTATGTGCGACTGCCCTACTTGATTGACGGGACGCTCAAGGGCATCGCCGGTGGGGTCATCGCGCTGCTCTTGTCGTGGTCCGCCAATCGCGTGGTGGCGCAGTCGGTCATGCAGACCACGTTTTTCACCACCACACAAATGCTGCTGGGTGTGCTGGCCGGAGCGATGATCGGATTGCTGGGCAGTTGGCTTTCGGTGGGACGGCACCTGCGCAAGGTGTGGCAGGAGCGCTGATGCGACGTCGCGCGCGACTCGCGCTCCGATGGCTCGTGGTGCTGGTGACGGCACTGGCGGCGCCATGCGTCGTGGCGGCGCAGGCGGTCGGCACCACTACGGCGGAACAACGCCTGCGACAACAACAGGACGAGCTGGACAAGTTGCGTCGGGAACGGAGCGATCTGGAAGCACGCATGTTGCAATTGCAACGCAGCGCGCGATCCCTGGCCGACGAAGTGAACAACCTCGAGCAGCAGCGCTCCACCACGGCGCGACTCGTGCAGGCGCTTGATCAGCAGTTGGTGACGATTACCCGTGAGGTGGCAAACGCCAGCGCCGGGCTGGCGGACGCCGAAGAGGAGATCGTCAAGAAGCAGATGGCGCTGCGGCGACGGATGGTCCAGATCTACAAGCGCGGTCAATTGTACGATGCCGAAGCCATGCTGTCGGCGCAGTCGTTCGCGGCGCTGGTGGCCCGTTACAAATACCTGCACGATCTGACCCTGCACGATCGCACGTTGGTGCGACGCGTCGAGTTGCTTCGCAACAGCATCATCACGCAGCGCGAGCTGCTGGTGCGTCTGCAGGACGATGTGACGCGCAACCGCAGTGAAAAGGATCGGGAGGCAACGCGCTTGCGCGACTTGGAGTCGGCACGACAGCGCAGTCTCACGATCGTGCAGCGCAGCGCCACGCAAACGCGGGAACGGCTGACGCAACTCGCCCGCGACGAAGCGCGCGTTGCCAGTGTCATTGCGGCGAGCGAGACCGCGCGGCGACGCGCCGAGATGTCGCCCAATGCGCGACCGGCGGCCCCGTCCACCATCAAGACGGCCGACCTGGGTCGCCTGGACTGGCCGGTCGACGGCAGCATTCTGTACAGCTTCGGCCGCGTCGTGAACCCGAACAACGCCACCACGCGCTGGAACGGCTTGGGTATCGGCGCCAGTCTTGGTACCGCCGTGAAGAGCATTGCGGCCGGTGAAGTGGTGTTGGCCGAACAGGTGGGCACCTATGGGCCGACCGTCATCGTACAGCACGGTGGTGGCGACTACTCGGTGTACGGCTCGCTGGGACGTATCGATGTCCGCAAAGGCCAGGATGTGGTGAAGGGTCAGGTGATCGGCACCATTGGCGCCGCCGATCCTGACTTGCCACCGCACCTGCATCTGGAGATCCGACCCAAGGGCCGTGCGGTGGATCCGTTGGAGTGGCTGCGGGCGCAGCGGAAATAGGAGGCCTTCAGACGGGAGAAGGGAGACGGGAGACGGGAGCGGGAGACGTCCGTCGGCTTCCCGTCTCCCGTCTTTCGTCTCCCGTCTTAACTTCCCCCCCATGCCTGCCAAGCGACCTGCCGCTACCCCGCCTCCTGCTGCGCCGATCGTTGTCGACGCCGGTGACTGGACGAACGACCGCGGGCCACTGGGCGCCCACGTGTCGATCGCCGGTGGCACATGGGAGGCGGCGACGCGGGCGCGTGAAATCAGCGCTACCGCGGCGCAGATCTTTACCAAGCAGGCCAATCGTTGGGTTGAACGCGATGTCATGCCGGACGAGGCCGAGCGCTATCGCGCGGCCATGCGCGAAACTCACGTGCGATGGATCTGCGCACACGATTCGTATCTCATCAATCTGGCATCACCCGACCCCGAATTGCGTGCGCGTTCGATTGTGAGTTTTCGTCACGAGCTGCGACGCTGCGACGCGTTGGGGCTCGACGCGCTGGTGTCGCACCCGGGCAATTTCATGGATGAACGCGCCGCCGGCCTGGCGCGCAACGCCGATGCGATTACGGAAGCACTCGAAGCCGAGCGGGGCCCGACCCGACTGTTGATGGAGCTGACGGCCGGTCAGGGCACCGTGTTGGGTTCGACGTTCGACGAGATGGCCTCGTTACTGGCGATGATCCCGACGGCACTGCAGTCGCGACTGGGCGTCTGTCTCGATACGGCACACGTTTGGGCCGCCGGTTACGATCTCGTGCAGGCATACGACGACGTGTGGCAACGATTCGACAACGCCATCGGTCTCGCGCGGTTGGGATGTCTGCACCTGAATGATTCGAAAGCCGCACTCGGCTCACATCTCGATCGCCACGAGCGGATCGGCGAGGGCACGATTGGTGCCGCAGCATTTCGGCGCATCATGACGGATGACCGTTTGGCCGCCGTACCAAAGATCATCGAAACGCCCAAAGGTGATGCGCCCGCCGAATCCGACGGGCGCATGCTCAAGGTGCTTCGCGACCTGGCCAACGCGCCATGACGGCTCGCGCCGTGCGTCGCGTGTCACGGCTGACGCTCGCTCTCGTTGTGAGCGCGACCCCTGCGCACGCGCAACGTCAGTTGCCTCGCGGTGACGCGTCGACAACGGCTGGGGGGGGGGGTCGCGCCGCGGGGTGGCTCGTAGGCGGAGACGTCGGCGCCCTCATGGGCGGCACATGGCTGGAAGGTACGCAGGCGCCGACGCTGTCGGGTGGCGTCGGTGTCGCCCTGTCGCTCGACGCGAAACATTCCGTGTCAGGTCGTCTTGACGTCGGCGGCGCCATTCGTGTCGCGGCCCAGCCGTTGCGCCTGCGCGAAGCGGATGCGCGTTGGGATGGCGGCACGCTGACCGATGCACAGATACTGGGCACGATCGCGATCGCACGCCGTCACGCGGGACAACTGGAGACCGACCTCACGTTCGGCGGTGGACTCGCGCTGCTGACCGGAGCGCGATCGCTCTTTCCATTCTCGGCGGCCGGAACGGTGACCCCGGTGACCGAAGCCGGGATTGCGTTGCGTCGCGGCGGTCGCGGGGATGGCGGACTGACATCGCGACGTGTGGCGCTGTTCGCGCGCTACAGTGTCATGCGGCTGGATCCCGGCCCCACACCAGCGGCCGCGATGGACGCCACATCGGCGTCCGCCGGCTGGGTTGCGCGCACCACCATCGGCCTCCGGGTTGAGCGGTGAGCGCACGCGGTGTTGCCGGTCTCGCGTGTGTTCTCGCGGCGGCGTGTAGCGCACCGTTGGCGTCGCGTCCGGAGGCCGCTTATGACCCCACGACGCTCACCGGTGGCCTGCTCTATCGCTGGGGCAGCGGAACAACCGTGCGCGTGTGGGTCGTACCACCTCCGACGGCAGTGAGCGTCGATCTGGCGCTCGCTGTGCGACTGGCGATCAGTCGCTGGAACAGCGTCCGGCAGTTCGACGAATTCACCCTGACGGCCGCGGCGAATATCGGCGAAGCCCACATGGTGGTGTATGATCGCGAGAGCGCGACCCCGGTTTCGCCCGGGAGTTGCCAGTTCGATCCGCACGGAGCAGCCGGTTACACCTACTTCTGTCCCGGGAGTGGTACGCCTCAGCGCGCGGAACGCCTGCGCGCGTCTACTGGAGGCGCCGATGGCGTGTCAGTGGTTGTTCGTGTCGACCGTGGACGCGTGAGCTCTCAGAGCGCCTATAACGCGATCGTCGCTCACGAATTCGGACATGCGTTGGGCATCGGCGCGCACAGCGACGTGCCCGGTGACCTCATGTTCGGCCTGCCCAGTGTCGACACACCGAGCATCCGTGACCGGGCAACCTTGCGATTCGTCCTCGGGCAGCCGCCGGGACTCATCCTTTAAGGGCGGGCCTTGCACTGCGGTTGTGGTACTACCACGCCGGTTGTGGTAGGACGACTGCGGTTGTGGTACTTCCACTGCGGTTACCCGCCACGGCGATTATGGTACTACCACTGCGGGTGCAGTCTGTCCTTTGAATGGGGGTCGCGGTTATGGCGACAGTTGGTTCCGACATGTCTTCGACGCGCGAAAGCGCGGGCGGCCTTGCGCCGCAGGGGCTCACCCCATCCGGTCGCGTTCACTGGAATCTTGTAGCCCCGGAGCTCGTGGAGGCGGCGATTCGGCGGGGCGAGGGAGTCTTGGCTGACATGGGGCCCTTCGTGGCCGTCACCACGCCACACACGGGCCGTTCACCGAACGACAAGTTCGTGGTGAAGGAACCGTCCAGCGACGCCGATGTGGATTGGGGCAAGGTGAATCAGCCCCTCTCTCCGGCGCATTACGAGACCCTCAAAGCGGACGTGAAGCAGTACCTCAATGGCCTCGGCGAGCTGTTTGTGCAGGATCTGCATTGCGGCGCCGATCCTGCCACCCAATTAAGCGTACGCTACGTGCTGCCAAATGCATGGCATGCGAACTTCGTGCGCAACATGTTTATCCGTCCGGACGCTGAGGCGCTGCCGAGCTTCGCACCGAATTTCACGGTGTACCATGCGCCGGAGTACCAGGCGGATCCGGCGCGGCACGGCACGCGCACGGGCACATTCATCGTGCTCAATCTGGCCGATCGAACAATTCTCATTGGCGGCACGCGCTACGCCGGTGAACTGAAGAAGGCCATGTTCACGGTGATGAACTACTTGCTGCCCAAGCAGGGCGTGCTGTCGATGCACTGTTCGGCAAATATCGGACCCGCCGGCGACACCGCGCTGTTTTTCGGACTGTCCGGCACCGGCAAGACTACGCTGTCGGCCGATCCCTCGCGAAACCTGATTGGCGACGATGAACACGGGTGGTCGCCGAACGGCACATTCAACTTTGAAGGCGGCTGCTACGCGAAAGTGATCAACCTGTCGGCTGAGAATGAGCCGGACATTTATGCCACAACGCAGATGTTCGGCACGGTGCTCGAAAACGTGGTGCTTCATGAGCCGTCGCGCACGGTGGACTTCGCCAACCAATCGATTACGGAAAACACGCGCGCCTCGTATCCGTTGCACTACATCAGGAATCATGTATCGTGCGGGCGTGGCGGGCACCCACGCAACGTGGTGTTTCTCACCGCCGACGCCTTTGGCGTGCTGCCGCCAATTGCCAGGCTCACTCCTGAGCAGGCGATGTACTACTTCCTCTCGGGGTACACCGCCAAGGTGGCGGGCACCGAGCGCGGCGTCACCAAGCCGCAAGCCACGTTCAGCGCGTGCTTCGGCGCCGTGTTTCTGGTGTGGCATCCCACCACCTACGCGACCATGCTTGGTGAGTTGCTTCGCACACACGGCGCGCAGGTGTGGCTGGTGAATACCGGCTGGAGTGGCGGTCCGTTTGGGGTGGGCAAGCGCATGAAGCTGTCGTACACGCGGGCGATGGTGCGCGCCGTGTTGGACGGATCGCTCGATGCCGCCGCGACAACAACCGATCCGGTGTTTGGACTCCAACTGCCGGCGAATATCGACGGCATTCCGAGCGACGTGCTCGACCCTCGTCGCACCTGGAGTGATGGCGCGGCGTATGACACGCAGGCGCACAAGCTGGCGGAGATGTTTCGCGAGAATATCGAGAAATTTGGTGAGGCGGTACCAGCCAATATTCTGGCGGCCGGACCGAAGGGATAGCGTCGCGGAATACGATCATGCACAGATCGGACTGCTATGAACCCCGCCCGGACGTTGTCCTGGCGGGGTTCATAGCAAACCGACGGTGACTCAGTTCACGACACGCGTTTTTTCCAGAAACACTTCGCGCCCTTCGCGGACGGACAGGTAGACAACGCCGTTCGGACCAAAGCCCACGATTTGTCGGCCGGGCGGCAGTTGCACGCGATAAACCAGTTCCCCCTTCCGATTCACCACGTCGTATACCAGCGGCGCCATCATCGCAGCCGTTACGCCCGCCGGCATCAAGCCTGCGAGGCCTCCCGCCCCACCGCGACCCGTGGTATCACCGGCAGCGCGTCCCCCGCGTCCGGCACCTCGCGCGGTTGAATCGCCCCCCACACCGCCGCCGCGTGCGGCACCACGAGCGGCGGAATCTCCCGGCGCGCGTCCGCCGCCCGGCGGGCCGCCGCCGCCGCCAAAGCCACCACGTCCGCCACCACCGCGTCCGCCGTCCATCATGGACTGCGCCAACTGAGCCGCCAGATTTGATGTGGACGGAAGGATCCACAGATTCCCGTCGTGATCGGCCTGCGTTGAACCGGCCCGAATGGGCGGATAATAGTCGGGTAGTTTTTCCGCTGCGATCACTTCGAAGTTCATACGAAACGCGTTATTGCCACCCTGGGCCGCCGCGCGATCAGCCACCGCCTTGGCCAACGTCTTGAGCGAGTCGACCATCTTGGTTTTGTCTTCGTCGGAAATGCGTTTCCAATCAAACGGCAGGCGACCCGACGACACGTGCTCACCGTTGCTGGCATAGTAATCGACGTGATAATCGAGTACGCGAATGATGGCGATGGTGCCATCATTGAGCAGCGCCCAATCATCCCCCTGCGGCAAGGGGTTGATCTTGGAAGTGAAGCGCATGCTGCCATCTTCGCCCCGCGTCATCGACGTTTCGTTCTTGGGCACTTTCACCCACGCCACGCTGTCCGCTTTGCGCGTGTCGAAGTTGACACGCACGATCGGTATGGAGTCAGGCTGATTCTGCTGTTGGTTGCCACGCCCACCGGGCCCACCGAATCCACCGCCACCGAATCCACCACCGCCACCGAACCCGCCGCCGGCGTCTCCGCCACGCGCATCACCGCCACCGCCTCCACGCGTATCGCCACCGCGGGCGCCGGCGTCTCCACCGCGGCCACTCTGCGCCGGCTGCGCGCCCTGACGGCCCTGGGTTGGCTGACCACCCTGACCTGGCTGCCCGCCCTGCCCTGGCGGTCCGCCGCCGCGCCCTCCGCGGTCGTTCCCTGAGCCAAACATCTGAGCCAGACCGGGACCACCGCCGGCCTGGCCTTGTCGATACACCAGCTGTCCCTTGGTGTCGAACGCATTCGACCCGAGGTTGACGTTGGACAGCATGTTCAGGTCGTTCGTGCGCGGAGACGCCATGATGCGCGCAACTTTTCCTTCGGCGTTCAGGATCAGCATCGCAGACGTGGACGGATCAACCACGATGGTGGAATCGCCCAGATACGGAATCAACCCTGACGGCCGCTGAGCGTAGGGCAGCGGCGCACCCGCGGCCGTATCCGCAATGATGCGGACCCCCTTGAGTGTCCCGTCGAACAGCAGCAGTTGGCGACGCTGATTGTCGTTGACGAACACGCTGCCGTTGGGCAGCGCACGCAACGAGGAGACCGCCATCAGCCCGCGGGCGGAACGCCCCTCAGCAGGTGCCAGTTTTTTTACCGCAATAATCGCCGTTGAATCCTGTGCGGCGAGCGTGATCGTGGTGCCAGGCATGACACCTGCCAGCACACTCGCCGCGATCAGAAACCGTGTTGGACACCTCATGACTGCCTCACCTGTTGGTCAATGCTGTTGGTCGTTTCGAGAAACTGCGCGCCGGGGTTCACGACATCAGCCCCCGCGACCGCCACCGCCACCGCCGCCACGACCACCGCCACCACCGCCGCCGCCACCGCCACCGCCGAAGCCGCCTCCGCCGCCGCTGCCGGCCGTTCCAGATCGAATCCCCACCAGCGTGCGTTTGTCCATGAAGCCGGCCAACTGCGTTGGCAGCAGACGATACTGCGCGGCCGTGATCAGTTTGCGCAAATCCGGCGCAATACGAATGAGCAGGTCCACCGTCTGTTCACGCGCATGTTTGTAGCGGTCGTACGCGTCGCCATGGTCGTAGTGATCCGGCAGATCGGCGAGAAAGCGGGCCACCGGGTTCCAGATGGAGTCCGACTTGAGCACATAGCGATAGTTCAACGTCGCGAGGCTGTCGGCCTGCCGCCGCGTGAGCTTGAGTGAATCGGCCTGCTGCAGCAGTTGCTGCATCGGGTTGATGAGGCCCACGTTTGCCGTGCCACGCAGTTGCTGCAACGACGGCTTGTTGCCTGGCCGAGTGCGCCCCCGATCGAGCTGTTGCAGCAGCTGCTGATGTTCCCGCGTGGGTCCAATATCAAAACGCATGGTTGCCGTGATGGACGTTGGCGACCGAATGGCGTTTTGCGATGGGCGCGTCGAGCCAAAGCGCTCGTTCACTTCATACGTGAACGTGCTGGACGCGGCGTCGAATCCGCGCACATACAACAGCGACTGGTCAGGGTTGATGTTCATGCCCCACCCCTTGAGGTGATCTTCGCCGTTGAGCAACCGGTCAAACCCACCCAGTGGGTTGACAATCTGCACCGACAAGTTCGCCCGCTGTGGCAGTCCGATACGAAGCGAATTGAAGGAGATGCCGAGGTTGCCAGTCATGGTCCACGGCCCTTGGCAGGAATTGCGGCCTGCCAGTGTGCCCAATTGCGAACGCAGGCACGCGGTCGCTTCACGCGTTCCCGTAGCGAGGAGCGTTTGCATGCCCGACGCCACAACGGGGTCGCTCGCGGTAGCGGGATTGTAGACGAACGCCCGATCGTTGCCGAAGCTGTCGCCGTTCACGTCGCCTTGTACCAGCGGCGAGTACAGAACCCCCGATCGGAAACCGGCCGACCATGACACCCGCATGGTGTTCAGCCAATTATAGCTGAGCTGATACTGAATCTGATGACGCGAGAAGTTCTGCCCCGCCGACCATTCGCGCGATCGTGGATCGCCTACGGTGCTGGAAAACCCGTTGAACTGTTCCCGCACATCCGCCAAGACGTACGATAGACTCCAGCCCCAGTGCGAACTGAAGGAGATTGGGCGCAGGCTGAACGTCAACTGCCGACTCTCCGATTGCACATCGGAACGCTGCTCGCTGACGCGGCCGTACCCTTCGGCGATGCGTGATCCACGCCAGGCAATCACCCCGGTGGTCGGTACGATCGATGTAGCCGGGACATAGATCGGACGATTCCCTTCGTTTAGCAGTGCAAACCGCTGCACGCCGGGGAAGTTGATGTCGATGGATCCTGGCTGATTCTGGTTGCGCGACCACGTTGCATCGACCGACGCCGAGAAACGGTTTTTCAGAATCGCGCCACTCCACTGCACGTTCGAGCGCAGGGAACGCTGGGCCAGATATCCGGGGCTGAACAGCGTGACGTTGGGCGCACTGTTCGAAAACACCGTGCCGCTGGTCCCATCGGCGCACGTCAGTGGAATACTGCCCACGTTGGCGGCGTACTGTGTCCAATCCGGAATGGGCGACGCAATACCCAGACAGGTGAGCGACTGCAGCCCCGAGGGCAACCCCGTATTGTCAACCGCGCCCTGGATGAGTTGAAGTCCTGGTGTGTTCTGAAACACGCCGATGCCACCGCGCACCACCGCGCGAGGCGCGCGGGCCATGCCGGGCAACAACGTGAGCTGACTGGCCTCACCGAGCGTCCACGAGAAGCCGAGGCGGGGACTGACGTACAGCTTGTTGGGAATGGCCGCGTTGTCGAGGCCGAATACACTGCGCACTGCGGAATTCTGTTCCGGCCCGCTCAGATAGCGGTTCCCGTCCACGCGCACGCCGTACTGCACCTGCACATCGCTGGTCGGACGCCACGCATCGCCCAGCGACATTGCGGCAACCATCTGACTGCCGCTGCGGCGACGCGGTGAAAGCTGTCGCGTGAACGACGCGGGCACGTTGGCTTCGAGATCGGCCAACGAATTGTAGCTGAACGTGCCGAGCTGATTCTGCGTGAAGTCCTGCCAGTAGCTGTCCCGACGCAACTCGGACGTGAGCTTGACACGATGCCGGTTGTCGGAGCTGAACCAGGACAGGGTGTTGTTACCCGCCAGGGACGCGTTCTGCGAGGCGGTGTTGAGATTGGTGCTGCCTGCAAACGTCAGTTGCTTGACCGACGCCGAGCCGTCGTCCAGCGCCGAGTTGACGCGCACGGACCCCGCTGGCAGCGTCACGAACGGTTCGGCCGTGTTCCGCGACAGGTTGTACCCCAGCGTGGTTTCGGTGAAGAGCCCGAACAGGCCAACCTGCCCACTGTGCCGAAGCTGCGACGATCCACCGTACGTGGTGCGCTCACCATCGCGCGACGGCGTGAACAGCGCCGTTTGTCCGTTGCCAACCGGTGATGTTCGATTGAGGTTGCCGCTGAGCGTGGCCGAGAACGTGTTTCCGCGTGTGGAATTCGGCTGGACAAAATCGAAACTGCCCAGGAACGACCCGCGGTCCTGTATGCGCTGCGGCGAATACTCGGCCACATTGAACGGCGCGTGTTGCGCGTTCAGAATGCTGAGCAGTCGCGTCACCGAATCGGCGGAAACGCCCACCGTTTGAAAACCCAGATCGTCGCTGTTGAGCAGTGTTTGCAGATCCTGCAAGCGACGATCGAATTGGAATGACGAATTGTAAAATGCCTGATCGGGCTTGATGGGACCCGACGTCGATCCGCCCAATGACAGATTGGTATACTGTTGCGACGTTGCGAGACCGGCCTTGTCCACCCACTGCATGGGGGGGGCGATCAGATTTGAACTGAGCGCACGATTGCGATAGTTCGATCCCGAGCTCGTGCGCACCTGCAACTGGCCGCCCGAGAAGCCGCCGCGCGCCACATCGTACGTGGAGGTGGAAAGCGTCGTGCGCACATTCGCATCGCGCGGCACGTTGGCATCGCCGAAGTTGAGACCATTGAGCTGCGTGTTGTTCTGATCACCGCCCAATCCGAATACCGAGAACGCGTCGGCGGCACCATCAGCGCCGAGCAACAGTTGCACGCCCGGAATGGACGCCGCCATGGCGGCCAGATCACCCATTTGCTCGGCCGTCAGGAATCCGGGATCGGCGCTCACCGCTTTCTCCGTGCCGCTGACATCCGAAATGGTGTCGCTGCGCGAGGCAATGGACTGCTCCGTCACGCGCACCGACTCGAGTGTGACGGTGGCCGGACTCATGCGCGCGTCGGCGATCAGGATTTCCTGATCGGCCGTTCGCAGCACCTGATAGCGCCGCGGCGTGAAGCCGAGTGCCGTGAAGGTCACCCAATAGTTGCCTTCACCACCAGGAAATGAAATCTGATATCGACCGTTCTTGTCCGTGCGCGCGGTGCGGCTGACATTGCCACTCAACGTGGTGGCAGTCACCAGCACACTCGGAACGGCAACGGCTCCGGGGCCGAGCACCCGACCCCGGATGATATCGACCGATTGCGCGCCAACACTGGCCGCCGCAAGCAGGATCAATCCGAGGGCCGTTGTGATGCGGCGAAAGTACGGGTTATGAGTCACGGTAGACTTTGACGAGGGCCACTGCGTTTCGTTAAGCGGGAAATCCATAAGTCGGGTGGTACCCGCACTGACTGCATTACCCGGCACCGGCGGATTTCGTTGGGATGATTGACATACGCCGGAAAGGCTTCTGCCGTTGACCGGAGGCGACAGTATCTTCCACGTATGGAGATCCTCCGTGACCCGCTGTGGAACAACATCCGGCTTGAGCCGCTGGCGCTGGCGCTGCTCGACACGTCGGTGGTGCAGCGATTGCGCTACGTGCGACAACTTGGCCTGGCCTACCTTGTCTACCCCGGCGCCACCCACTCGCGCTTTGAGCATGCCTTGGGTGCGTATCACCTGGCCGGCATCGCGATACGATTGCTTGACGAGCAGGGCGCACTGAGCGGTGTTCCCGCGCGTGAAGTGGCGGTGGTCCGCGCGGCGGCGTTGCTGCACGACGTCGGGCACTATCCGTTCTCGCACGCGCTCGAAGAGATCGGCGTCACGCACCACGAGGAAGTCGCGCGGCCGTTGCTGATGGAAGGCCCGATCGCGGACATCCTGACACGCATGCTGGGTGCCGATGCGCCACGCGACGTGTACGCGCTGATCAGCGGACAGAGCGACAGTCCGTTGCAGGGGCTCATCTCGGGTTCGGTTGATCTCGACAAGATCGAATATCTGAAGCGCGACGGAACGATGTGCGGGGTGCCGTACGGCGAGATTGACGTGGACCGTCTGCTCAACTCGCTGGTGCTCGTCCCGCACCCGGAGCACGGCCGACAAACCATCGGCGTCCACGAGAAGGGACTCTCGGCGATCGAGTCACTCCTGTTCGCCAAGTACCAGATGTACCGCAATGTGTATTGGCATCACGCGGTGCGCAGCGCGACCGCGATGTACAAGCGACTCGTCGCCGTGGCGCTCGATGCCGGCATCGTCTCCGCCGCTTTCGTGGCACGCAGTACCGACGAAGAACTGCTCGTGCATCTCAACACACCGGCACTGCCGGCCGAGGCGCGCGCTCAGTGGCAGGGGTTGCGTGGCCGGCAACTGCACAAGCGCGCGTACGAACGACCCGCCGCCACATTGGGTGACAACCTGGGCGAATGGATCGCGTCCGATTTCGCGCTCACGCGCCGCGTTGAAGATGCGCTGGCGCGCGAACTGAACATGCCGCAGGGCGCGCTGTTGCTGGACTATCCCACGAAAACACAGATGCTGGGACTCGAACTGCCGATGCTGCGACGCAATGGCCATGTCGAACTGCTCACTGCGGCCGGCTGGGAAGGCGACATGAACCTGCCGCGATTAAGCGACGAGTTTTATCGAAGCGCGCGTCGACTCCGCGTGTTCACGGCCCATCGGGAGCCCATTCCCGCCGAATCGTTGTTGACGCTGCTGCAGCAGGATGCCGAATCGATTCGCGACCGACTCGATCGGGGCCAAACGCTGCTGCGGTAGCGCAGACTTATTTCGCCGATCCCCGCTGGCAGAGCGGAGCGCCCGACTTCGCCGCTTCCATCATCTCGACGGCTTCGGCAGTGATGCTTCGGCCGCGGTCGTTCGCATAGAACGTCCAGATGCCGACGTGCAGCGAATCACTGCTCACTGTGGCGCGCACACTCTGAGCCCAGTTTCGAATCGGGCGCGGTAATTCGACGATGCAGCCTACGTCGCTCCCGGCCACATCCAACAGCACAATCGTTGGCGTTGCGATGCGCCCGTCCAACGAGCGATGTGATTCCTGAACAGCGCGTCCCTGATCGGGCAGCACAATGCGCAGATCAAGACCGGGGACCTGCTCGGCGAGCGCGGCAAGCCAGGGCACCGAGTTCATGGAGTCCCCGCAGCGGTCGACCGCAATGACCAAGAGGTGCCACGTCCCACCAACCGCTCGTGCCCGTTGAAGCAGCGCGTCGTCCACCCGCGCACTGTCGCGCATTTGCAGCCATCCTTCACGGCGCGCCTTCGCCGCCGCCAGGAAGTCGGGAAACGTCTGTCCACTGGCCTGAAGCTGACGCAACGTGCTGTCGGGCGTCACGAGGCAGCCAAGCGCGGCACTGGGCCGTGGCGCCGCGGTCAGCAACAAGAGGCCCAGCATCGCTCGAACTGGCCACATCGATAGTCATCTCCTAACGGTCATCAGGGTGAGGTGCGCCGCGACCGGCCATGCGACTCGGCAAGCTTTCGGCCAATTCCGCGGTAAAACGCCGCATCCAACGGCTTTCCTTCGTCATCGAGTGACATGGCGCAACGTTCGAGTGCGTACAGAATGTTGCCCAGATAGACGCCGGCCAGCCCACCAACGGTCTCGTCGGACGGACGCGGTTCAACACCCTGCTCAGACACGCGGTGCGGCCGGAGACTCGCCCGTTGTCCCCGTAGGCATGCCGTATACCGATAGCACCTGGATCACGATCGCGGTGATGTTGTCCAGCCCGCCGCGGCGGTTGGCTTCGGTGATCATGGCGTCAACCATTCGACCGGGGGTCACACGGGTCTCGACGATTTTCCTCAACTGCGGATCTTCGACCATGCCCGTCAGGCCGTCAGAGCAGATCAGCCACAGGTCGCCGTTCTCGATGTCGCCCTGCAGCACGTCGGCCTCGACCGAGGCGTTGGCTCCGACGCAGCGGGTAATCACGTTGCTGTAGGGGTGGTATCGCGCCTGCTCAGGGGTAAGGAATCCCGCGTCGACTTGTTCCTGCACGTACGAGTGGTCTTTCGTGACCTGTCGAAAAACGCCGTCTCGCACCAGGTACACTCGCGAATCGCCGATGTGGCCGATGATCCATCGGCCGCCGCCCATCACAAGACAGGACGCGGTGGTCCCCATGCCCTGCTTGTCAGACTCCACGATCGTTCGCTCATAGATGGCCCTGTTGGCCTCCCGGAGCGCGTGGGCCATCACCACCAGTGGCGTGGGGCCGGCAAGATCACGGGTCCCGGCCAGTTCACGGGCCACGATCTGTACGGCCATTTCGCTCGCCACCTCACCGGCCGCGTGCCCCCCCATGCCGTCGGCGACGATGAAGAGCCCCCGCTCGGAATCGGCGTCGGCGTAGAGGCTGTCTTCGTTGCCTGCGCGAATGCGCCCGACGTCGGTGCCGGCGGCGACGGAAAGCTGCACGTGGATGGGGTGGTCTTGGCCCGAGGAAGATACTGAGGAAGTCGAAGCTACCCGTACGCCGCTGCTATTCGCAAGCGCGGCGCGCGGTCTGGCAGGTCCGAAATGCGGCTAATTCCCGACCACCGCCCCCTTCCCCTCGCCGACCTGCAAGCGAAAGAGCCGCTCGTACAGGCCGCCCATGGCCCGCAGCGCTCGATGCGTCCCTCGTTCAACAACCTCTCCATAATGGAGTACCAGAATCTCATCCGCATCGAGAATCGTGCTGAGTCGATGCGCGATGGCAATACTGGTGCGCCCTCGCATCAGCGCGGAAACCGCTGCCTGGATTTCGGCCTCGATTTCCGAATCGACGGCGCTGGTCGCCTCATCGAGCACCAGCAGCGCAGGATCAGCGGCGATGGCGCGCGCGAAGGCCAACAATTGCCGTTCTCCTACGCTCACGCTTGCTCCACGCTCGGCCAGCTCGTGATGCCACCCACCGGGCAGACGACGGATAACGCGGTCGGCGCCCACGCGCCGGGCGGCGCGATCCAAGGCAGCGTCATCGAGCGGCAATCCCAATCGAACATTCGAGGCCACGTCACCGGCGAACAAAAAGATGTCCTGCTGCACGTATCCGATAACGGCGCGCAAGACGTCCACCGGCAAGTCGCGAATCTCCACGTCATTAATCAGGATTCGTCCGCGCTGCGGCTCGTAGAAGCGCAGCAACAGATTGACGACTGTGGTTTTGCCCGCGCCGGTATGCCCCACCAATGCGATCGTTTCACCCGGCCGCACAGTGAAGCTCACGTGACGCAACACCCATCGCGGATCGGAGGCGGCCACCGTGCCTGCAGGGGGTACCGCTGCGCGAGGCATCTCATCGTCTGACACGCCGCCTGCCGAGCCGTAGTGGAACCACACGCCGTCAAACGTGATGGTGATTCCAGCACGACGCAGCGCTTCGACGCGCGTGTCGCGGTCGGCAGTGGGCTCGAGTCCCGGGGCGTCGGGCGTATCCAGCAGGCCAAAGATGCGCTCCGACGATGCCATCGCCTGCTGCAGAATGTTGTACTTCTCGGATAAGTCCTGCAGGGGTTGAAAAAACCGCCGGACCAGTTGGAGGAACGCCGCGACCGTTCCCACCGTGAGAGCCGCGCTGCCTACCCGAAATCCGCTCGCGACCAGCAGACTGGCCAATGCCAACGTGGTGAGGAACTCAATGACCGGAAAGTATAAGGCGTACACCGCAATCGACGTGAGATGGGCATCGAGGTGCGCCGCATTCAGCGTGTCGAAGCGCCCCACTTCAGCCACCTGACGTCCGAACAATTGCACAATGCGGACACCCGTCAGGCGCTCCTGCAGAAACGCGTTGAGATGCGCCAGGCGCGTTCGGATGTCGCGATATCCCGACCGCACGTGCGACTGAAATATGCGGGATGCGAGGAACACCAACGGAATGACCGCGAACGATGCCAATGCCAGTCGCCAGTCGACCACCAGCATCACCGCACTGATCGCTCCGAGGGTGCAGAGATCGCCGAGGCCGGAGACAACGCCGGAGGTGAACAGTTCATTGAGCGCCTCCACATCGCTGGTAACGCGCGTCACGAGACGCCCCACGGGCGTGCGGTCGAACCAGGCAATCGGTAGTCGTTGCAGCCGCGCGAACAGCTGGGCGCGCAAGTCGCGCATGACGCGCTGTCCAAGAAGACTTGTAAACAGGGTTTCGCCGTACGCCGCGCCAAACTGCGCGATCAACAGCAGGGCGAAGGCCAGTGCCACCTGGATCACGCGTGTGGTGTCCCGCGCCGGCAGAGCGCGGTCGATAACCCATCGCGTGAGCAATGGACCGGCCAGCTGCATCGCCGACTCCACGGCGATCAGCGCGAGCGATGCCGCCACCAGTCGTCGATACGGGCGCACGTAGTGCAGGAGTCGTCGCACCAGCCGCGCATCGTACGCCTTGCCGGCCGTTTCGTTGTCGGTATGTGTGGCATCAGCCATGGCGGGAAGAATCTAGTGGTGCGCGCGGATAGTATTCAGCGCATGAAGGATCGCATTCGCATTCGTGGCGCCCGGCAGCACAACCTCAAGGGGTTCGACCTCGACATCCCTCGTCGGGCGCTGACCGTCGTGACGGGTGTCTCGGGATCGGGGAAGTCGTCGCTGGCGTTCGATACGCTGTATGCCGAGGGACAGCGCCGATACGTCGAATCGCTGTCGGCATACGCGCGTCAGTTTCTGGAGCGGATGGAGAAGCCGCTCGTCGACTCCATTGACGGCCTGTCGCCCGCCGTGGCCATCGAGCAGAAGAATCCCACGCGGACATCGCGCTCGACGGTGGGCACCGCGACGGAGATCTACGATTACTTGCGTCTGCTCTGGGCGCGCGTGGGCCGCACCCATTGCCGCGTATGCGACCGCGAATTGCGTCCCGACACGGTGCAGTCGGTCACCGACGTCGCGATGATGCTGCCAAGCGGCACGCGATTTTCCGTGGCCTGCCCCCTTATCCGTTCGGCCGAGGTCACGCACGCGGTGATCGACGAAAACCTGCGGACCCGCGGCTTCGTGCGCATCGCCGTGGGCGAGCAATTGCTGCATCTCGACGATCTGATCGCCGCGGGTGTTGACCTGGCCACGACGTCGTCGCTGCATATCGTGGTCGATCGGCTGCGCGCCGATGCCACCATGCGCGGGCGAATCGCCGACGCGGTGCAGACGGCGTTCAACGAAGGCGACGGCGACGTGGTGTTGCTTTTCCCCGAACCGGTCCTGCCGCCGCCGGTGTTGCACGCGGCTGCGGCCGGCGAGCGCGTCACGCGCTTTTCGTTTACGGATCGGTTCGAGTGCCCCAACGATGGCACGCGCGCGCCCATCCCCACGCCGCAGCTGTTCTCGTTCAACAACCCGCGCGGTGCGTGCCCCACGTGCAACGGCTTTGGCGCCAACCTCACGTACGACGAAACGCTCATCGTTCCGAATGGCGACCTGTCGGTACGCGATGGGGCGATTGATCCATGGACGGCCCCGCGCTACGAGAAGCAGCGCCGCACGGTGGTGGAATTTGCGCGCACGCTTGGCGTGTCGCCCGATACGCGCTGGCGTGCGTTGCCCGCCGCCGCCCGCGCGCAGTTGTTGCGCGCGAAGACGCGTGGCTACACCGGGATCTATCCGTTTCTCGAGGCCCTCGAGGAGAAGCGCTACAAACAATACATCCGCATCTTCCTGCGCAAATATCAGCGGGCCATGCCCTGCACCGACTGCGGTGGCACCAAGCTGCAGCCCGACGCGCGGCAGGTGCGGGTGGCCGGTCGACACATCGCCGAGGTGACGGCGCTGCCGGTGCGCGATCTGCGGGAATGGCTGGATGGATTGTCGCTGACCGTCACCGAGCACCAGATCGCCGATGCGGTGCTGCGCGAGGCGCGTTCGCGGACGCGATTTCTGGCCGACGTGGGGCTCACCTACCTCACGCTCGATCGCGCCACGCGCACGCTCTCAGGCGGCGAAGCGCAGCGTATCACGTTGGCCAACGCGCTGGGTGCGGCGCTCGTCGACGCGATGTACGTGTTGGACGAACCGAGCATTGGTCTCCACCCACGCGACCTGGATCGATTGCTCACGTTGCTGACGGCGCTGCGAGACAATGGCAATACCGTGATCATGGTGGAGCACGACCTGGAGGCCATGCGCATCGCCGACTACATGGTGGAACTCGGACCCGGCGCCGGTGAACAGGGTGGACAGGTGGTGTTTGCCGGACCCATGACCGATGCGGCGCAAAGTCCGCTCACCGGTCAGTACCTCTCGGGCGCACGCGCGATTCCGTTGCCGGCCAAGCGCCGCGCCGTCGGACCGCGATGGATCGACCTGCGGGGCGCCACCGCGCACAATGTGCGAAACGTCGATGTGCGTATTCCGATTGGCGCGATGACGGTGGTTACCGGCGTGTCGGGATCGGGCAAGAGCACCCTGGTGCATGACATCCTGTTTCACGCCATCGAATCGCGTCTTCACGGCGAACACTCCGCCAAAGAGCATCTGGGCGAGACCGTCGGGAAATTCACGTCACTGACCGGCGACGAACTGTTCGATGACGTCGTGCTGGTGGATCAGACGCCCATTGGCAAGTCACCGCGATCCAATCCCGTTACCTATGTCAAGGCCTACGACGAGATTCGCCGGCTGTTCAGTGAAACGCCGCTGGCCCGTACGCGCGGGTATGGTCCGGGACACTTTTCGTTCAACGTGACGGGCGGCCGCTGCGACACGTGCGAAGGCGCCGGCGCGATCGAAGTGGAGATGGTGTTCATGGCGGATGTGTTCGTGCCCTGCGATGCCTGCGGCGGAAAACGCTTCAAGCCCGAAGTGCTCGAAGCGCGTTTCAAGAACAAGTCCATTGCCGACGTGCTCGAATTGACGGTGGACGAATCCATCAAGTTCTGGCCGCGCGAAGACAAGCTGGCGCAGGCGTTGTGGCACGTACAGCAGGTGGGACTGGGGTATCTGCGGCTGGGGCAGCCGGCAACAACCCTCTCCGGTGGAGAAGCGCAGCGACTCAAAATTGCGCGCGAGTTGGCGCTCGCGGCCAAAGGCGGTGTCCACAAACTGTATGTCTTGGACGAGCCCACGACGGGGCTGCATCTGGAGGACATTCGTCGGTTGGCAACGGTGTTCGCCCGACTGCTTGATCAAGGGCACACGCTGATCATCATCGAGCACAATCTCGAAGTGATTAAACTGGCCGACTGGATTGTCGATATGGGACCCGACGGCGGCGACGGGGGTGGTCGCGTGGTGGCCATGGGGCGGCCGGAGGAGATTGTCGCGGTTCCAGCCAGTCACACCGGGGTTTGGCTGCGAAGTGTTTTGAGCGCCCGGTAAACGGGTCGTCAGCGCGGCGCTACGCGCCAGATTGCGCCGCCGCCGCCGCCCACATCGGTGGGGATGTACAGCGCGCCGTCAGGCCCCTGCACCGGGACACGCAATCGCGTATTGAGTTCGCTGAACAGGTTGGTCGTGCGCGTCACCTGGCCGTTGGCGTCGAATTGCAGCACCACCAGCTTCGCGCCAACGAGTTGCGCGATCACCAGCGCATTCTCCCATCCCTTCCAGGCGCCGCCGCGCAGAAAGGTTGCGCCCGATGTGCCGCGCGCCGGTGACCCCGACTTCCACGCGGCCGGCATGGCCGTAGGAAAGCGCGTAACGTCGGTCATGGACACCGACTCGTTGTAGCCGGGCACCGGATCCCATCCGGCATTGCCGCCGCTGGAGAGGCGAGTGACTTCATCGTCCCACGATGGACCGTGTTCCACGGAGTACGCGACACCGCTGACCGGATGGAACGCCAGTCCTTGCACATTGCGATGACCGAACGTGTAGATGCGCGCATCGCCACCTCTGAGAAGCGGGCCACCGGGTGCGTCAACGCCATCCCGCGTGACACGCAGCACTTTGCCGCCGAGGTTCTGTATGTTTTGTGGATTGTTGCCGTTGGCCGCATCGCCGGTCCCGATCCACAAGTAGCCATCGGGTCCAAAGCGCGGGCGACATCCGGAGTGACGCCCGCTGGGGTTGTGCGGCAATCCCGTGACGATGTCCGCGCGATCTGTGAGTTGCGTGAGATCGGCGGCCAGTCGCCAGCGCACAACGCGATTATCGTTGGCGCCACCAAGACTGGAGGAAAAGCAGGTGTAGATGAGTCGACTGGTGGCGAACGATGGATCGACAGCAATCCCCAGCAATCCGCCTTCGCCGCTGGCTATTACGTCACCGATCGTCGCGACCGTGGTCAAGGCCCCATTCACGCGGCGCGCACGAAGCGTACCTGGGCGCTCGGAAATGAGTGCCGTGCTATCGGGCAGGAATGCGATGTCCCAGGGATTGGAGAGCCCGCCTTGCCAGATCGTTCGATCGACTACGGGAGCCGTGGTGTCGGGGGGCGCGAGCGGCGGCGTTGGCGTAATCGCGGAGTTGTCTCTGCACGCGCCCGCGCTTGCGACAAGGGCTACCAGCGTGACCACGATCTTACACGTTCGTCGACACGACGTCACGCGTGCGCTGACCATTCGTGCGGGACGGGTATGATGTAGTTTCATCGCTTGACTTGACGGTGCAGGAAGGCGAAGTTTGACGGCTGCAGGAAGTATTCCCGGGTAGCTCAGGTGGTAGAGCAGGTGACTGTTAATCACCCTGTCGGGGGTTCGAGTCCCTCCCCGGGAGCTGTTGAAACGTACGGAGACGCGAAACGGTGCACGCATCAGCGGGCCAGCGTGGTGAGTCGCTCGGCCACCGGTGGCAAAAATCGATCGGTGAAAATTTCATTCGCCGTGGGCACGCGCGGCAGTCGCCCGTTGCCGGCAATGCGCTCGATCGCGCGGACCAATCGCGCCGGGTCAACATTCCCCACACCAAATGTTTTGCCTTCCGGGTGTGCCATCTCCACCGCGATCGTTCCGGCAAGCCGCGGTCCGTCCACGTCCCGTCTGACCGTTGGCGCAATTGCCACCAACGCCTCAATGGCGGCGGCCTGGTTGTTCACCGTGTCGCGCAGACCGCGGTTGACGGCACGCACCATCGCGGCCACCTCCGCAGGATGCGCGCGGATGAATTGCTGACTCACGATCAACGCATTGCCATAGAGTTCGGGAAGGAATTCCCGATATTCCAGGAAGCGCAGGGCGCGTCGACCGTCTATTCCGCTGCCCGCGAGCGCGGCCACGATGGTATGGACAAAACCAAACACCCCGGCAGTCCGTCCCGCGATCGCGTCTTGTGCAAGATTCGACATGCTGGTTGGTGAACGCATCACCGAGACACGTCGGGCCTCGATGCCGGCTGCGGCGGCATACGCCGGGAAGACTTCGAGCGCCGCATCCATGGGATGCCCGCCAACAACCCGCCCTTCCAGATCTTTCGGCGTTTGCACCGGACCATTTGCCGCCACGCCAATCGTGAGGGGGGTGGTGTTAAAGGCCACGTACACCGCCAGTGGTGCTTCGGCGCGACGCAGTGCCGCGAGAGCGATCAGGGCGTTCAGATCGCCATAGCACGCATCGAACCCCTCCTGCGCCATTCGCGGCACCACGGCGGCCGCGCCATCACCCGCTACAAACTCCACGTCAACACCGGCGTCGCGCAGATATCCGCGTTGTTGCGCCAGAAAAAAGTACGCCTGTGGGCCCGAGAAGCCCGAGTTGAGCAGCAGCCGCACTGGCAAGCCGCGTCCACCGGCGGGTGCCCCACGGCGCGCACCCGCGTGCAGCCGGTTGGGCCATCGATCGAGCGGCGCCAGCAGACATGTCGCCGAAACGCCAGCGATCAGGTTTCGTCGACTCAGTGACATGATGCGCGAGGGAGGCAGGGCCGTGTCTGCGCGGAATCTCCGGATGCGGAGTCTATGGTCCACCGCGTGTCCGCGTCAATGTGTCTTGGCGTTTGCTCGATGGCCGGTCACCTGCGGAGACAGTACTTTGCGTGATGACTGTGACTCGGACCGTGACGAAGGTGGCCGTGCTCTTCAACGAACGTCCGGGCACCGTGTCGCATCGGCATCCGCACGATCGCTACGAAGAATACGATAGCCGCGACACGATCAATCAGATTGCCGACTGTCTGCGCGATCTGCGTCTGGACATTCATCTGGTGCCGGCCGATCGCTCCCTGGTGAGGCGGCTGCGCCACGGACACTATGATATCGCCTTCAACATTGCCGAAGGTCCGCTCGATCTGGTGGGCCGCGCACGACGGTATCGTGAGGCTATCCCGGCACTCGCGGGGGAGATGGTGGCGGTGCCATTCACTGGGTCGGATCCGTTCACACTGGCGGTAACGCTCGACAAGGCGCTGGCGCGCCGTATTGTGTCGTCCGAGCTGCGCGTCGCGAATGGTGTGCTCCTCGAGGCGGAGTCGGACGAGGTGCAACTAGACGCGCTGACGTTTCCTGTGGTGGTCAAGCCCAACGACGAAGGGTCCAGCAAGGGCATTCTTCACGACGCCATCGCCGACGATCTGGCTGGTGCGGTGCGTCGTTCCCGCCAGTTGCGTGCGCGATATCGGTGCCCCGTCCTTGTGGAGGAATTCCTGCCGGGGACGGAGATCACGGTTGCGGTGGCGGGCAACCAACCTCGCGTACGGATACTTGGGATGATGGAAATCGCACCGGCAACCGATACGGCGCGCTTTCTCTATTCCCTGGACGTGAAACGCGACTATCGCCGGCAGGCGACGTATCATGTGCCGCCGCGGGTGTCCTCGCAGACGCTCGAACAGCTCAGCGCCGACGCGCTGGCCGCGTATCGTTTGCTGGGATGTCGTGATATCGCCCGCATGGACTTTCGGTTGGACGCGTCGGGACGACCGCACTTTATCGAATGCAATGCACTGCCGGGGCTCAATCCGGAGAGCAGCGATCTTGTGATCATGACGCGCGACACGTTGCCCTATGCACAACTCGTTCAGGGCATTCTGCATGACGCCGCTCGGCGCTGTGGCGTGTCCCTTTGCGGCAACCGATGCACATGAACGTGCTCGTGCTCCACACCCGCCCTCCGGACACGGTCGGCAACGGACGGGAGGTCAGCGAGTTTGATCTGCTCGCCACAGCGCACGGCGTTGCCGATGCGCTCCCGCATGCCGACGTCGTGAGTGTCCATGGCGACGCGGCCGAGATCATACACACCATCGCCAGCCGCCAACCCGATGTCGTATTCAACCTCTGTGAAGCGCCCCTCGGCCAACCCGCGTTGGAAGCGCATGTGGCCGCGCTGCTGGAGTGGATGGGCATCCGCTTCACCGGTTCGGGCAGTGAAACATTGGCTCTCTGTCGGCGCAAGGATCGCACCAATGCGGTCCTCGCCGCGGCCGGTATTCGCACCCCACGCACCGGTGTGTTTCCGTGCCTCGTCAAACCGAATGCTGAAGACGGTTCCGCCGGCATTGACGGCGCGTCCATCTGCGACGATGCGCGTGCCGTGGAACGGGCAACCGCACGCGTGTCCGGGCCAGTGGTAATCGAGGAATTTCTTCCAGGCCGGGAATTCGCAGTGACGGTCTGGGGCCGTCGCGAACCCGATCACATCTCGATTGGCGAAACACGATTCCTGAACGGGTTGCGACTCATCACGTACGCGGCGAAATGGGATCCTGACAGTGCCGATTTTGCCAACTCGCCGCTGGAGTACGATATGACACTGGAGTCCGCACTGCGGGACGCCATCGTTGCCGTGTCACAGCATGTATGGCGCGCGGTTCACGCCCGTGGCTACTTGCGCATCGACATCCGCTTGAACGCGCTCGCCCTGCCGTGCGTGATAGACGTCAACCCGAATCCGGAATTGGGTCCGGGCGTTGGCGCGCGTCGGGCCGTACAGGAAGCCGGGTGGAGCTGGACGCGATTCGTGCAACAGCAGGTCGAGTGGGCGTGACGATTCGGGCGATGGTCCCCGCAGATCGTGAGCCAATTCGGCGCGCCCTGACAGCCTGCGGCGCATTCTCCGAGGAGGAAGTGCGTGTCGCGCTGGACATGGTGGATGCCGGATTGCACGGCGAGTATACGTTGCTCGTGTTGGACGTGGCCGGTGACGCGTGCGGCTATGCGTGCGTTGGCCGGGCGCCGCTCACTCAGTGCACTTGGTATGTCTACTGGATTTGCGTGCACCCGGCATCGCAGGGCATGGGGCTGGGACGCGCCCTGCAGGCACGGGTCGAGGAGTTCGTCCGTGAGTCGGGTGGACTCCGTCTGGTTCTGGAAACAAGTGGCCGCGCCGCGTACCAGCGCACTCGGCGTTTCTATGAAGACGCAGGCTTTGCGACGGTTGGCCGCATTCCGGATTTCTATGCCCCCGACGACGATTGCGTGGTGTACTCGAAACGCGTGGGAACGTCCGCATGATGTTGCCGGTGCTCAACCTCGACACGGCGACCTTCGACTGTACCTTTGGCCGAGGCTGCGATGGCATGTGTTGTCGCAATGGGCGCCCTCCCATATATCCCGACGAGCAGGAGCTCCTTGATGCCAACCTGTCGAGGATTCTGCCGGCATTGCGTCCCGCCGCGCGCGCGCTGGTGGAAGCGCAAGGCTACCTGAGCCGACGCGTCAAGGCCGGGCTGCACACCCTTCGTGTCATCAACGGGTGGTGCGTGTTCTTCAACCGCGGATGCGTGTTGCATCGCATGGGCGCGGCCGAAGGGAGCACGTTCCGATACAAACCGTCAATCTGCGCCATCTTCCCGTTGGGGAAAGACGAACACAACCAATGGTACGTACGACAGAAGGGATACAAGGGCGAAATCTGGGATCTCCCGTGCCTGGACCCGGCAGCATCGGCAGTGCGCGCCGAGGACTCTCTGCGCGACGAGATCGCGCTGGCGCTCAGTTTCCCGATTTGAGTGTATTGCCCTTTTTCTCAGACTGCATATCGTTTGCACCTTCGCGGTCGAGAAGAACCTGCCTGGCAGTTCGCGGGCAGTGTCACTCGTGACTTCACGGAATCGGGGCAAGCGCCAATGGCATACACCAATCCTCTCAGCGGCGTGCTGGACCGCATCGCCAATATTGCGTTAGTCTCGATCGAAGATCTGAACGACGATGGGGAGTGGATTCAACTGTGGTCGGACAGTCTTACAGACGCCGAACTGTATCGGGCCCTCGTCAAGAAGTGGGGAAAAACGGCCGGCTACATCAACAAGTTCGCGTTGATTTATTGTCACACCGGCGATGACTCGGGCGTGTGGCTTCACTATCTGAGCACGCAGGAGTTACGTACCGAATACCGGGTTGGCTGTTTCGCCCTTCCCTCGTGGAGCTGATTCGGTATTCAGTGTCCGCTTCGCAGTCGCTCGTAGTTGGTCCGGATTTTCCGCACATAGTCCAGCGTTTCCTGGTACCGCCATCGCGGAATCGCCGGCGCCACCTGTTCAATGCTGGGCCACTGAGCGTCGTCGAGCTGTTGCGCGCGCGCCATCGCTGCGGCGCGCGTGATCGGTCCTTCGCCCGCGTTGTAGGTGCCAAACATGAAGGGGTGCCGTGCCTCCATAGGCACGGCCTTCTCCCACAGCAGCCACGTATCGCGATCATGCAGAATCCCGGCCGCGATGTTCCACTCCGGATCGTCAATCGAGACAAACTCGCGACGATGCGTCGCAATCAACTTGTACGTTGAGGGCATCAACTGCATCAGGCCGCGCGCACCCACGCGGCTGCGCGCCTGGGGATTGAGATCACTCTCGGCCATGGCCTGCGCTTTGAAATGACGCCAGTCGAACGCGACACTGAAAAAGCGTTTGGAGTACTTCCGGAAGATCGGATCGTATCGCGACGTCGTGGACTTGTGCGCCACTCCGGAGCGCTGGGCCGCGCTGCCGTGCAGCGGTGCCAGACTGACGATACCGGCCGCCACCAACGAGAGCCATCGAAACGTTCGCATGCGTGTTCAGTTCAGCGAGTTGCCGATGATAATCGCAATCGACACGAAGATCGCCGCAATGAAGATGGCCACCGCCACGTTTCCCTTTCTGAGCTCCTCAGGGAAATTCACCTCCGGGGTGAGTTTGTCGATGAGGCGATAGCTGAGAAACATCAGCACCACGCCAAACACGGCGTACGCGAAATTGATGGCGATGATAGACAGTTGCACGCGACCTCCGCATGAGTGAGACTCGCTGGACCGTCAGGCGAAGGTACCCGTTGTCAACGCGGAGTTCCATTGCCCGGGCTCTGACGCAACGGCGAACGGTGGGGTATTCTCGGTCGTCCCGGGGATTCCGCGACAGTTTTGCTTCAGAAGTCCCTGCCTCGCATACCGTACGGAGACACTACATGAGCACGCCCGAAGATCGGCTGGATGCCACTGAGGCGCTGGTCGCCGCAATGGCCGACGAGCTCGAAACCAGCTCGGGCATCGACCGTCGTCAATTCATGTTCTACTCGCTCGTTGCCGCCGCGGCGAGTTCGTTCGGTGTCGAGTCGGCGCGCGCGCAGGGCGCCTCGATGCCGTCGCATGATGCATGGATGCCAGAGGCGACAGTGCCCTTGAGTCTGTTCCAGCCGCCAGTGGTGCCCCCGCTGGCACTCGGCAACGGCGAAGCCCCGGCCCTGCAGTTCCAGGCCTATCCAGGCGGCACGGGAGCTCTGATGGAGAAGCTGGCCCGCGAGCGCGGGCGCACGGCGTTTGATCGCGACGTTTTTACGGTGGAGAGATATCGTGGTGCCGTGCCGACCTCGGACGAAGACATCGCGTTTTTGCCGGCGCACCGACTCTCGGCGCTGCTCAAGGAACGCCAGATCACGTCCACACGGCTGACGGCCATTTATCTCGAGCGCCTCAAGCGCCTCAACCCGACCCTGTTGTGTGCCGTCACCATCATGGAGGACTCGGCCAGGACAGAAGCGGCAAAGGCCGACGCGGAGATTGCTGCCGGCAAATACCGCGGTCCGTTGCACGGTGTCCCGTACGGCGTGAAAGATCTTTTCTCGACGAAGGGCGTGCCCACCACCTGGGGTGCTGCCGATTTCGAGAACCGCATTATCGATGAAGACGCCGAAATCGTGGTGCGGTTGCGCGACGCCGGTGCCGTGTTGATCGCCAAGCTCGCCACCGGCCTGTTCGCGCAGAACGACCAATGGTTTCGCGGACGCACCAACAACCCGTGGAATCTCAACATTGGCTCGAGCGGATCGTCGGCTGGACCGGCGTCGGCAACGGCAGCGGGTTGCGTGGCGTTCAGCATTGGTACGGAAACACAGGGCTCGATCGTTTCACCAGCCATTCGCTGCGGCTTGAGTGCGCTGCGTCCAACGTTCGGACGTTCGACACGTCACGGTGGCATGGTGTTATCCTGGTCACAGGATCGCGTGGGACCCATTTGCCGCACCATCGAAGACTGCGCCATGGTGTTCAACGCCTATCATGGCGTGGACGAGAAGGATCCGTCCACATTGACCACCCCATTCCAGTTCGATCGCCATATCAAGCTGTCCGCACTGCGGATTGGCGTCGACCCGAATGCCCCCAGGGAACTGGTGGACAAACTCAAGGCGCTCGGCATGAAGCCACGAGACGTGGGACCGCGCCCCACCGTGCCCGGCGTCGGCGGCGGTGGCCTTAACGTCGAGTATGCCGCCGCGTTCGATTCGTATGTGCAGCGCAAAGCGAAAGAAATCGGACTCGACCTCACGGCGCTGCCCGAGCCAGTGGCTGGCGGTCGTGGCAACAGTGCCCCGTTTGGCAATCCACCTGCGTCGACAAGTCCGATGGCTCCTGCCGACTGGAATCCACGTTTTGTGGGAGGACGCACGGCGCGCGCCTTCGAGTTCATACAAAATCAGCGGCGGCGCATGGTGCTGGTGACCAAGTGGGGCGAATACATGAAGGACCTGGACTTGTTCATAGGCGGCCCGAACGCCGATGTTGGACCGAATGCGCAAACGGGTCATCCCTGCGCCGTGGTGCCGTACAAGTTTGATGTGCCGCAGTTTGGCGGTGGCGGACCGCGACCTGCCGACAGCACCATGCCAGTGCCGCCACCGCCAACGTACAAGTCCCAACCGATCTGCGCGGTAATCACGGGCAATCTCTTCAACGACGACATGATCCTTTCCGTCGCACATCAATTCCAGCAGGCTACTGATTTCCATCTGAAGCGTCCTTCGCTGTAGCCCGGAAACGCTACCCGGATGACGTGCACGCGATCGGTTGTCATGCTGCCGAAAGGATGGTCGGTGATCTTGCGGGATCTCAGTGCGCTTCTCCCTCGTCGGCGATTCATGTCCTGCAGGCCCGTGCGTCGTGTACCGCTCCTGACGGCCAGCATCGGCGCGCTGATGCTGGCCGTGGTCGTCTTTCCGTGCCGTGTGCTTCCGGCGCAGCGCGCGCTCACGCGCGACGCCGCTGTGTCCAGCGCCATGACGAACGGTCCCCGCTCGGCCTTGGCTGCGGTCGACTTGCGTGGTGCCGAGGCGGCCGTGCGCGCCGCGCGACAATGGGAGAATCCGATTCTGGGCGCGGGCTACAGCAAGGACGCGCCGCAGCAGCACGTAACGCTGGATATTCCACTCGATCCGTGGTGGATTCGGTCGCCGCGCATCGCTGCCGTCGAACGCGATCAAGATGCCGCGCGCCTGCGATATCTATTCGCGACACGCAGCCTCGCGTTCGAGGCAGATACGGCATACACCCGGGCGCAGTTGACGCTCGCCCGGCGCGCATTGTCCACACGCAGCGCGCGCGATGCCGACAGTCTGTTGGTGCTGGCGCGCGTCCGTCGCGACGCGGGCGACGCGAGCGAACTTGATGTGGAGTTGGCAACCGTTTTTGCGGGTCAGGTGCGCAATGGTGCGAGCGCCGACTCCACCGCCTTCCAAGCGGCGGTGCTTTCGTTGCAAGTGCTCATGGGCCCGTCGGCCGACAGCTCGCAAATCGTTCCTTCCGATTCGCTGGTCGTAGAGGCTTCGGACCTGGCGACGTCGCCAATGGCGGGGGTAGGTGCCGCTCGTGCGTTTGTTTCAGTGACGGAGTCTTCGCTTCCGATTGGTGTGGCCGCGCGCGACGTGCTGGCCGCTGAGTCTCGGGTCCTGGCCGAGCGTCGACGCCGCTATGGGTCTCCGCTGTTGTCACTTGGTATTGACTCGAAAAATCCCGGCGGTCCCGGTGGGGCGCTCCCGCTGGTCGGGATCGCACTGCCTCTGCCGATTTTCAACCGCAACGGTGCGGCGGTGATGTCGGCCCGCGCCGGACTCGCCCGCGCGCAAGCGCAACTCGCGGTCACGCGTCTTGAAACGACGGCCGCATTGATCGCCGCTCGACGCGATGCCGAGTCTTCCCGCACACGCGCCCAACGCAGCGCCGCGTTGGTGGCATCGGCCGATCGGATTGCGGCCCTGTCGCTGCTGGCCTATCGCGAAGGGGCGTCAACCTTGCTGGTCGTCCTTGAGGCACAGCGTGCGGCTCGAGAATCGCTCGGACAGTATCTGGATGACGTTGCAGCGTCCCGCGTGGCATCCAGTCTCCTTCGTTTGCTCATGACACCCATTCCAGAGCCCCGCTTGTGATGCGAAGAACCGCCGGGATCGCCGCCTGCACCAGCGTCGTGCTGCTCGCCGCTGCGTGCGAGAGGGCCGAGCAAGAGGCTGCCCCGCATCAAACGCCGACCGTGACGGCCGTCGTTGATACGGTGCGCCTCGCGACGTTTGCAGAGACTGTGGATGGCGTGGGCACCGTGGTGCCTCGCATCGGACGGGTCGCATTGCTGGCCGCCCCGTCGCCTGCGCGGGTGACCGCCATCCACGTTGCGGTCGGTGATCATGTGCAGACCAATACGTCGCTCGTCGATCTGGAACAGCCGACGTTTGACGCAATGGTGGCCAGTGCCAACGCCGCGTTGCGCACCGCCGAACAGGCGTCGGCACGTGCGACACGCCTGGTTGAGGCCGGCGTTGCCCCACGCAAGGATGCCGAGTTTGCGACGGCCGAATTGGCCGCGGCGCAGCTCAATGCACTGACGGCCCGTCGCGCGCGCGATCTGTCACATATCCGATCGCCATTTGCCGGCGTGGTCACCCGACTGACGGCCGCGGTGGGCGCGAATGCGGATGTGGGGCAGCCGCTGGTGGAAATCACCGACCCATCCGTACTCGACGTGGTGTTGCCGGTGTCACCGGCGGTAGCGGGGCGGATTCGGCACGGTCAGCGGGTAGACCTGCTTGGCGGTACGGGTCAGGATACGGCGCGCATTGGCGTGTCGCAGGTCGCTGACGTGTCGGCCGTCGTGGACAGCCTCTCGCGTGGCGTGTCCGTTCGTCTCACGTTGCTGTCCAGCGCACGCATGCTGCGCATTGGCGAGACCGTATTCGCGCGCATCATGGTGGCGCAGCACCGTGACGCGGTGGTCATCGCCGATGACGCGCTGGTCCCGTCGGGCGAGGCGTTTCACGTATTCATTGTGGACTCGGCGGGCTTCGCGCATTCGCGGGAGGTGACCGTGGGTGGTCGCGCGCTGCATCGCGTGTGGATCACCGAGGGCCTCGTGGCCGGCGACCGGGTGGTGACGAAGGGTGCGTACGGGATGGACGATGGAGCGCGTGTGATCGCTGTGAAGCCGTGAGCGAGCGTGCGGTGGCGCTGTTTGATCTACTCTCGCGACAACGGCGCTTTATCTATCTGGTGGTCACCCTGCTGAGTGTCGCGGGGTTCTGGTCGGCGACGCGATTGCCATCCGCAATCTACCCTGAACTCACCTTTCCGCGCATCACCATCGTCGCCCAAGGGTCGTCACTCGGTGCGCGCCAGATCGTGTTCACGATTACCCGTCCGCTCGAAGAGGCGGTCAGCCTGGTGCCGGGTGTCGAACGGGTGAAATCCCGGTCGATCCGGGGATCCAGCGAAGTCAACATCACGTTTGCCGAAGGAACGGACATGGCGTACGCCCTGCAACTGGTGCGCACGCGCGTTGAGCAAATTCGCCAGGACCTGCCGCCCGGGCTCAGCATCGACGTTGAGCGGCTGGCGCCGGCGCTGTTTCCGATCGTCTCGTACAATCTCGAAGGCGGTGATGCTGCAACCCTGTACGACATTGCCCGCTATCAGATTCGTCCGGTGCTCTCACGCGTTCCCGGCGTCGGTCGCGTGGATGTGCAGGGCACGGATATCCGGGAAATCGAAGTGGTGGCCGATCCTGCGCGACTGGCCGCTGCCCGACTGACGTTCGCCGATGTGGCCGCATCGATTCGCGACAACATCACGGTGAACGCCGTTGGACGTGTCGCGCAGGACTACCGCCAATATCTGGTGATTGCCGCGCAGGAGGCGCACTCTGCCGAAGACGTCGGCAACGTCGCGGTGGCGCCTGGTCTGCGCGTGCGCGATCTGGCCACGGTGGTATTGGGCACGGAAGATCACGTCCGAATCATTTCCGGCAACGGCCGCTCGGCGGCGTTGCTCAACATCACGCGACAGACCGGTGGCAATACCGTCGCCATCGCGGACAGTGTCGCCGGTGTGGTACGGGCGATGCGGCCCACGCTGCCCGCCGGTGTGCGACTGGTGCCCGTGTATGATCAGTCGGAACTCGTGCGCGACGCGGTGTCGTCGGTCCGTGACGCCATGCTCATCGGTGCGGCACTCGCCGTGCTCGTGCTGTTGTTGTTCCTTCGTGAATGGCGCATCACGGCGATCAGTGCGTCCGCCATCCCGCTCACGTTGGTCATCACGGTCCTGCTCATGCGCCTGTTTGGGCAAACGTTCAACCTGATGACGCTGGGTGCCATGGCGATTGCCATCGGATTGGTCATCGATGATGCCGTGGTGGTCACCGAAAATATCGTGCGCCATCTGCAGTTCGAACCCGGGCGACAGTTGGCGATTCGCGGGGCCTTGCAGGAGTTGGTGAGTCCGGTCACCTCGTCCACGCTCACCACCGTGGTGGTGTTCCTGCCGCTCGGTCTCCTGCAAGGGGTCACCGGCCAGTTTTTTTCGGCGCTCTCGCTGACGTTGACGGTGAGTGTCCTCGTGTCGCTCGTCCTTGCGCTCACACTGATTCCATTGCTCAGCGAACAATGGCTGCATGACGGGAGTGCCGATCGGCGCGCCAATCCGGTCCAACCGTCGGGCGTGGGCGCTCGTGTGGGTCGGTGGCTGGACGCGCTGACCGACTGGTATGCCAGAGTGCTGGATCGTCTGCTGCATCACGTGCGCTTGGTCATGGCCGTGAGCGTGTTGCTGGTGCTTGGTGGCGTGGTGGCGTACCGTGCGCTCGGCACGGGATTTCTCCCGGAGATGGATGAGGGATCGTTTATTATCGACTATTTCACACCCGGTGGTACGGCGCTCGCCGAGACCGATCGCCAACTGCACATCGTTGAGCGCATCCTCGCCGCCACGCCCGAGGTCGTGGGCACATCGCGGCGAACCGGCGCCGAGCTCGGGTTGTTTGCCACCGCGCAGAATACGGGCGACATCGTGGTGCGACTGCAACGACGTTCGGCGCGCAATCGGGGCATCCTCGAAATCATCGATGACGTGCGGACGCAGCTCGAGTCCTCGGTGCCACGCATGCGCATCGAGTTCGTACAGATCCTGTCGGACGTACTCGACGACCTGTCGGGCGCGGCGTCACCGGTCGAGATCAAGTTGTTCGGCTCCGAGTTGCAGGCGCTCGAACGGTACGCCGACACGTTGAGTGCACGGATCGGAACGATCGAGGGTCTCGAAGATTTCTATGCGGGCATCGCGGAACCAAGCGCAGAACTGGCCATGTCGGTGCGAAGTGGCGATGCGGTTCGGGCCGGGCTGACGGCCACGCAGATCAGTGCTGCGGTGGGCGGCGCACTCCTCGGGGTCGAAGCCGGCGAGATCCGCCTCGACGACCGGGCCATCGGTATCCGCGTGCGCGCGCCGGATTCGGTGCGGTTTGATGCCACGCGCCTGGGGACACTACCGGTACAGTCGCCCGACGGGATGCGGTCCGTACCCCTGGCGTCGGTGGCCACGTTTACGCCGATGGAGGTGCGAAGCGAGCATCTGCGCGAAGACCAACAGCAGGTGATTGTCATGTCGGCGGGTGTGGAGATCCGTGCCTTGAGTGACGTGATGCGTGATGTGCAGGCCGTGTTGGCAACCATGCCGGCACCGGAGGGAGTGCGGGTGGAGCTGGGCGGGCGGTACGCCAGCCAGCAGAGCGCATTTCGCGCTCTGCTGTTGGTGCTCGCGTTGGCCGCGTTGAGTGTCACGGCCGTGATGGTGGTGCAGTTCCGCTCATTCCTCGAACCGTTGGTCGTGCTGCTGGCAGCGCCATTGTCATTCGTCGGCGCCTTCGCCGCGTTGCTGGCAACAGGAACCGCGCTCAACGTCGCCAGCTTCATGGGGTTGATTCTGCTGGTGGGATTGATTGTCAAGAATGGCATCATCCTGCTCGATTTCACGCGGCATCGCATGGTTGAAGGCGGCGTTGACCTGGAGACGGGACTCCGTGAGGCGGCGCGCGTACGATTGCGCCCGATTCTCATGACCACATTGTGCACGCTGTTTGGATTGGCGCCACTGGCAATGGGGTTGGGTGCCGGCAGCGAACTGCAGAAACCGTTGGCACTCGCCGTGATGGGTGGCCTCGCGCTGTCCACTCCCATCACGTTGATCGTGGTGCCGGTATTGCTGGTCGCGATTCGGGGACGCACCTACCGCGCGACGTAACAACGTACGCCGAGGCGGTGACGGACGCGCACGGACGGTGACGTACGTTGCCGGGCCGATGATGATTTGTTTCCATCGGTTACATCGGTTGGTCAAGACCCCGTGCAGACCAACCGACACTCCCTCGCCGCCGTGCCGCGTCCGCGTTCTCGTTCGCTGCCGCGTGGTATGAGCCTCGCCGAACTGCTGATCGTGGTGGCCGTGGCCGGCATCATGTTCGCGGTGGCGGTGCCGAAGTTTTCCGCCGCCAACGATGGTGCGTCGCGGCGCGCCGCGCGACAGGAACTCGTGGCCGCGTTCGCCGCCACGCGGGCCGCTGCGCTGCAGAAAGGCAAGACCGCCACGCTCACGCTGACGTCATCGTCCGCCACCGTGTCCGTGCTGAGTGGAATCAACAGCACGGCCGTCACGGTGTTTGGCCCGATCCGATTCAATACGACATTGAAAGCGACCATCGAACCGCTGGATGGCGCGCCCAGTACGATCAGCTACAACTCACGCGGTATGCTGACGCCACTGGCAAACGGAACGCTGATGTATCGCGTCAGCGTTGGCGCGCTGCGTGACACCGTTTGCATCAGCCCCGCAGGTATCATCATTCCGAAAGGGTGCCAGCTATGAACCGCATTGCAAACCAACGAAGCCGTGGGACCCCGACGCCCGTCGTTCGAGCGGCAGCGCGACGTGGCATGAGCCTGGTCGAGGTGCTGGTGTCTGTGCTCATGATCGCGGTGGCGCTTGGCGGTGTGATGAGCAGCACCAGCGCCGTGGCCCGGCAGATGGGCGGCGGCATGCGGATGACGGTAGCGGCGAGCCTGGCGCAGACGCGTCTGGATTCGCTGGCGAGTCTGTCGTGCGCTCAACTGGTGCAGGGCCTGACCGGCACGGCCATCACGCGAGGCATCTCACAGACGTGGGACGTGACTGACGGACGCAATACCAAGACGCTGACGGTCACGCTGACCATTCCGCGCAAGGTGCAGCGGCCCTCGTATTCGACGGTGATTCCGTGCCGCGATTGATCAACGCACCTCCCAACGGCCGGACGCGTGCCGGTTTCACGCTGGTGGAATTGCTGGTCACGCTCACCCTGCTCGGCGTGATCGGCACGATCCTCGCCCGCATGATGACCGACCAGCAGCGTTTCTATCAGCAGACGAACGAGACCATGGGTCTGCGGCGCGAACTGCGGACCGCCATGAACATGGTGCCCGCCGACCTGCGCAGTGTGTCGTCGGTTGGTGGCGATATCATGTCGTTCAGCACCACCCAGATCACCTTTCGGGCAACCCTTGGCGCTGGCATTATTTGCGCTAAACCCAACACCACGACGCTCGATCTTCCGCCCCTCAATA
>JANMRE010000562.1:0-5326 GCA_031370885.1 Gemmatimonadaceae bacterium
GTGCAACCCAGGCCCACCAGGACCGGTGAGCGTACGCAACGTGTCACCGGCCGCATTCTGAATGACAATGCGCGCCTGTCCACTCGTTGCTTCGGTCAACCGATACCAGAGCGATGCCCCATACTGTGGACTCGGCGCCTGGAACGTTCCCTGTCCCACATTGCCGCCGTTGATCGTCGACTCGCCCCACTGGAATGCCGTACGCGGTGCAAACAGCATGGCCTTGGCCGCCAGTGTGGTTGGCGTGAGCTGCTGCAGCGGCGTGATATCCGCAATCCAGATGGAGCGTCCGTGTGTGCCGGCAATCAACTCGCCGTCCCGCGGATGAATCAGCAGGTCGTGCACCGGCGTGGTTGGTAATCCGCTCATGAAGCGCTGCCACGACTGTCCGCGATCGATTGAGACATAGGCGCCGATGTCGGTACCCACGAACAGCAGGTTGCGACTCTTCGTATCCTCGCGGATCACGTGCACGAAGTCGGTCTGCCCCGTTGGCAAGTTGTTCACAATCGACGTGAACGACTGCCCGAAGTTCGTGGTGGCGAAGACATACGGATTGAAGTCGTCGCGACGATGATTGTCGAAGGTGACGTAGAATGTGGCGCTGTCAAAATGCGACGGTTCAATGCGCGACACGTACGAACCGGCCGGCACGCCGGCAAACTTTGCCGTCACTTCTTCCCACGCCGCACCATCGTTCTTCGTGATCCACACGCGCCCGTCGTCGGTACCGGCATACAGCAGGCCCGGACGCATCGGTGATTCATTGAGCGATACCACCGTGCCAAATGTTTCGGCGCCGGTCACGTCAGGGGTAATGCCACCGGTCGTGCGGAGCGCCACGTGCAACTTTGCCGAATCCGCATACGACAGTTCCGGTGAAATGGGAAACATCTCGTCACCGTATTTCACACTCTTGAGCACACGATTCGCGCCAAAATACAGCGTCGCCGAGTTATGCCGGGAAATGATGTACGGCGTGTTCCAGTTCCAGCGCAGCGCATACCCTACCGAGTCGGCGCGCTGACGCGTGCGGAATGCCGCCATCTGCTTCTTCTGCGCCGGCGTGGCAGGCTTGGTGGTATCCGGCCAGGCCGCGTAGATGGAATCGTTCCACTGCAGATAGCCGCCATCGCGCCACGTGGGCTTGCGCAATCCCGTGCGTTCACCGGTCGCAAAGTTCAACCGTCCCATGCTGCCGCCTTGCGACGTGGAGTACATGATGTCCGGATTCGTCTGGTCCTGCTGCGAAACAAATCCGTCGCCACCGCCCACGTTGTGCCACATGGCATTGGTGATGGGTCCCTGTTTGCGCCGACTGGGGCCGCACCACGATCCGTTATCCTGCAGCCCACCGCACACGCGATACGGCACCGCCATGTCGGCCGAAATATTGTAGAACTGGCCAAGCGCGATGGAGTTCGGGAACAACCAGTTGCCGCCACGGTCGTTCGACACGCCTACGCCACCATCGTTGCCGGTGATGATGCGCTGCGGATCGTTGGGATCGATCCACATGGCGTGATGATCCACGTGAATGCCTTCCGTGGTGTTGCCCGACGTCTTGCCACCGTCGCTGGAATACTTGACCGGCGTGGACGACCAGTACACGCGATTCGCATCCCTGGGGTCAACCCGCACCTGGTTATAATAAAACGGGCGTGTGTTCTCGGGGCTCATGTACGCCCAGGTCTTGCCACCGTCTTCCGAACGATACAGTCCACTGGGACGACGCGCCGGCGCCACTTTCGCATCCTTCTTTGCATTTGGTGCAGTATCCGCTTCCACCAGCGTGTACATCACGTCGGGATTGGAGCGCGCAATCGCGATATCGATGCGTCCCTTCATGGTTTCCGGAAATCCACCACCCTTCACTTCCGTCCACGTGTCGCCGCCATCGGCGCTTTTCCACAGCGCTGAACCCGGCCCGCCGGAATTCAGAAAGTACGGGCCACGCACGCGCTGATAACTCGACGCGAACAGCACATTGGGATTGCGCGGATCGAGTTGCACGTCCACAAATCCGGTTTTGTCGTCGATGAACTTCTTCAACACCCACGTCTTGCCACCATCGGTGGACTTGTAAAGTCCGCGCTCCTTGTTGGGACCCCAGGCATGACCAAGCGCGGCCAGCCACACCGTGTTGGGATCGGTGGGATGCACCTGAATACGCGCAATCGCACGCGTTTCGGCCAACCCCATAAACGCCCAACTGCGTCCACCGTCGGTGCTCTTGTACACGCCGCCGCCGGGAGAGATGGAGTTCCGCGAGTTCGGCTCGCCGGTGCCCCAATAAATGACATTCGTGTCCGATGGCGCGATGGCCAGGTCACCACCCGACGACACGCGCGCCGTATCCATCACGGGCTTGAATGTGACACCGTTGTTGCTGGTCTTGAACAGGCCGCCACCAGCCGATGACACGTAAAATGTTTTTGACGGCGACGGAATGCCCTCAATATCGACGATGCGGCCCATCATGTTGGCCGGACCGATATTGCGCCATCGCATGCCGGCAACGGTGGCAGGATCGAGAGAAGTTTTGGCAGGAACAGCCGGCTGCGCCACGAGTGTATTCGCGGCGATTAAAGCGAGGCCAGCGGCGAGCACGAGGGCCCGGGTTGTTCGCATAGAGGCGGTGGGTGTCGGGGGGGATTGGTTTGGACACACTATAGTACGAAACGCGCCGGGTCAGTGTTGACGTCTCCCTTCTTCCGTCTCCCGTCTGCAAACCCCCCTACAGCCTCGGCGACACCAGCTTGTACAACACCGGCGTCACCAGTCGTGCGATCAGCGTGCTCGACACCAAACCGCCAATAATCACCCACGCCAGCGGCGAATACAGCCCCGATCCCTGCAACGCCAGGGGCAACAATCCGCCAATGGCCGTCATGGTGGTCAGCACGATTGGCAGAAACCGAATCTCACCGGCCTTTTGAATCGCGTCGTCCAAACTCATGCCCTGACGTCGCAGTTGATCGGTAAAGTCTACCAGCAAAATGCTGGTCTTGATCTCGATACCCACCAGCGCCACAAACCCGATCATCGCCGTGAACGACAGCGTGTAGCCACTGAGCAGCAGTGCCACAATGCCACCGACAATGCCCAGCGGAATCACACTCGCCACCACCAGGGTGGTACGGAAGTCACGGAACTCGAGTACCAGAATGGCCAGGATGGCAAACACGGCCACGATGATCGCGCCCCCCACGCCACCAAAACTCTTCTGCCGACTCTCAATCTCGCCAGCCGGGCGCAACGCGTATCCCGCTGGCAACGCGATGGAATCGAGTCGCGCCAGCACGGTTTTGGTCACCGCATCGGTATTGTACCCCGATTTCACATAGGACGTAACGGTGACCGCGCGTTGACGACCGTGGTGATTGATCACCGTGGGTGATGCGTTGAACGCCGTGTGCGCAATCTGCGACAGCGGCACCATCGCGCCCGATACGCTGCTCACCCGAATGCGTTCCAAAGCCTCCGGCGCGGGCCGGCCATCGTGCGCGATGCGCACCACAAGGGCATACTCTTCGCCGTTCTCGGAACGGATCTTTCCCGCCTCGAGCCCGGCAATGCCCAATCGCAGTGTACGCTCCACTTCGGCGCTTGGCACGCCCAACAGTCCGGCCTTCTGTTTGTCCACAAACAGTCGCAAGTCAGAACGCCGAAGACGCACCGGATTGTTCACGTACTGCGTGCCTTCCGTGGTGACCAGTACGTGCTCGTACCGCGCCGCCAGCGATTGCAACGTATCGAGATCGGTCCCCTCAAGACGCATCGCGATCGGTGCGTCAATGGGCGGGCCGTTTTCGAATTCCTTCAACTCGATGCGCGCACCCGGATACTCCGCCAACTGCAGGCGGAGCGAGTCGAGCGTGCGCGGCGTTTTCACGTTGTCATAGGCCTTGATGAGCACCAGCAACTGGGCCCGATTCGACGCTTCCGAACGCTGGAACACATTGTAGTACACGGCCGGGTTGTCCTTCCCCACATTCGCAAAGATGCTCCTGGTGCTCGGGTGCGCAGCAATCACTCGCTCTGCGAAGCGCGCCGCGCGATCGGTTTCGGCCAGCGAGGTGCCATTAGGCGTTTCGATATCCACGTGGTACTGTGGCGTCCCCGCTTTCGGAAACAACGAGAACCCCACCACCGGTACCAGGGCCACCGAACCCGCCACCAACAGCGCCGACAGCAATAGCGTGCTGCGTGGCGCCGCCAATGCCCGATGCAACAACGGGGCGTACGTGCGCTTGATGCCGCCATCCAGCCATTGCAGCACACGATTCCCTTCGGCCTGCTCATGCCGCGGCATCATCCGACTGGCCAACCACGGGATGATGGTGAGCGACACCAGCAGCGACGCGAGCACCGCGTACACCACGGCAATTGGCAGCGAGCGGATGTATTTCCCTGACAGCCCCGGCAGAAACAGCAGCGGCACAAAGGCAAAGATGAGTGTGGCCGTCGCACCCAGCACCGCCACACCAATCTGCTTGGTGCCCTCAATGGCCGCTTCGGCGCGCGACATCCCGCTGCGCAGGAATCGACTGATGTTCTCCACCACCACGATGGAGTCATCCACCAGCAAGCCCAGCGCAATCACGAAGCCCACAATGGTGAGCTGATTGAGACTGTAGCCGCTGGCGTTGAGCAGGACGATGGCCAGTGACAGCGACAGCGGGATCGAGATCATCACGATCAGCGACGCGCGCGTTCCCAACGGCAGCAGCGTGAGCAGCACCAGCGCCAGCGCGATAGCGAAATCCTTTCCGAGTTGCCCCAGCCGCGCCTCCACGTTGCGCGTCTGGTCGAAGCCACGCGCCAGCGTCACGCCCTTGGGCAGTTGACGTTCCAGCACATCCAGCTCCCGCCACACCGCATCGCGCACCGCCACCACGTTGCGCCCACTCTGCACCGCAACCGTGACAAACATCGCGCGCTGCCCGTTGTACCGTCCAATGTGTACCGCGTCGCCGTCAGCCCAGCGCACCGTAGCCACGTCTTCCAGATGAATCACCGCGCCATTGCCGCCACCAATCACGGTGCGTTGCACGTCGTCGGCACGGCGGTAGCGCCCCGGCGTGGCGATGTTGTAGCGTCGGGTGCCCACGTCCACTGATCCACCGGGGATTTGCAGGTTGTCGCTGCCCAGCGCGTTCAGCACGTGCGCGGTTGTCAGGCCCAACGTGGCCATACGACCCAAATCGAGCGTGACCTGCATCTCGCGCGGCGGAACGGCCACGCGTTTTACGGTCTTTACACCGTCCACGCGCGCCAATCTGTCCTCGAATCGTTTGGCCAGATCATCCAACTGAGCGAAAGG
>JANMRE010000696.1:0-15170 GCA_031370885.1 Gemmatimonadaceae bacterium
GGCATCGCGAACCTCTCGCGGTTTCGTGGCAACGTGTTCAAGCAGCGCGGCTGCGTCAGCATGGTGATCCGGCAGATTCCCTTCGCCATCAAGACGTTTGCCGATCTCAACCTGGCGCCGGTGATTGCCGGGTTTGCCGAACGACCGAGGGGTCTCGTGTTGGTGACGGGTCCCACCGGATCGGGGAAGAGTACCACGCTGGCTGCGATGATCGACAAGATCAACACCGAACGGCGCGGCCATATCATCACGGTGGAAGATCCGATCGAATTCATCCACCGACACCGCAATTGCATCATCAATCAGCGCGAGGTGGGCGCGGACACCAAGAGCTTCGCCTCGGCGCTCAAGTATGCGTTGCGTGAAGATCCCGACGTGATCCTGATCGGGGAAATGCGCGATCTGGAAACGATTCAGGCGGCGCTCACCATCGCGGAAACGGGTCACCTGGTGTTCGCCACGCTGCACACCAACAGCGCCGCCGAAGCGATCAATCGCATCATCGACGTGTTCCCGGCCCATCAGCAAAGCCAGGTGCGCGCGCAGTTGGCATTCGTGTTGGAGGGGATCATCACGCAAGTGCTGCTCCCCAAGACGTCGGGCAAGGGTCGGGCCATGGCCGCCGAGATTCTGGTGGTCACGCCGGCCATCCGGTCGCTGATCCGCGACGACAAGGTGCACCAGATCTACTCGTCCATGCAGTCAGGCAAGAAATTCGGCATGCAGACGCTGAATGATGCGCTGTATCAACTGTACGTGACCCGCATGGTGACCGCCGATGAATGCGTCCGTTCGTCGAGTGATCCCAACGAGTTTCTGCGCATGATCGGCAAGGGTCCCGGGGAGGAGTCCAAGGGGGCGGTGGAACGACGTTCTTCCGATCGCACGCTGGTGGGTGGGAACAGTCGGAAGTAAGACGTCAGACGTTGGGAGTACAGGAAACCGGGTGCGCAGTACGACCTCGCCGCTACAACCTTCAGGAGTCATCGATGGCAACATTCACATACACCGCCCGCAACAGCAACGGCGACCTCAAGTCGGCCACGATCGACGCGCCCAGTCGCGACGAGGCCGTGGCGCAGCTGCGTCGGCAGCGCTTGACCATCATCAAGGTGGACGAGTCGAAGTCCACGCCAAAGAAAACCGCCGGGTCGATCAAGATGCGCGACATCGTGATCTTCACGCGTCAGTTTTCAACAATGATCAACGCCGGTTTGCCGCTCGTGCAGGCGTTGGACATTCTGGCCCGCCAGTCGGAAAACAAGGCGCTGCAGGCTGTCGTGCGCGAAGTGGTGTTCGACGTCGAGTCGGGCAATACCGTGGCCGACGCCATGCGCAAACATCCGAAGGCGTTCTCCGATCTGTACACCAACATGGTGGCGGCCGGTGAAGCGGGTGGTATCCTGGATACCATTCTGAATCGTCTGGCGATCTTCATGGAGAAGAACGACGCCCTCGTCCGCAAGGTGAAGGGTGCGATGATCTATCCCACCGTGATCATGTGCGTGGCCGCGCTCTGCGTGGTGATCTTGCTGTGGAAGGTGATTCCGGTGTTCGCCAGCATGTTCGGCAGCGTGGGGATGACGCTGCCACTGCCAACGCGGGTGGTGATCGGGATGTCAGGGTTCCTCAATGCGTACTGGTGGGCACTGATCATCGGTGCGGTGGGCGGCGGGTATGCCCTCAAGAAGTACTACGCCACGTCCAACGGGCAGTTGGTGATCGACCGGATATTGTTGCATGTGCCGGTGCTGGGCGACGTGCTGCGCAAGTCGGCCGTGTCGCGCTTTACGCGCACGCTGGGCACATTGATTTCGTCGGGCGTGAGCATTCTGGACGGTCTCGAGATCACGGCCCGGACCTCGGGCAACCGGGTGGTGCAGGACGCCATCATGGGCAGTCGGGCCAGCATCGCCGGTGGTGAAACCATTGCGGCGCCGTTGCAGAAGTCGCAGGTGTTCCCGCCCATGGTGATCAGCATGATCGCGGTCGGTGAGCAAACGGGTGGCCTCGATGAGATGCTCACCAAGATTGCCGACTTTTATGATGACGAAGTCGATGCGGCCGTCAGCGCCCTGTTGTCGCTGCTGGAGCCGATCATGATCGTGTTCCTGGGCATCGTTGTTGGCGGCATGATCGTAGCGATGTACCTGCCGATCTTCGACATGGTGAATGCGGTGAAGTAGGGCCGAGGCGCTGAACGACACGACGGCCATTCCCGAAAGGGGGTGGCCGTTTTGTTGCTGCGTGGGCTACGCCTCGCGGGCAGTTGATGTTGGTCGCCGCGGACAGTTGATTCCGTCCGCATCGGACAATTGATTCGGTCCGCTCAAGCTAAAGTGTTGTCAATCTTGCAGATCGGTTAGCACACGGAAGGGTGACTCAGCATGGAATGCTGGTCGCCCTTTCGCGTTTTGGCGCCTCTGCAGCGCGATTGGTGCGTTCCTGCGCTGTCGATTGACCTATGATCATTCCGCCGGTGAGCACTCCCAATTAGGCCTGTTTCCGCGTTTTTCGGCATACAGAGCCATCATCTTGCCGCCGATGAGCGCACCCAGTTGCTCCGTTTTCTGTCAAAGTCGGCCTACACGGTCATGATCCTCCCACCGATCATCGCGCCGACGTGCACGGCGATGACGGGTCATGCAATCACCGTGGAGCCGAGGCTGTGCGGTTCGCGGAGTGGGCGGAGCCCTGCGACGAACCTCGCCGCCTGTATGTTCGGACTTGGGCAGAGCGGCCGCGAGCCGGCTGCGCCGGGCCTCGCTGCGTCGGTGGGGCTGTTATATCCTGCCGGCTGATTTAGTGGTGCGGCGGGACGCGCGAGCTCGGCGCCCTATGCTTTGCGGACGGCACCGCCGCTGGTGTCGCGACACTCCACTCGGAGCTTGACATGGACTTGGGACACCACAAGCGGTTCTCGCACCTGCCTCAGGAGGATGCGACGCCCGCGAATCCGCGCGCATCGCGCGTGGGACGGGGGCATGAGAGGAGCCACGGTACTTGGGCGGTGGATTCCGCCGTTTTGGGCGATATCGACATCGTCGATGCCTATTCGGAGGCTGGCCGTGCGCTTGTGGCCATTGGTGTGTGCGTAGATGTCGCCACCGGCCAGACCCGCAGCATTGTGGTGCTCCCCGGTCGGCCTGACGTCGACGTGCAGTCGCTTGCGCTCGGCGCGGCGCTCGACGCGGTGAAGTCTGGTGCCCTCGGCGGGGGATTCCCGGCGGCCGTCCGGCTGGACCATGGCATTGACCGCGCGCCGCTCTCTCGTGTGCTGCACGCCAACGGAATCGTCGTCGAAACCCCGAACGCCGCCCTGCCACCTGGCTGCGAACACTGCGAGCGGTTGATTGGACGGCTGGGCAGACGCTTGCGCGCGGCAGCGCCCCACCCTTGGGCGCCCCAGCCTTGGACAGATGGCGACGATGTGACACACGTCGGGCCCCGTCCGTTGCTCACCCCGGAAACGGCAAGCGCGGTGATGGCCGCATATATGGCAGGCGAAGAATAGGCCGCGAGCTGGCGGTCGCTTCTGCACTCCGCGCGTCGGCGTGTGTCGCGCGGAATGCGGCTGCTGCTCGTCTCGCTCGGAGACCGTTTGATGCGCCACCACCTGTCCGCGCGCGGGCGCGCTCGCCATCGCATGCGCGCACGTCGACGATCAGCCGACGGGAGTGGATCCACACCGATCCCCACACGGCCGAGTTGCTTGCCTTGGCCCTGCAGATCATGCGCGAGAGCGGCGACGACGCACCCGGGTTCGATGCACGCGCATGGCTCGCCCACTGGCTCCGGTCGCCAGTCCCTGCGCTGGGGGGGACGCCGCCCGACGGCGCTGCTGGACGACGCCAATGGGCGCGGCCACGTGCGACAGCTCCTGCTCCGCATGCAGAGTGGCGCGTACAGTTAGGCCCTCCGGCCGCCGTCCTGATCGCTGTCCTGCCAACGACCTGGCTGTGCGCCTACGTGGGCCAGACGCGCCATGGACTCCCGGCCGCAAGGCGCAACGCGCACGGAAGACACGACGAAATGGCCGAGCCAGTGTTGTGGCGCAAATCAACCGATGAACGCGTTTGCACATACGCGACCCGCAGCGTCTCTATCGCTGAACTGATTGGCCGGCCGACGCTTCGGGAGCCAAATGCGCCTGCGACGCTGCGTGTCGTGCGAGCTCGCGACACCCAATTGACTCCTGCGCCCGGTGTGCAAACGCGGCGCGGCGACACCGAATACGCTCCGTCGCTGGCGCCGGGCCGGTCTGACCGCGAGAGAGGCCCACCGCGCCTACGGCAGCGAGATCGCCCCGGCATGGAGCCATCGCATGACCCATTTCGGGTCGGCCACGATGATGACGTGGCCCGTCACTCCTGGGATCACCGCGAGCTCGCCGTCCACGAGGACGTGCGCCCCAGCGCCCAGAAAATCACGAAAATTCCGGGTGACGAGGATGTCGGCCTTTCCCGCGTCCGCCGCCTCGAGCACGTGCGCATCCTCGGTGTCGCGCAGGGGGACCAGCCCGGTCCCGCCGAGCAGCAGGTACGGTGGGCGGGTTTCCGGGCCGCGCGCGGCATATTGCGCGATCAGGGTTGTGAACTGCTGCGCATCGGCGCCGTCCACCTTCAGCACGCGCTCGAGGACGCTCGCGAGGCGGTTGAGCATGCCCCACGAGACCACCAGTTGCACGGGCCCGAGCGAGGAGGTCCCCCGCCGCGCGATGTCGACGAGGATCTGGGAGGACATGCCGGTGCGTCCGTTCTTCGCCGCCAGCAGGTCGGCGACCCAGATGTTGAGGTCGAGGCAGACGCGGAGCGGTCGAGCCGCGTTCCCCAGTCGTGGGATCGGCCACACTGGGGGCGTCGCCGCCGGGTGCGATGCCCCCGGCGGCGACGTCTTTGCAGGCTCAGCCCGCCCCGATCCATGGGCGGTGGGCTCAGGCCCCTCGCTCATCGGCGCTTCCGCGGGGTCGCCCCACTCTCGATCAGCGCGGCGCTGGATCTCCCGCGCACACGGCGCGCGCGCGTGATGGCCCGGGGCACGTCACCGGGCCATGCGAGCAGGCCCGCGGTCCTCGGCCTGCTCGGCGGCGACCGCCGCCACCGCCGCATCCAAGAACGCGTCGTCGTCGGCGTCGGCGTCAAGCTGCCTGGCGAGGTCGTCCGGCACAGTCAGACTGGTCACGATCCGATCCCGAAGTGCGGCGAACTGCACGTCGAGCGCGTCACGCTCGACCTGACGCGCGAGACACACCCGCAGCTCTTCGCTCATGGCTTGGATGCGGCCGATGGCGAAGTGCGCCTCCGGCGAGAGCTGTGCCCAAAACTCGAGCGCCGCGATGACAACCTGCGAGCGGTTGCGCCCCTCGGCCTGGGCAAGATGGTCGATGCGTGCCGCGAGGGCCGCTGGTGCTTGCGTCGACAGCGTCTTGGTCATGGCGAACTCCGCGTTAGTGTCTGCAATGCGTCCACGGGCCCGTCGCGCACGTTCCCGCCTGCGAGATCAGGATCACCAAGGTCTGATGGGATACCCTGAGTATCGTCAGAAGCTCCAGAATCTACAGCTAATCCGAATTCTGTATATTCTCCAGAATCTGTGGTTGCTGAAATATGGGCTCCGGGACGCTCCTGCGGCAAGGGCCTCAAGGGTTCGCACTGTACGCGGATAGCTTAGAACACGCTGCCCGATGAACCGTCGCGACGCGCCCGCGTGGGCGAGATCGTGGCGCGGGCCGTCGAACGCGTGGGCCGCGCGGTGCGCTTCATCGACGTGGTCGAGCAGGCGCGCCTGGATACCCCGCTGACGACGAGCGCGGTCGGGGACGCCGCGCTCCCCGACATCACGCGTGCGGACAGCACGGTGACGCACCGGTCGGACGCGCTCGTCGGAGATCCCATCATGCTGACGCGTCGTGGATCGCCCGCGAACACCCCGCTCACGAAGCATGAGATCGCACTGGGGCTGCAGAGTCTCGTGAGAACGGGACACTTGGTGACCCCGTATCTGAGGCGCGGCGGCGGCGAGCATGGCGACTCGCTCTACCTGCCCGCGGGGCTGGCCCCTGCACGGTACGCACCGCGCGCGCCGCTGACGTGGCTCGACTTTGTGGCCGAGACCATCGGGCATCTCTGGAATGAGCGCATGCGCGCGGCGGACGCCGAGTCCCGGCGACCCCATCCCTTCACCACGGCGCAACTGCGTGACGCGTTGCAGCGCCGAGCCGACACCGAGCCGACGTTGATCGCGTCACTCGGACTCGAGGAGCGTCGTGGGGAACGGTCCGCGCGCATCGAGCTGACCGCGCTGCTGCCGGGCGAGGAGCACGTCACGTTTCACGCACAGGCCGTGGCAAACGCGCTGCAGTCACTCGCGACGGGTGACGCGCCCGTCGCACGGCGCGTGATCGCCACCTCGGACAGCGCGGGCAATCTGTGGGCGCCGGCCATCGTCGACGACGACGCGCTTGACGTCGGGAGCGCGTTCGCGAACGACACGGCCCGCGTCGCGGAGGCGGTGCGACGCGCCTGCGGGCGCGGCGCGGTACCCGCCGTTGGGCGGGCCGCGGTGGAGGAGGAAGTCGCGCGGGACCCGGCGCTGCGTCCCGGTGGCCGTCGCTCGGTCGCCCAAGTGCTCGCGGATGCCGCGAAAGAGACGTTGGCCGATGGCGAGGGTCCGCGCGACCGTGTCACGCAGCGCGTCGCGCATGTGGGGCGTGTCGACACCACGGTGTTCTACACGGCGCTCGACGCGTCGGAAAACGGCGCACGTCTCGTGCCATCCGCTCGCACCGCGCGCCCGACGGGCAAGGGGTCGGGCGGCGCGCGCAAGAGGGGGGCTGCACGCATGCCAGATGACCCGGCCCCGCCACACCTCGTCGCTGCCGAAGCGTACGTCGCACTCCGGCAGGTCGAGCACACGATGCATCGCCTCGATCTCGAGGCGACGTTCGCCGCCATTCGGGCGCTCCCCGTCGCCTGCGTGGCAAGCGGCCGTGCGCACCTCTTAACGACGGAGATCGAGACGCTGTGCCTGGCGACCGAGTCCGTGCGACAGCGGGTCGGTGTTCGCGCAATCGATGCGACGCGGGTCGGCGAACTGACCGGCGTGCTGCATGTCGCACGAACCCATGCCACCGAACTCGCGGTCACGGCACATGCGAGCTGGCACATGTCCGTGGACCACGTGCGACCGCTCCAGCGCATGGCCGCCGTCCCCGTGTTGCCGGACCGCGTCGCCGTGCACACGCCCGGCTGGACCGCAGAGGAGCTCCTGCCGCACCTGACCATGCTGTATCCGCGCAGCGCGCGCGCCGAATCGCCCACGGAACTGATCGCGCTCCTTAGCGGGCGCATCCGCCGGGTGCCCAACACTGAGTATGTCGCGCGTCGGGAGGGCGGACGATCCGGCGCCGAACAGCTCTTCGATCAGTTCGCGGCCCGCGTGGCCATCGCGCATCACTGGGGCGGCCGACACGCAATGATGCTCGCCTCCATCGCCACAGAAGCGCTCGGGACACTGCGCGACGCACGGTTCGCACTCCCGGCGCTGTGGCACCATGATGCCACGGTCCGTCTGGCCGGCATCGCATGCGTCGCGTACCTGAGTGCGCACGAGGCGCACGAGCGTCTCGCCGATCTGGCACGCCGTGATCGCGAGGCGGGCCTGCGCGCGGCGGCGGCGTGGGCGTACGGCTTTGTCGGCGGTGTGCTGGCCGACGTGCTGCTGGCCGACGTGCTGGAGGATCCGCAGCCCCTCCCTCGTCGACTGGCGCAGGCGGCGCTCGAGATGCAGCCGCTCAACTGGTGGCGGCTGTGATCCCCGCCATGCGTGCGAAGGGGGCGGGGACTCTACGACGCGGCGCGCGCTCGTCAGCTGCAGAAGGCGGTCAGAATCAATTATCCGCCCGGAGCGGGAACGACCAAACATCAACTGTCCGAGGGCGGTCTGAATCAACTATCCGCGAGGGGGCTACGTCGCACACCAATCGTCGTCGGGCTAACGTTGGCGTCCTGCAGCGAGCCATCTCATTGGCCTTCTGGCGGCTCCCATAGCTCGACCTTGTTTCCCTCTGGATCAGTGACCCAGGCAAACTTCCCATACTCGGATTCGTCAATCTTCTCGAGCACGTTGCAGCCTTCTTCCTTCAGGACGTGGACCAACTCGTGGACGTCGTCTACCGGCCCCACGGGACGTTTGTCTCGTGGCCCGCTCATGACACCGCGCGCATGACGGAGGCGTTTCGCCGCGCCGCGGAACTGCAAACCATCGGACACAAACCGAATTGTTTCTATTTGCAGCACGCCATGGGCCTCGCATCGTCACTCGGCCTGGGAATCGCGCTCAGCCGGCCGGAAGTCACCGTGGGTGTGTTCGACGGCGACGGATCGGTGCTGATGAACCTTGGTGGGCTTACGACACTCGCGCGCTACCGTCCGAAGAACCTTGTGCACGTGGTATTTGACAACGAAAGCCGGCTGTCGGTGGGAGGTTTTCCAACGGCCACATCAACCGGCAGTGACATTGCGGGAATGGCCAAGGCGGCGAGTGTTCCGCGCACGGCCACAGGTCGCAGGCTCGCTGAATTCACCGCGGCATTCAAGGCAGCGCGTGACGCGCGCGAACTCACCACCCTTGTTGCAAAGGTGGAAGCCGTTGGCCCATCAGGATACGTCACCGACCTGTCGTTGCTGGAAAACAGATACCAGTTTCAGCGTGACCTTCGCGAACTTCAAAGCCAGGACTGACGCATGTCGCTACTGTCGCAGCTCACGGCCGCGCTTCGCGCGGGCAGCATCAAGGTGGTCGATCTCACGCAGCCGCTTGGGCCAGATACTCCCGTAATTGGTTTGCCGGAACAGTTCGGTGGCTCACCGGGTGTGACGATGGATCTGATTTCGCGCTTTGACGAAAAAGGTCCGGCGTGGTATTGGAACGTCATTCACATGGGTGAGCACACCGGCACGCACTTCGATGCACCAGTGCATTGGATTACCGGCAAGGACTTGAAGGACAACTCGGCACTACGCGCGTCGCACACGCGTCACATGACGCGTCATCGCGAGGAGTCGCGCCAAGGGGCCTTGCATGGCTCAGGCAACCACTTCCGTGGGTCGCACCAGCGAATACATCACGGCATCATTCGCAATCTCCCCAACCATCATTCGCTGGCGTAGGACCCCTTCGCGAAGGGCACCGATTTTTTCCGCCACGCGGTGACTCCTGTTGTTGCCCACTGCAACCACGATCTCCAATCGGTTCAGCGTCGTGTGCGCGAACGTCCACTCCGCGACCGCCAGCGTGGCCGCCGGTATGATCCCACGACCAGAGAGTGACGTGCGGATCCAATAGCCGAGGTTGGCGAATCGGTCCACGTTGTTGATGTGATTCACGCCGCAGACGCCAGCGAGGATTTCCGAGTCGTCAATCACGGCGAATTCGTACGAAGTCCCCAGGGCGCGTCCGGCGATACTGTCGCGAATCCACGCTGTGGCGTGCTCCGTCGAATAGTCCGGCCGACACCACACCATCCACGGTGAGATCTCTGCGTGAGATTCATGCACGGCCTCGACGAGGTCGTTCACGTCCATCTCGGTAAATGGCCGGATACGCATGGGTTCAAAAATAGTCTTGTGAGCGCGCTCACGTTGCCGCATTTTCGGCTCATGCCGAAGCGATTCCTGCAAGATTCATTTCTATGATCTTCGCGTTGCGCCTGTCGCTTGGGATTGTCGTACTCACGGCGTGCGAGAAGCCACCTGCTGCGACGCTGACTCCCACGGTGCCCATGCTCACGGCGCTGGGTCGACAGCTTTTCTTCGATTCCACGTTGTCGGTGTCGGGGCGCATGTCGTGCGCTACCTGCCACAATCCGCAGTTTGGCTGGGGACCTGCCAACGCATTGCCTGTGCAGCCAGGGGGGCCCGACAACATCGCTCCCGGCGTCCGCGCCGTTCTTTCGCTCGGATACGCGCAAGACACGCACCCCTTCGACGAGCACTTCCGGGAGGACGAGGGCGAAAACAGGGACGATCAGGGTCCGGCTGGCGGGCGCATGTGGGATGGACGCGCAAGGTCCGCGTACGAGCAAGCGGCGCTGCCACTGCTGTCGTCATTCGAAATGGCCAACCCGAATCGTGCGGCCGTGCTCGCGCGACTTCGCGCCTCTTCCGTCGCAAGGGCATTTCGCGAGGCGTTCGGTGCGCGCGTGCTCGACGATTCCCTGGCCGCGTGGGAGGGATTGCTATCGGCGCTCGAATCGTTCCAACAGAGCCCCGACGAGTTCTTTCCGTACACCAGCAAGTATGACGCCTTCCTGCGCGGGCAGGCCGTGCTCAGTCGGCGGGAACGTCGCGGACTGGATCTCTTCAACGATCCGGCAAAGGGAAATTGCGCGGCGTGTCATCCGAGCGCGCTGCGTGGCGGCGTGTTTCCGCAGTTTACGGATCGTGGGCTCATCGCGCTCGGTGTGCCGCGCAACCCGCGCATCGCCGCCAACGCGGACTTGGGCTTCTTTGACCTCGGCTTGTGCGGGCCCTTGCGGACCGACCTCGCTGATCGGACGGAGTATTGCGGTCTCTTCAAGACCCCGACGCTGCGCAATGTCGCACGACGGCAGGTGTTTTTTCACAACGGCGTATTCGACACACTCGAACAAGTGCTGCGCTTTTATGCACAACGCGACGTCCGGCCGCGTCAATTCTATTCCTCGGACAAGAGCGGCCGCGTGCGCAAGTACGACGATCTGCCGTCGGCGTTCTGGGGAAATGTGAACGTTGAACCGCCGTTCGACCGACGTCCTGGACAGCGTCCCGCGTTTTCGGACGCAGAAGCGCGGGACATCGTTGCCTTCCTGCGAACACTGAACGACGGGTACGCCAAACCAACCCGAGCTGGCGCGCGGTAGTTACTTTCGCCCATGGTGAAAACCCCGAGGAGGAAACCGATGAAGTTCGTCACACGTGCCGCTCTGCTGCTGTCGGTTGTATCTGCCGCGGCCAACGCGCAGGTCAATGCGGGCGAACAAAAGGGCGACGCGAACCTGCCATTCACCATGACGCAGGTGGCCACGTTCAACCTTCCATGGCGCATCGCGTTTCTCCCCGATGGACGCATGCTCGTCACGGAGAAGGTGGGCCCGGTCTGGCTGGTCACACAGGAGGGCGTCAAGACGCCCCTGGCGAACGTGCCGCGCGCGTTGTCGCGGGGACAGGGCGGCATGCTCGGCATCTATGCATCGCCCAACTATGCGACGGACCACTACGTATACCTCACGTACTCGGAGCCCGGCGACAGTGTGACACCTGGCTCGAGTCTCGCATTGGCACGCGCCAAGCTTTCGATCGGCACGGACTCGGCCAGCCTCGACGGGCCGCAGGCCATTTGGCGCGATGGTGCGCGAGGCCAAGGCGGTCAATTCGGCGCCGCGATCGCGTTCTCTCCCGACAAGAGATTTCTCTTCCTCACCGTTGGTGACCGGCAGCGCATGTCGCCCGCGCAGGATCCTGACTCGCCGCTCGGCAAGATTCTCCGCTTAACGCTCGACGGGAAACCCGCTCCCGGAAACCCGCAGGCCGGCAAGACCGGCGCCGCGTCGCTTCCGATCATCAATCCGCCTCGCAACACGGAATTGGCGAAGAGCGCAGCCGTTGTGTCCACCTACACGTTTCCCGGACAGAACCTGAGCCCGTCAGAAACGTGCAGTACCGGTTTTCGCACACCGTACGGGTTAGCGTTTGCACCCGACGGCCGGTTGTGGGAGGTGGAGCATGGCCCACGAGGCGGCGACGAGTTGAACTTGATAGAATCAGGCAAGAACTACGGTTGGCCGTTGGTATCGTACTCCACCAATTACGATCAGACGCCGATCCCCAGTCCGGATACGCGCGCGGACCTGGTCAAGCCGGTCATTTACTGGACGCCGGTCATCGCACCGGGAAGTCTCACGTTTTACAACGGTGAGATGTTCCCGCAGTGGAAGGGCTCGGCGTTCATTGGTGGTTTGGCCAGCAGGTCGCTCAATCGCATCATGTTTGACGGAAAGGGCGGCGCGACATCGGCCGAACGGTGGGACGTCGGTCATCAGATTCGCGACATAGCGGTCGCTCCCGATGGCGCCATGTGGATCATCGAGAATACGTCGACGGGCGGATTGTTTCGGTTAACGCCGAAATAGCCGTCTGGACGCGCCGGCGAACCGCATCCTTCATACCGAGATGATCGGCGAGATGACAGCCCGCGTCCGGTAGCCAGTCGCTCGACGGCGGTGGTTTCAACAGCGACGGCCTCGCCATCCGGTGGGGACATGTGTTCACGGCGCCCGGCATCTGGGTGGCGCGACATGTCTTGCACGTCACCGGTGCGATGAACGGTGCCGATGCCGGCTCGCTCGGCCCCAACGAGCGACTCTCGCTACGATTCACAACTGCGACGCCGCCGTCACGCAGTCGTTGCAAGGATTCGTCACGCTGTATGTCCATGACATTCACCACTTCTCACCGGACATATCAATGAAGCGTGCACTGACCAGCTTCTGGCTCGCGGTTGGCGTCGTCACGATCACAGCAGGCTGCACCACAGACTCTGCGGCGCCCACCGAAACCGTGATCACCGCCGACCGTCAGCAAGGCGTCAGCAGCGTTAAGGTCAACGGGGACCGCCAGGACGACGATCACGATCGGAGCGACGAAAATGCCAACCAACCCACGACCTATGCCGTGATCGGCGACGTTCCTTACGAGCCGCGCGCCGGGGTCACTGCGCTTTCTCTGATGCCGACGCTGATCGGCTCGATCAATAGTGATCCAGATGTGCGTCGCGCGATTCACATCGGCGACATCAAGTCGGGAAGCACGATGTGTTCCGACAGCTGGTTCCAGAGCATCTCCACCAGCTTCACCACATTTGCGGACCCGCTCGTGTATACGCCCGGCGACAACGAGTGGACCGATTGCCATCGCGCCAACAATGGCGGCTACAATCCGCTCAATCGATTGGCGAGGATCCGTCAACTCTTCTTCGCAAATCCCGGCCGCACGTTGGGCGGCGTGCAGTCGCGGGTCGATGTACAGGCCGGCTACCCCGAAAACGTGTCGTGGAAGGCGTCGAAAGTGATGTTCGGGACCTTCCACGTAATTGGCTCGAACAACGGACGTGCGCCGTGGTTCGGCGATCGCAAGGACACGACCTCGTTGAGTCCGCTGGTGACCAAGGCAAAGCCGGAAACCGCCATCGAGGCCGTCGCGCGCGAGGCGGAGTACGTCGCGCGCAACGCCGCCAACATTCGGTGGCTGGAACGGTTGTTCGGCGAGGCAAAGAATGCGCAGGGCGTCGTGCTGTTCCTGCAGGCGGATATGTATCATCCGGACGATCGCGCCGGGGGTGCGGTCTTCACGGCGCACCTGGAGTTCCTGACACGTCTGGTGGCATTGGCCAGAGAGTTCGGGAAGCCCGTGTTGATCGTCTGCGGGGACAGCCACGACCTTCGCGTCGACGTGGGTGTGCCCTGGGTCTCGTTGTATGGCTTGACGCCGGTCCCCAACATCACGCAGCTCACGGTTGACCGCAGCATCGAAGCCGACATCGATTGGCTCAAGCTCCGCATCGATCCGAAGTCGGCGTCGGTGTTCAGCTGGCAACAGATGATCGTGCCAGTGCCGTAACCGCCGTGGAATAGGCGAGCGAATGTCGACGGAGCTCTCGCGAGGGAGCTCCGTTCGCAAGAGCCCCCGTTTGGCGAAAGCGAAAGAAGCGCTGAGCGCCTGGTCTGAACCGCCCCGGGTTTTTCGGCGATTTGGTTAGTTGAGTACCAAGGCCGGGTCGACGGAGTGGCGAAGGGACTCGACGTCCCGAATCATTGCGTCGCTTCGCCTTCACCCGAGGCGGCCGCACGTACATTCCGACGGTCAATCGATGCAATACATGGTGATCGAGCGGTTTCGCGGTGGCGATCAGGTTTCATCTACGCGCGCTTCCGCGCGCTGGGTCTCGAGGAGCTATCCCACGACAGAATAGTGGGACAGCCCAGTCATGCTTTCTGGCTTGACGTGGCGATGACGCCGCGCCCTATCCTGCAGCGCGCTATTGTCCGGAGTCGCGAGATCATCGGCGGGGCGTCGAAGCGACTGCCAACGAGATGCGCGACGCGAACCCAGCCGTGGAGTGGCGTGCGATGGCGCGAATGCGGGACCGACTGATCCACGACTACATCGGCGTGGACCTCGATATCGTCTGGCGCGAACTGCCATCGAACAATCCGGCGCTGCAACAGGAAGTGCGCCGCATTCTAGGCGCAAGCTGACGGCGGTCAGCGGACTTCCAACGCCCAGCAGATGAATGACTTCAGCGTCAACAACAGTGTGCTGACGCAAACACAAATCACGAGTTTGGCAGCTTCTCGAAGTTCTGTCGTGCCGGAGCCTGCGTCCGTGGCGCTGTTTGGTTTCGGATTGATCGCGGTCTTGTTCGTGCGTGGTTTTGCCAAGCGCCGTCTGCATTAGCTGAGAGTTCGAACGCCGCTGCGGCACGGGAATGTGGAGCACCGGAAGACCCGCAGCCGCACGTGAGTTGTCGAACTCGAAGCCTCTCGCAATCAGTCAAGGATTGCGAGAGTGGACCAAGCGCGTCGTAGCAGATTTCGCTCAAATAGTCAATACGATCTCGCCGCCCGTCTGCGGCACGCATCGTGAGGCCGACGACCCACGGACGTGGCGTCGAAACGGCCCGTCGCGCATCGGAAGGGAGACGGTCCGCGCGCGCGTCGGGCGCATGCTCGGCGCTCCTCGGTCCCGGAGCGCGCCCGTCGTGGCGCAGGTGGCCGACAAGTTCCTGGCGTGCGGGATGCTCGAGCACGGCTTCGCGCACATCCACTGCGTCGCGTGCGCGCACGAATATCTGCTGGCGTTCTCCTGCAAGTGCCGGTACTTCTGCCCCGCTCGGCGAGATTGCGCGTGTCGCCGCCCGCACCGTCACGGCCGCCATCCGCACGCTGACGGCCGAGCGCGAGCTGGCCGTCGGCATCGTCGCCTGCCTGCAAACGCATGGCTCGCGCGCCAACTGGCATCCGCACCTGCACCTGCTCGTCACGGACGGCGGGTTCCGGCCCGACGGGACGTTTGTCTCGTGGCCCGCTCATGACACCGCGCGCATGACGGAGGCGTTTCGCCGCGCCGTGCTCC
>JANMRE010000708.1:0-8569 GCA_031370885.1 Gemmatimonadaceae bacterium
TGGCTGGCCTGACACATCGACAGTTCAGCGGGCCGGCCCGCGTGTTCGAGTCGGAAGAGGCGGCATTCGACGCGGTCATGCAGCGCGCGTATGTGGCGGGTGACGTTCTGGTAATTCGCTACGAGGGTCCGGCCGGTGGACCGGGGATGCGCGAAATGCTGTCCACCACATCGGCCATTTACGGCCAAGGAATGGGCGAACTGGTGGCGCTCATCACTGATGGACGGTTCTCTGGCGCAACACGCGGCCTGTGCGTTGGGCACCTGTCTCCCGAAGCGTCGGTGGGTGGTCCCATCGCGTTGCTGCGTGATGGTGACATCATCGACATCGATGCCGACACCGCCACGTTGACCGTGCGACTCACCAACGAGGAACTCTTGGCGCGTCGCGCGCTGTGGACGCCGCGACAGCACAACTACCAGTCGGGGGCCATCTGGCGCTACGCGCAGACCGTGGGTTCGGCGCGCTATGGTGCAGTAGTACACCCCGGGGGGGTTGCGGAAACGCATGTCTTCGCCGATGCTTGACAGGTGACGCCCACTTCCGTGTTGTCCTCGCGACTTATCAGCCTTATTCCCGTCGCCGTAACGCTACCTGTTACGGCGATTCCAGTGGTATTGGTCGGGGAGCAGGGCCGCACGATCGCGATGATGTAACGCGAGTCGCCGCCTCTCCCGATATCAACGGGAGGGGCACCTTGGCGCAACTGCGAAAGGCTCCCTCCGCGTGAGGGGGCCTTTCGCGTTTCATCACTCCAATTCCGAGCCCTGCCAATCTCCCGCTTCCTCCCCTTCACACATCATCACATGTCCCAACACACCATCGTCGCCATGATCCACGATCGACCGGGTGCCATCCGACGTACCGTTTCGCATCTCGATCGACGCGGCTTCGCGTTTGGCACACTGGCCATCGGACGCTGCCAGACTACCGGCGCGGGTCGCATGACACTGGCCGTTGAGGCCACGCATGCCGCCCGCATCATGCAGCATCTTGGTGAACTGGAGGATGTGATCGGCGTATCCGACGCGAGCCTCTGGATGCGTATGGAGGAGGTGCGGGCCCGCGACGGGCTGACAGATTTTCGAGATCAAGCAGACGGAGTGCCGCACCACGAAGCCGCGTGAGCATCTGCTGTAGTGCGTAGGCCAACGGATGCCACGCGCCGGACGTCCGTGCATTATTCCCGGATGGCCGAAACACCCACCCGCACCACCGGAACCCATTGGCCCCGATGGTCGCTGCTGATCTCCCTGCTCGGCCTCGCGTTGCTGGTCGGCAGCGTCGTCGAGTCACGTCGTGTCTCACACACGACCGTGACGCCCGATCGTCGTCAACTCTTTCTGGCCGTCGATGGCGTGGGGTGGGAAGCGTTTTCGTATGCACAGTCTCAGGGACTGTTCAAGCGCTTTGGGCCTGCAGGCCGCATGATTGCGCCATACCCGTCGATGAGCCATCCGTCGTGGACCGACATCATCGGCACGCAGCGTGCCTACGGAGAGCGTGGACGCCTGTCCACCGTGGAAGCCCGATGGTTTGATCTGGACGCGATGCGCGTATTCGACGATCCGCGTCAAGTCATCGCGCGACAGGCCAGTCCGTACAACTACATGCGCGCGTTTGACACATTCTTCGATCCGCTCATTGAACCACTGATGTACTTCCCGGGTCGTCGGTTGTTCGATCGTGAGCTTGAGGAAACCGAACGAGCCATACTGGATGGATTCTCCGGCCATCGATACAACGCGTACATCAGCGGTACCGACGCGATGGCGCATACGCACAAGGGCGATCTGCATGCCTTTCTGAGGCAACTCGATGCGATGGTCGAACGCGTCATTGCGACGCTCGATGCGCGCGGCGATTCGGTGGACGTGTGGATGGTGTCAGACCACGGGAATGCCGGCGCGTTTCCCGAAGGGAATGCCGAGTCGTATCTCACGCCGGTCTCGATGAATTCCGCGATTCGGCGTGCGGGTTTGCTGCGCCGAGATACGGGTACCGTGCGCGATTCCAACGAGGTGGCCGTGGTCACCATCGCCCTGGCGTCCATGGTCAATGTGTATTTTCCCGACCTGTCCAGGCGTCGTCGATTCGCCGATGAAGTCCTGAAGGAGCGCGGCGTCACTTTGGTGACATGGATGGAGGTCGCAGGAACAGAGCGAACGATTGTCGTCCGCTCGGCCGATGCTGGCGAGGCAACGGTTCGTTGGCGCACGGCGTCCAACAGTGAGTCGTGGGAGTACGCTTATACCCCGGTGAGCGGCAATCCGCTGTGGCTGCCGGACTCGCTGCAGTCGCGAGACGCCGCGCTCCGCTGGATTCCCGATGCCGTGGCAAGGCAAGTGACCGTCGATGGCCCGTGGCCCGACGCGTTGCACCGTCTGGTGTCAAGTGCGGAGAAGCACGTCGAAAACGCACCCGATCTCATTGTCAATCTGGGCGATGCGTTTGCCCATGACGGCGATTTCGGACGCGTCGTGCGCATGGTGCGCACACATGGATCGCTGTCCGCCCGCGCCACGTTCGGGATCGTGGCAAGCACCGCGCGTTCAGTGCCGCACGATGTTCGCGCCGATGAAGTGACCACACTTATGGGTGTGACCGCGCGTGATCTGCTCCGTCAGGCGAGTTGGCTGCATCCAACAAATCCAGACTCGACCACCCGTGTCCTCGCACGGGCGCCGCTCCAATTGGCGACTGGTCACGCCGATCGTTCAGCAGATGCCGACTTTCTGCGGCGTGCGCGTCCCGTGGTACAGTCCATCGGATACTTCGACTGGACGCGCCTGCGCGGATTGCAAAGCCTGCTGCCTTCCACGTCGGATCGCGATGCGGGCGCGGTGCCCGCAGGTGTTGACGTGAAAGACGTCGTCAAGCGACTGTCAAAGGTTGACGTGTTGCGCGGACTCGCGCGTGGCGTGGACACGCTTCTTGCGCTCGCCGACTCGCTTGATCCCGCCAAGCTCGACGAACGGCTTCGTGTTGCCGCGGAACGGGTGCGTGGGATACCTGAATTGATGCCCCTTGCCGGACTCTATGACGACTGGAACCGTCGTCGTGATCAAGGCGCTGAGGCGCTTAAGGCGGGTGGCGGGGCCGGTGTTCGCGCCGCCGCCATGCTGACATGGACGATCCCGTTCTTCCTGCAGACGGCGCTCGATCTGCCGGAAACGGACAGCGTTGCCGACCCGCGCGATCGGGACTTTGCATTGTCATGGCGACGCGGTCAGCGCGCGCGCGTCCGTGCCGAACCCACGCGTGTGTTGGGTCGCTCGCGGTTAGCTGAGACGTTGTTCGCACAGGTGTTCGCCGAGCGACGGTTGTGGCAACGGGTGGAACCTGCGGTGATTCCGCTGCTGTATGATCCGGATCTCTCGAACGTGACCGTGGTGTTGGTGCCGGGCATCTACGGCGAGTTATTTGACGGCGAGCTGTGGCAGCGCGGTCTTCGCGCCGTGCGCGAACGGCTTGGCGTACGCACTCTCTCGGTGCGTGTCGATGGGCGCTGCAGTTCCGCGATCAACGCCACTAGGCTGTTGGGCGGATTGCGCGAGGATACCCGTCGACGACTTGAGCGTGGTTACGCGAAACCACGATACCTGCTGGTGGGATACTCCAAGGGCGGGATCGATGCCACTGAAGCGTTGCTGGCCGACTCCGCATTCGCACATGCGCAGGTTGCGGCGCTGGTCACTGTAGCCACTCCGCATTTGGGCACGCCGGTTGCGGAACGCGCGGAATTGCCAGCGTCGCTGTTGCGCTGGGCTTCACGCGACACGATCCCGACGGCATGCACGTCCAACGGCTCGGCCCCATCGCTGTTCCCCGCCACCCGTCGCGCATTCTGGTCCGCGTTCGGCGAACGTGTTGGCGAGCGCACACGGCTCTTTTCCGTTGCGTTCACCAGCGATGTGCACGATGCGCATCCGTGGATGCAACTCACCAAGCAGATTGGTCAGTTTACGGAATCGAACGATGGAGTGGTGGCGTTGACCTCGTCCCGCTTTCCCGCCGACGTGCCATCGGTAAATCTGGGGGTGGTCGTGGGCGATCATATCGCCGGCATTTCCGCATCGGCTTTCCCGCAGGACGCGTTTCTCGAGTCGATTGTGATCACCCTGGGTGAGTTGGGGGCCTTGGATCCGCAACACGACGCGGCGTGGGTGGCAGCCCGGCGCGATTGGCGCATCGGGTCGGGACGACAGCTTGCTGCCGCCACCTTGGTGCCGCCATTCGAAAAGTCACTTCGGCCGCGTGCACCGTTACCGGGTGGATCGGCGGGTTGGACGCCTCAAGCCACCTTTCGATTGCTTGAAGCCAGCAGCCAGCGCGATCGCGGCATTCGCCTCATGACGCTGCAGGCGCATCCCGATGGACTGGTGATGCATTGCGACCAACGCGAGCTCGGCGAGTTTCGTCGTGAGTACGAGTTTATCTACGATGCGGGCAATGGCGGCCGTGAAGGGGATCTGCTGGACGGGTTTTCGATTGTCGCCGACAAGGGTTCGCGGACTGGTCGGGCGTGTCACCTGGCCACGCAACACAGTGCGATCAAGATGACCACCGTGAGCGTGCGCTTCCGCCCTGCAGACTACCCGTCGCTCCTCATGCGACTGCGAGTGCCGGGTAATGTGCGCGGCGTAGACCCCAGCGTGCGACGTCGCGGCGCCAGCGACGCCGCGTTCAAGCTGTGGTTTGTGGTGGTGGACACGCGGGCCGGTGTCTCGAATGCCACGCGGTTGTTCGGCTACACGTGGAACGCCCCCAACAAAGACGGGGTGAGGCCGAAGGACGGCGCGTTTCTCGAAGCCGTCTCATCTCGACGTTCGCTGGTGGTGACTACACTGCCCGAGGCGTGGCTGGTGGCCATCGGCGCCGAACAGACCGACAACGCGTGGCAACAGATCTCGCGCGATCTGGCAAGCGATTTGCACCGGGCGTATCCGCAGGTGCCCCTTGACGCGTTCGAGGTGGTCGGGGTGACGATTCAATCGGACAGCGACGAGTCGAAAGGGACAACGGAAGTGTATCTGGATGAGATCGCATTTCGTCCACGCTCCATCAGGACGACGCCATTGCCGTAGCGGCGGCGTGCGCATCCTGCACACGTGTCAAATACGTGGTAGGTTCCGGGTATGGTGGAATTCACCGATCTGCCTTCTCGCCTCGATCTGACTGCCACATGGGTTGGCTTTGCCGCCCTCGGCGTATTCCTGCTCGCGTACATCCTCGTGATCTGCGAGGAGTATCTGCAAATGCGCAAGTCCAAGCCGGTGATCGTCGCGGCCGGCATCATCTGGGCGCTGATTGGTTGGCGATATGCTGCAGCCTCCGCGGCGGCAACCGATCCGCAGGCGCAACTCGCGTTGCACCATTTTGCCGAAGAGATGGTGCGTCACAATCTGCTTGAATTCGGCGAACTCTTTCTGTTTCTGTTGGCCGCGATGACCTACATCAACACCATGGAGGAGCGTGGCGTGTTTGACGCGCTTCGCGGATGGCTGGTGTCGCGCCAATTCAGCCTGCGCCAGGTGTACTGGATCACCGGGGTGCTGGCCTTCTTCATTTCGGCGTTGGCTGACAATCTCACAACGGCGTTGCTGGTGGGTGCTGTCGTGATGAGTGTGGGAGCAGGCAATCCGCGCTTTTTGGTGGTGTCCCTTATCAACATCGTGGTCGCAGCCAACGCCGGTGGCGCGTTCTCACCCTTCGGCGATGTCACGACGCTGATGGTCTGGCAGAAGGGGTTGATCCCCTTCTCCGGGTTTTTCGCGTTGTTCATTCCGGCATTGGTGAATTGGTTCGTGCCGGCTCTCATCATGAGCGTGTCGGTGGGCAGCGGCCGCCCGGCGCCGCTCACCGAGAGCATCCGTCTGCGGCCCGGCGCATTCGTGGTGGTGGGGCTGTTCATCGGGACGCTCGCGGCCACGGTGAGCGTTCACCAGTTCCTGTACCTGCCGCCCGTGATTGGCATGATGACCGGGCTCGGCGTGCTGAAACTGTACGGCTTTCGCCTCAAGCGCGCGGCCCTTCGGGAGTCGGCATTACGCATGCAGCGTCACAGCATCGAGTCGGGCAATCCGTTCGAAGTGGTGTCGCATGCCGGCGCCGAGCACGAGCCGTTTGACATTTTCAAGCGACTCGAAAAGGCGGAGTGGGACACGCTCATGTTTTTCTACGGCGTGATTCTTTGTGTAGGTGGACTGGGTGCGATCGGCTATCTGGAGTGGCTCTCCGGTCTGGCGTACGGTGACCTCGGCGCGTCGCGCGCCAACATCGCGGTGGGACTCATCTCCGCCTTCGTCGACAACATTCCCGTGATGTTTGCCGTGTTGGCAATGCAGCCGCCAATGGACGCCGGACAGTGGCTGCTGGTGACGCTCACCGTTGGCGTGGGTGGCTCGCTGCTGTCCATTGGCAGCGCTGCCGGTGTGGCTCTCATGGGTCAGGCGCGGGGCGTATACACCTTCGGCGCGCACCTCAAGTGGAGTTGGGCCATCGCATTGGGATTCATCGCCAGCATCTGGGTGCACTTCATGATCAATCGCGCAGCGTTTGACGGGATGCCGATTCGATAGTCGGATGGCGTGACCGGTGCGAGACGAACGTTGTCGGTTGTTGGGCACGCATCTGGCTGCGTCCGACGCATCGCCCGGCCAGCAGTGTTTCGCAATGGGTTGGCAGTTGTTGGTTTTCGAGGTAGGTGCCATTCCGATTATTCCTGTCGGAACCCGCCCACCCTGCCAACGTGCAACCGCCAACCGATTGCCTGAAGCTGCTCGCCGGAAGATCTGATCGACGCGCGATGATTTCAGCCGAACAACCGCGAACGGTTGGTTGATCAAGACGTTTTCGGTTGTCGGGCAGCTGCTACACCTCGTCGGGAGACCCTAACGAGCGGTGCTATCGGACTTCGGTTTAGGGAGCGGCGTGGCCGACACAACTGGCGCGATTTTGGTTGGTGCTGATTGCTGCGTTGTTGGCATCCGTTTCGCCAGCTTCGCGGGCTTTCTCAGTTTGGGGTCCAACTCGAACGCTACGCCCGTGGTCTTTCGTTTCGGTATCGAGTCGGAGAGGACATACGCGCTGTCGCCGACCAGCAGATTGCGCGCGAGGTCGAACACGAGTCGTTCGGTGTGGAGTTGTCGGCCATCTACACCATGCACGACCACCTGACCGCGTGATTCGAAACGGGCACGGAGCAAATGGTACGTGCTCCGTTGCGCGGTCATCACGGCGCCCTTCACGCCCGCCGAGTCGATCATGGTAACGGTAACGCCTCTCGCTTCCATGCGCGTCCCATCTTCAAAAACGTAACCGCGATCAGCGACCAACATGGCCTTCGTGACGCCGTGATCGGTGAGCACCGCGCGAACACCATAGAGCACCTGATCGGCGGAGTCTGCCTGTGGGTCGGGTGCGACTTTCGTGTTGCGAGCTCGCGAGGAAACGCCAGGCTTGCTGGCGCATTTTGCAACGCCCAGTTGAAGGGTTACGACGACGGCGAGGACGCCCCATCGGACGCGGCTGTACACCGGCATCAATTTCCCCGCCCAACAACGGCACGGCGGAGGGTTGCCGCGTTACGATCGTCTTTCATCACGCGCGCCGACACGATGGTTGCCATCTGCAGCACTGTCGCCGCAGGAATGTCTACTCGCTCGTACAACTCAAGCTCCGTAACAAAGGATGTGCTGCCGAAGGCGCATGTGCCCTGCACCAGCGTTACACCAACATCGTACAATCGTTTCAGCAGGCGCATGTAGTTTGCGTCGGCCTTTGCCGCGTCCGACGAAACTCCGGCGCTCACCGCCCGCCGTGGCGAGGATCGCGAGTATCAGCATGGATTCAATCTACTGCATCGAGGGCGGCCTCTCCTCCAGATGCACCGCGCCCGCCATCACGCACGTCGCCAGCGTGCGAAGCACGGCGTCATCAGGCACCCGGGCGTTCACCAGTCCCTTCTGACGCAACGCCACCAGAACCTGTCGGAGGGTACGACGACCATCGCAACGCGCCAAAATCTGGGCCACCTCCTTTGGACACTTCAGTGTGGTCGCAAATGGCCACGTCGTTTCCAGGGTGCACTCATCGGCGCTCCATCGGTCGCCGGCCAGGCGTTGCGTGGTTTGCAGGCGTGCGGCGGGGTCGATGTGGGGAAACGCGGCCAGCATACGGTTCGCAAGATCGGGTGCGTCGCGGCGCGCATGCCAGTCGCACAACTGCTCCAACTCCCGGCCGGTCGTTTGCCGGCTTCGCGTAAGACGTAACGTTCCCGGCGCCCGAGGCGACGCGTGCCGCTCAATTACGAATGCACAGAACACCAGCAACTCCACCTGCATGTCCCGGAACGCCACGTGGCGCCGTTCCGCGTCGGCAAACGACATGCCGCCATGGATGGCCTTCTTGAAATAGAACTCGGACGGATGCTCCGTTGACGTAACCGCCAGCACGATATCGAACTCGTCGCGCGTGGCGCCCAACCAGTCGCGCAATCGTACCTCAAGCGCCGCACCGGTGCGATCGGTAGCGATGCAGCTGCAGACGTAACGCCCTCCCGGGCGAA
>JANMRE010000740.1:0-26270 GCA_031370885.1 Gemmatimonadaceae bacterium
CCGGACTGGCGCAGAGTTTTCATGACGACGACGGATTCACCTACGACTTCGGGGCGCACTTCATTACCAATCGGCTCGCAAAGGCCGTGGGGATTTCGCAACAGTGCCGCACGGTGCGTCACTACGCCGAAACGGTGTGGCTGGGCGGGAAGTCGTACGGCTATCCATTCGGGCTGATGCGGGTTCCGCGCATGACCGCGGGTGGGCTGGCGGCGAAGTTGCAGTGGTCGAAAACCAAGCCCACAACGGCCGCCGAGTGGTTTCGCGCCAGCTATGGACGCGCATTGGCCGACGAGGTCGCGATTCCGCTCACCGAAGCCTGGTCGGGCGCATCGGCGGCTGCGTTGTCGCCGGCGGTGGGTGACGGAATTTCCAGCGGCATCGCCAATACGCTCTGGCTCAAACTTGCCTCACGCGTAACCAACCGCGCGGTGGCGTGCGGGTACAGTCATGAACTACCCGAAAAGGCCAGCGTGTATCATGTGTATCCCGAAGGCGGCATCGGGTCGCTGTGTCAGAAACTGGTTGAGAATCTGGACGGTGTTGTCAAGCTGGAATCGCCCGTGGAAAAAATTCTGGTGCAGGAGAATACGGCGGTTGGCGTACGCGTGAACGGATGCGACATCGAGGCGGCCGCCGTGGTCAGCACGGCGCCAATCAATGTGCTGGGCAGGATTGTCGAAGGCTCAAACCGTTTGGACCACCTGACACGGTTTCGCTATCGACCAATGGTGTTTGTCAATCTGCGCCTGAATGGTCGTGGACTCCTGCCCGATGTCGTGACCTGGACACCGGAGAGTCAGTTTCCCTTTTTTCGGCTTACGGAAACGCCACTGTCGATGCCATGGTTGGCACCGGCGGGGAAGACCATCATTACGGTGGATATCGGGTGTGAGAAAGGCGACGCGCATTGGCAAATGTCTGATGATGCCCTTGGGGAGCTCTGCGTCGAACATCTCAAGCCGCTTATTGCCGATGTCCGACAGCGCTACGAAGGTTGCCGGGTGATGAAAACGCCGATCGCGTATCCGGTGTTCTTGCGCGAGTACGAAACGGAACGGCAGGCATTCGCCGTCGGAACGGGCATTGAAAAACTCCACAGCATCGGACGGAACGGCGAATTCAAGCACATCTTCATGGAAGATGTGTACGAGCGCACAAGACGAAAAATGCAGAGCGTATTGACCGAATAGTGGTACCTGTGTGCCGTCGGCCTCAGGTATTCGGCACACGCATGGGCGTCGGCCAAATGCCGCTTCGCGATCAATGACCTGTCGCTCCGACGCTTCGCCCTGCAGCTTTACTGATTGTGGGCAGCGCGAATCCGTTGGAGTCGTTGGGCAACAGAGGACAGGGCCGCATGAGTCGTCGATTTGTTCGACATCGATCACCGCAGCGGGTTGCGATCGGGCTGTTGGCCCTGCTCGTGACCACGGCCTGTCGCACCGGTGCCCCCGTGCGCGGAGCCGTTGACACGGCGCCGAGGAGTGGCGGCACCGTCGTGGCGGCCAAGGCCAACTCCGCCGATGTCCACTTCATGTCGGGGATGATCCCCCATCACGCGCAGGCCGTGCTGATTGCCGGGTGGGCCGCTTCCCATGGTGCGCGACCGGACATCGTTCGTCTCTGCGAGCGGATCGTTGTCGGTCAGGCAGACGAAATCGCGCTCATGCAGATATGGCTGCGTCAGAAGGGCGCGCCCGTACCGGACGCGAAAGCGACGCACATGACAATGGCGATGAACGGCATGGAGCACGACATGCTCATGCCCGGCATGCTGTCGCCGGAGCAACTCGCCGACCTGGACACATCCCGGGGCTCCTCCTTTGATCGCCTGTTCCTGCAGGCCATGATCCGGCACCATCAGGGCGCGATCAGCATGGTCGACGAGTTGCTGGGCTCTGAGGGCGCCGCGCAGGACGATGTCGTCTACAAGTTTGCGTCGGACGTATACGCCGATCAAACCACCGAAATCAGCTTCATGCAGAAAATGCTTGAGACGATCCCCACCAGTCCAGGCGTGTGAGTTCAACCATCCAGGTTCCGCTTCGCGCGTTGCACCGCCACCTCAACGGACACTGTCACGTGAAACCCTCTCGCTACCTATCCGCAGTGCTCGTCCTCGGCGCGTTGTACAGCGCTGCATGCGCATCATCGAGTTCGACGTCGTCGAGCTCGTCCGCCGGTGCCGGTCCGATGATGGCGCCCCCCCCCAACATGTCCATGTCGCCGCCCAGTCCCGATCCGCGAGTGGGGCTTCGCGCGGGCACCATGGCCCCGTGGTCCAAGGACACGGCGAAGCGCGTTATCGTGCAGCCTGCGGCCGAAGTGCCGTGGAACTTGCGTTTGGTTTCCAACAGCAAGCCACCAGAGCCGTTCACGGGCACCACCAATTCCGACCTGGCCTTCATCGGCAAGTACGTCATTCAGGGCAATTACGATGGATACCAGGTCTGGGACATTTCGAATCCGGCCAAGGTGAAGAGTGCGATGACGTATGTCTGCCGCGGATCGCAGAGCGATGTCTCGGTTTTCAAAAATCTCCTGTTCGTTTCCGGTGAGGCCACCAGCGGTCGCGTGGATTGCGGTCTGCAGGGCGTGGTGGACTCCGTCAGTCACGATCGGTTCCGAGGCATTCGCGTGTTTCGCTACGACAATATCGCCAATCCGAAATACGTGGCGAGTGTGCAGACCTGTCGTGGTTCCCACACCCACACGGTGGTGGTTGATCCGAATGACGACAAGAACGTGTACATCTATGTGTCCGGTTCGGCTGGTGTGCGATCGGCCACCGAGATGCCCGGTTGCCTGAGTGCGCCCGCCGATCCGAACTCGGCGCTGTTCCGCATTGAAGTGATCCAAGTGCCGCTCGACGCGCCCGAAAAGGCAAGCATCGTGGGATTCGGCCGCATTTTCAACGACTTGGGTCCGCGCCCCGTGCACGCCGATCCGATTGATACGAGTGCCGGTCGAGGCGGTCGTGGTGGCGCAGCAGGCGCAGGGGCGGCAGCGGGTGCGGCGGCTGGACGCGGGGGACGTGGAGGTGCAGGGCCGACGCTGCCGCCGGGCATGCGCGCGGGGCCCAACCAGTGTCATGACATCACCGTGTATCCGGCCATCGGGCTCGCCGGTGGTGCGTGTGGTGGCTACGGACTGCTGCTGGATGTTCGCGATGTCAAGAATCCCAAGCGCATCGCGGCCGCAGCCGACTCGAACATGTCGTTCTGGCACTCGGCGACGTTCAGCAATGACGGATCGAAGGTGTTGTTCAGCGACGAGTGGGGTGGCGGTACTGCGCCGCGTTGCCGTGCGACCGACAAATACGAGTGGGGGGCGAACGCCCTGTTCACGATCGTGAACAACGCGATGCAGTTCAAGAGCTACTACAAGATGCCGGCTGCGCAAACGTCATCTGAAAACTGCGTGGCCCACAACGGATCGCTCATTCCGATTCCGGGACGCGACGTCATGGTGCAGGGTTGGTATCAGGGCGGCATTTCGGTGTTCGATTGGAGCGACGTGTCCCACCCGAAAGAAATTGCCTACTACGATCGCGGTCCGCTGTCCATCGATCCGGCCATTCGTGTTACCGGAGGATCATGGTCGGTGTATTGGTACAACGGCTACATGGTCAGTTCCGAAATCGCCCGTGGACTGGACATCTTTGAACTCACACCGAGCGCATTTATTTCGCGGAACGAAATCGACGCGGCAAAGACGGTCACATTCGACTATCTGAACGTGCAAGGTCAGCAGAAGATGGTGTGGCCACCCAGCTTTGCACTGGCGCGTGCCTACGTCGACCAACTGACGCGTTCCAACGGCCTCAGTGCGGCGCGTCTGGCTTCGGTAACCACGGAACTGGCGAGTGCGGAGAAACTTGCGGGGCAACCGCGTCGCGACGCACTGACGGCGTTGAGCAACGCATTGCACACCGAGGCGCGGAGCTCAAGCGATGCGCCGAAGGCACACATGCTGGCCAGCGCCGTGGGCGATTTGGCGCGCTGATCGGCTGTTCCTGTCGTCCGGGTGGAATACGAACGCACCGCATGCCATCAGGCGTGCGGTGCGTTCGCGCGTGTGGCCAGCGCGGGCCGACTTCCCCGTAGTGGCTCGGCGCGCGAGTATTGATGCATGCGCGGACTTCGCTGGTTGGCCATCGCCCTCACGTCGCTCCCTACGGCTGCGTTCGCTCAGCGCGTCACCGCGTTCACGCACGTCACGGTTATTGATGCGCGCGACTCCTTGCCGCGAGCGGATCAAACGGTGCTGGTGCGTGGCAACCGCATCGTGGCGTCGGGGTCGGCGAGTGCTACCCGGGTGCCGACCAACGCGCGTGTGGTAAACGGGAGCGGCAAGTACCTGATTCCCGGTTTCTGGGACATGCACGTTCACACCGTCACGGTTGGCGCTGAAGGACTGCTGGCCCTGTACGTCGCGAATGGCGTAACCGGTGTGCGTGACATGGCCAGCGATTGGCCAACCCTCAAGCGATGGCGCGCCGAGATTGCGAAGGGGACACTGGTGGGACCACGCATTGTCGCGTCGGGTCCGTATCTCGAGGGCGGCGACGTTCCGATTGCTCACATTCTCACGCGTACGCCAGACGAAGGGCGGGCCGGCGTCGATTCACTGATCGCCCTTGGCGTGGACTTCGTGAAGGTGCACGGGCAGCTGTCACCGCCGGTGTATTTTGCCATTGCCCGGCGCGCGCGCGAGCGCGGTATCCCGTTCGCGGGGCATGTCTCGCGTGCTGTCGGATCGGCGGCGGCGTCCGACTCCGGCCAGCGCAGTATCGAGCACCTGCTGGGCATTCCCGCACCGTGCACACCCGCCGAATCACTGGCGCTGGCACCGCGCTACACCGTGCAGGGTGCGCTGGGACGGTGCTCGTCGGACGATCTTGCGCCGTTATATGCGCGATTCGTGCGCAATGATACCTGGGTTACTCCGACGTTTGTGGCACAGGTTGAAGTAGCCAGTTGGCCAACGCAGCGGGTACCGGGTGATACACTGGCGCACTATTTGCCTGCAGCGCTGAAACGTTTCGTGGCGCAGATCTTTCCCATGCCCGACAGCATTCCTGCGGGCGCCGAGGATGTGGGGCGCGCCATGCTTGCCAAGCGCATGACGCAAGTGGCAACCATGCATCGCGCTGGCGTCCATATTCTCACGGGAACGGACGCGCCACTGCGCAACAGTCCGCCGGGATTTGGTTTGCACGAGGAGTTGTTGATGCTGGCCCGTGGCGGCATGTCGGCGTTTGACGTGTTGTGTGCCGCCACGTCGGAACCGGCGCGGTACCTCAAACTGGATTCTCTGGGGACGGTAGAGGCGGGCAAGATTGCCGATCTGGTGTTGCTCGATGCGAATCCGCTGGCGGATATTCGAAACACGCGGCGCATTGTCGGCGTGATGGCGAACGGACGGTACTATGATGGGGCGCAGCGGAAACGGCTGCTGCGCGGTCCTGGAGTGCAACGGTGATGGTGCCCGTCGTGGGAAGTCAAACCTTTGGCCAACCGCCAGGATCTCTGGCAGTCTGAGGAGGCATGAATGTTCGCCACCGTCACGTGGAAGATCTCTGATGGTGCTCTGCATGCTGGCGACATCGAGGTGGATGTCCACCGGGCGTTCCGCACGCTGCAGCGGTGCGAGCTCTGGCCGGGTGCCGCCTTGCTTGGCGTTCGCAATTTCGCGCAGTGGTCGGAGGTGGTGGCCGATCTGCAGAACATCGAACAGGTCTACACAACGCAGTTCTCGTTCGCGATATTCGAGCACAATGATCGTCAGGGCTTCGTGACCAGCGAACCGTTCGATGCGGCCGCCGCACTTGCCGTCACGCGCTGACAACATGACACGATTCCGGCTGACACCTGTCAACGTGCCGTGTGCGAAGCGGTGTACCGTGGTGGGTGTGATGGGTGTGATGGGTGTGATGGCGTTTGCGCTGCTCGTGCCGACCAGCGCGCCCGGGCAGGCGGTGCCGGGCTTTCGCCTGCAGTTCGATCAGCACTTCGATCGCCAATATCTGTTCGCCAATGCGCCAAACGGCGAGACGCGCACGATTTTCGAGGCGCAGCTTGCACCCCAGTTGAGTATCTGGAACAACCTCAATGCATCGTACGACAACGCACTGAGTGGACCGCGCGCATGGCACCGTGGCTCGGGATTGCGTTTCACCATGCTCACCCGCCTGAGGATGACCACCGAGTCATCGTCGCCCGTGCGCACACCGTCGTACATGCCAAAGCTCACCTATCAGCTTTTCGCCGTGCGACGCGCCAGCGAGCGTGTGACACCGGATTCGCTCGACGCGCATGGTGTCACGTCGCTCGCCGCCGATCTTACTGTTGGACACTACTCCAACGGTCAGGACGGGTGTTTGTTCGCCAATCAACGGCGTGCTGCGAACCAGAAGGATTGCGAGGTGGACCCGTCGGTTCCGGCTTCTCCGCTCACCACCAATCGGCGTGACGGCAGCTTCTCAATGCACTACCTGGAAGCCGGCGTGTACAGGCGCGCGATCAGCCTCAATTCAACGCTCGAACCTGCCGAAGCCGGTGTGGCGTCGGATGGATACTGGTCGGCAGGCATTCGGGCACGCTATCACGTTCCCGAGCGCTGGCTTGGTGGTGGCATGTCGCAAGAACTGCGCGACGTATACGGCGGCTGGCGCATCAATGCGACGGCCGACAAGGTCTGGTGGCGTGACAAGGGGTTTCATGGTCTCGGACCGGGACATCTGCGATTGGAAGCGTTTGTGGAAGCACTGCCCGGAATGTCGGACGCCGTACCGCCCGTGCGCTTTTCGGTGGAACTTTCCCGCAGCTACTACAAGCACGATGGTTGGGGCAGTTTCATTCGCTATTACTACGGGCAGGATTACTACAACCTTGGCTTTCTCACCCAGCTGTCCGTTGTGCAGTTTGGCGCGATGATCGACCGCGACCGCTTGCCAAGTTTCCGGATGCCCGGACTTGGCCGCCCGTAATTACTCCCAGCGAAACCATCTGGTGGCAAGTGCGCTGCACACGCCGAATACCACGAGCAGCGCCACCGCGTTCATCCAATGGGCACTCCATCCCGATCCGTCCCACACACCCTGCATCAGTGCCACGGCGTGCGTTGTTGGGAGCACGTATGCCAGCTTCCGGAGGGCCGCGGGCAGCCGGTCCAGCGAAAAGAATACGCCGGACAGTGCGATCATGGGATATAGCAGCGCGGCACCGATGGGCTGCGCAAAGCGCGCGGTAGGAATGATGCTGGCGATAATGAAGCCCAGTGACAGAATGCTCAAACTGCTCAGCAACAGCGCGGCCGCGAAGCTCACCATCGGAATGTTCATCGTACCGGGGAAGATTCGCCGACCGGCTATGACCAGCAACACCAGGCTCACGACGGTGAAGAGGAGCTTCACCAGCACCTGAGCGCTGAGGATGGTGAGTGGCGACAGCGGCGTCGCTCGCAGTCGTTTGAGAATTCCGCCTTCCCGGTATATGGCGATGATCGCGACCAGCGACAGTACAGCGTTGATGGCGATCATCAACGAGGCGAGTATTGCCACGTTGAATGGCCCTTGGGTGATCGTATCAGGATCGGGACGCACGGTGCGTACTGCGCGTCCCAGCACGACAAAGAGCAGCAGCGGAATGCCCAGCGTACCCACCACCCCCATGGGTTCCCGCACGAAAATTTTGGTCTCAACCCAGGTGAGTTTCCAGAAGCCTTTCAGCATTGATCAGTCCCTGATGCCGCGGCCGGTGAGCTTCAGGAATACGTCCTCGAGCGTGGGATGCTCGGTCCGGAATCCGCGTACGCGAATGCCTTCCCGTGCGATCACGTGAATGACGTCGGTTGTGAACTCGTCGCCTTCGCCGCACAGCGTGTGCGTCGTGTCCGTGCTGACGGTTGATTGCAGCGCAGGCACCTTGGCCATGAGACGCGCCATATCCGTGGTGTCGCTCGTGAACACCACGCGCCGCTCCGGACAGTGCCTGGCCACCAACTCGGCTGGTTTTCCAATCTCAATCAGTTGGCCGTGTTCGATAATCCCCACGCGGTCACAGAGGCGTTCTGCCTCCTCCATCAGGTGCGTGGTCAGGAACACGGTCTTGCCGCGTTCCTTGATACCCACAATCAGCTCCCAGATGGCGCGACGGGCCTGCGGATCAAGGCCGGTGGTGAGTTCGTCGAGGAACACCACCTCGGGATCGTGGATGAGCGCGAGGGCGACAAAGAGTCGCTGCTTCTGGCCACCGGAAAGTGTCATGAACCAGGCGTTGCGTTTCTCTGCGAGACCGAGCCGAGCGAGGAGATCGTTGGCATTGACGGTTTGTGAGTACAGTGACGCCCACAGGTCGACCGCTTCCCAGACCTTGATGCGTTTTTGCAGGTGCGCTTCCTGATGCTGGACACCGATCTTCTGGCGCAACGTGGACGCATCACGCTGAGGGTCGAGTCCCAGCACCTGGATGGTGCCGCGATCGGGTTTTCGGAGACCTTCCACACACTCCATGGTGGTGGTCTTACCCGCGCCGTTGGGACCAATCAGACCGAATATTTCGCCCTCGTAGACATCGAGCGAGACATCGTTGACGGCCACGGTCGCGCCGTAGCGTTTGGCGAGGTGGGAGACGGAAATGACGACGCGGGGCATCGTGCAAACTACGCGCTGGTGTTGGATGTGCGAGACAACCACCCTATGCGTGTCAGCGGCGCACCGGCGAGAATTTGAACAAACCGCTCAGCATGTCGGAGGCATACACCGCGCCGCCGGTGTAGTGCACGCCCCAGACAAACACCGGCACACCGCTGGCCTGAATGGCCTTCTGCCGTCCCGCGATCAGGTGCAGTTGGCATCGGCCGTCGGCGTGGCGCTGACTCTCTTCGCAGACGCTCAAGTCACCGCGAACGTCGAGTGCGTGCACGCCCGCATTGTAGAACGCGGCGTACAGGATGCCGTTTTCTTCATCCATGGAGAAGTTGTGCGTGCCGGCCCCACTCACGCGATAGTATGCCACTTCGCGTGGGTGGTTGAGATCAGTCAGGTCGACGACGTGAATGTCACCCTGCGATGACGACCCGACCACGCCAGGCCCTTCCTCCCCCACGAATGCGAAGCGCTTGGCGCCGGTGGATGGATCGTGAAACCACCACACGTTGTGCACCTGACCGCCAACTGTCCGCACACGGGAAACGAACTGCGGATTGGATGGCGATCCGCCCTGCGCGCCGATGTCATAGATGCCGAGTCCCTGGTACCATTCTGCCGTGAAAAGCAATCCATCGCGCACAAAGACGTCGTGCACGAACGGATATCCAATCGAGAGCACCGATACCTCCACCGGCGTGGCGGGATTGGTGATATCGACAATCACAAGTTTTGCTTCCACAGCGGAGCCTGGATCGACGGCGCAGAAGGCATACAGGCGACCGCGGACGCGCGCCACCTCGGCGGTATGCACGCCCCATTGCAGGGTGGTCGACGTGTACTGCGTGACGAGCAGCGGCTTGCGCGGATCGGTGAGTGAATACAGCGCCAGTCCGCCGTGTGGCTGATACTCGACGGCCACGACCAACAGCGACCCGTCGTCCGAAACCTGGACGTCGCCAAGGGTGGCGGCGTTGGCCACGATCAGCGAATCAACCAACAGCGGGATCGCGCCCGAAACATCCCAGACTTTTACCGCGTTGCCAACGCGTGCGCCTCGTGTGCCCCACGTGGTGGTGTAGCCGGTATTGCCGCGCACCCAGACTTCGGCGGTATACCGATCATTCACCCGGCCCAGTCCCTGTTGCGACAGATATCCGTCGCCGGCGGGCAGGGGTTCGGTAGTCACCGATGGAGTGCTGTCGCGACACGCAGCGAGCGCCAACACCAACGTTGTGCGTACGATGGTGTTGCAAACGTCACGGGTACGACCATTGCCCGTCATGTCACGTCGAAGAACTACGAAAGCCGGCAGGGCAACTACGAGTCGCTCTCCTCGACCTCGACCTCGATGCCCCCAACCCAACCGGCCACGAGATTGTACAGGGCGGCTCCGATGAACGTGACGATGGCGCCAATCACTGCGTACAGCACGGGCAGTGCAATGGCGAATCCGATTCCAAAACCGTAGCCCGACCCGCGCGGCGCGGCGAGTGAGATAAGAAAGAAGATCGGTGCGAAGAGCAGCCCCATGAGGCCGTACAGCACTCCCGACACTTTTGCCGCCTGCGTGGGGTTGACGCGCCGAATTCGCCGTTTCGTCATGGAATTTCCTCCAGGGTAGTCAGGGATCACTCGTCCAACGGAATCGGTACCACGCGCCAACGTCTTGTCGCAGACGTTGATCGCGTGTCGTCGATCTCCGAACATACGCGTCGGTGACGCCAGCGGTCAGGTCGGTTGGACTGCAAGAAGCTGCCAGGCGTTCCGTGGAATTGCGACCACCGAGAGGCCTTTTCCGTCGCCGCAACCGTTCGGCATGAGGCGAACGGGACTCGGTGCGCCAGGGACGCCGGTACGGTTAGATCAAGGAGGTTAGCGATGCGCATGCAAGACCCACCGCATCCGGGCGCTTTCGTTCAAGATTCTCGACATGCGGCGCGCCACTCGAACGCCGGCTATGACGAGGTCGCACTCACCGCAGTCCTTCTTCTTGATCGTTCCAAGCTCCAGGACCGTGCGCGTCCGGCCGCGATTGAGGGCGCCGCCAATCCCGATATTCGCGGTGTTGTCGTCGTACTCGCTGAACTGCCATTGAGAGGTGCGCACCTGCAGGTCGAACGCGCGGTTGCCTGACGCCGGCTCAAGCACGCGCCACTGATCTTCGCGCGGACAATCGGTCAAGGTCACGCCCGGCATTGGCGCGCGTATCGTCTCCCCGTCGCCCTCGTCGTCGACGCCGATACCGTAGAGCACTTCGCCGACAATCCACACGGGCATTCACGCGCGAGGCGCAGGGGACTTTCCACAGTAGCGATCATGCTGCCTCCCTCCCACACATCAAAGCGGGTGAGTGAGTTGGCCGTCTGACCCAGAGACGGTTCTTGCAGTCTACCGCCAGTCCTTCAATATGCCGGAAAGTTCCTGGGAACCGCGTTCCAGGTTGCGATGCCCCCGATTGGCTACTGCTTCTTTCATCCCTTTGGTCTATTCACGGGTAGTCGCGCGAATGCGATAATACACGCAACTGTTGAACATTGCCGTTCGGAGTTCGCTCCAGTTCAGGAAGGCTTCTAATGAATGGGAATGAGCTCAAAGGTCGCTCGACGGCCTCGACTACGCGATTGTTCGTAAGTCGCGTCTTGTACTGCTTCGATTGAGGCAAGGAGAATGACATGCAAAAGCTAAAAGACGTGATGAGCCGGGATGTGCAGGTCATCAGCCCGGACGGAACGATCACGGAGGCTGCACAACACATGCGCAAGGGTAACTTCGGGATGATGCCCGTGGGAGAAAACGATCGCATGATTGGAGCGATATCGGATCGCGACATTGCGATTCGTGCCGTGGCCGACGGCAAGGATCCGAGTACCACGGTGCGCGAGGTCATGTCCGAGGGCATCGTCTGGGCTTACGAGGATGATTCCGTGGACGATGCAGTAAAGATCATGAGCGAGCACCAGATTCGACGCTTGCCGATTGTGAACGCGGACAAGCGACTCGTGGGAATCGTGGCGCTTGGCGATTTTGCCGTGGTGAGCTCCGATATCGAGGCTGCCGGTGAAGCACTTTCGGAGATTTCGAAACCCTCGTGACGCAGTACGGTTGCCGCCATGAACAAGGCGGCGCCGGCGTTTGCTTCACACATCCCGCAGGACACCAGCAGGTGACCTGCGGTCGCGTCGGCACGACAGCTGTACGATACGGACCAAAATTCCTCGCGCGGGTCCTGGTTCCACATTCCGGACAAAGGGCACGCCACGACGCGTGTAGCCGGGCGCACCGCGACGAGTTGAACGGCCGCTCACGGGAGAAGTGGGCGGCCGTTGGGTGATCGCAGTCGTTTCAACGTCCCGGCAATGCGACGACGTACTTGTGAAAACGGAGTGCAGTAAAACACAAGTACAGTTTGTGGTTTACACAAACTACATAGTAGTATATCGCTCGTCCGCCGTCCGCCCCAGAAACGTCGCGCCGCTCAGTGTTGCCACATCATCCTGCTTGAGCCGAAAGGCGATGTTGCCGCTGTTTAATAGCGCCGCCGCGCAGGTTCAGTGCACGAAGACACGGTGACGGCGAGGCAAATGCTGACGTGACACCTTTGCGAACGATGCGATAGTCATCGAAGGGATGGAGGAGTGACGGCGGTCGAAAAAACATAGCGCCCCGAGCCAACGTCCACGACCAGGTCGTTCCCCTCGGCCCGCACGCCGCGCACACCGAGAGCGGATGACAGCAACATCCCCCCTTCGCGCGCCGTCGTTTGCGTGGTGTTGCGCAGCGTCACGCTGGCCGTCGTGTTCGCCGGAACGACGACAGTCAGCACCATCGCCCCGTTTGTCATGCGCCAGTCCGAACCCAGCGTGCCGTACGGCGTCTGCAACTCCGTCTTCGCGCTCGTGATGCCTCCCCCCGCGACGGGCGCGATCAACGCATGCTTGTACCCTGGTGCGGCGTCATCCACATCGAGTCCACCGATTGTCCGGTACATCCAATCACCAATCGCCCCGAACGCGTAGTGATTGAATGAGTTCATGCTCTTCTCCTGGAACGACCCGTCCGGACGAATGCCGTCCCGGCGTTCCCACATGGTGGTCGCACCGCGGGTGATGGGGTAGAGCCACCCGGGATAGGTGCGCTGGTTCAGTAAAGCAAAGGCGACGTCGGTGCGCCCATTCCGAGACAGCGCATGGGTGAGTTCCGGTGTGCCAAGGAAACCCGTCGAAAGATGACCGCCATGACGTTCGATGTTATCGACGAGCCGCTGCACGGCCTGGAGCGTTTCGCCCGGATCGAGCAGTCCGAAGTTGAGCGCGAGCGCGTACGCAGTCTGTGTGTTTTCCGCAACACGTCCGTTTGCGGACACGAACTCACGACGAAATGCCTCGCGCACGCGCGTGAACAGCGCGCGATAGCGTGCTGCATCATTCGATCGACCAAGCACAGCAGCGGCGCGCGACACAATGTCGGCAGAATGGGCGAGATAAATCGTGGCGATGAAATCGGTGCCAGTCGTCGCGCCGGGATACCCTGCGTCGTCGCTGTGCCACGCCAGCCAATCGCCGAAGTGGGAATCCTGCTTCCAGATGAGTGCCGGGCCGGCCCGCCGCGTTTCGTAGTCCACCCACGCGGTCATGCTCGCAAACTGTCGCTCCAATGCGCTGCGATCGCCGTACATCTGATACATGGTCCACGGCACCACAGTTGCCGCATCGCCCCAGCCGGCCGCCGAGGCGAAGTGCAGACTGTCGCCGCCCAGCGGATTGGGAATGACCCACGGCACGCTGCCACCCGCATGCTGATCCAAGGCGAGGTCCGCGAGCCACTTCGAAAAGAAACCGGCGACGTTCATGTTGAAGCTCGACGTGCGCGCGAACACCTGCGCGTCGCCGGTCCACCCCAGGCGCTCGTCGCGCTGCGGGCAATCGGTTGGCCCGTCGAGAAAATTGCCGCGCTGACCCCACACGATGTTTTGTTGCAGTTTGTTCAGCAGGGTATCTGACGTTACAAACGTGCCGGTCTCGGCGAGGTTGCTGCGCACGACAACGCCCGTGACGTTGTCGACTGATGGCGTACCGGTGAGTCCGTCCACCTGGACATAGCGAAAGCCGTGATAGGTGAAATGCGGCTCCCATGTTTCGTCACCGTCACCCTTGAGCGTGACGCGATCTATCTGAAACCCGTCGCGCAGATTGTCGGTGTAGAGTTCGCCCGCTGCGTTGAGTACCTCAGCGTGCGTGAGCGTGATTGTCGTGCCGACTGCGCCACGAAAACGGAGACGTACCCAACCCGTCACGTTCTGACCAAGATCGTAGATCGCTTTTCCGGACGGTGATCGGATGATGGCTACGGGCCTGATCTCCAAGGTGCGCCGCACTGGCTCACTGGTGGGCGCGACCAGTGCTGCTGTCGTCGCGGGCACGACGGCAACCGGCAGCCATGTCCGCGCGTCAAATCCGGCACGGTCCCAGCCAGCCTGCTCGCGACGTGCGTCGTAGCTCTCGCCGCGATAGATATCCGCGAAGGTGATGGCCCCGGTGGACATGCGCCACGTGCTGTCGGTGGTCACGCGTTGCGTGCGGCCATCCGCATACCGGATGTCAAGCTGCGCGAGCAATGCGACCGTCGTGCCATATGCATGTCGTCGTCCGTTGAAACCGAGATACCCGCGGTACCAACCGTCGCCGAGCATGGCGCCCAGCGCGTTGTCGCCCTGCGTGATTGCTGTTGTGACGTCGTACGTCTGATACTGCAGCCGTTTATTGAGGCTTGTCCATCCGGGTGTGAAGAAGTCTTCGCCGACGCGCTGGCCGTTGAGATGCAGCTCGTACAAGCCTCGCGCGGTGATGTACACGCGTGCCGATCGCACCACGCCCTTCACGGTGAATGTGTTGCGCAGTACTGGTGCGGGAGCGCCAGCCGAATCGTGTGCGGCAGTCGGCGGTCCGATCCACTGCGCCGACCAGTCGGTGCGATTCAACAGCGCCGTTTCCCACCAGGCAGGCTCGCTCCACGCCGACTGCCTGCCGATCGCATCCCATACGCGCACGCGCCAGAAGTAGCGCGTGGACGACGTCAGCGTTGTGCCGCCGTAGGGCTGGAAGATTGACGCATCGGTTGGAATCCGACCGGAGTCCCAGAGCAGTGACCGCCCAGCTTGAAGGGCCTCTTGCGTGGTCGCCACCTGAATCTGATACGCCGCCTGCATCGTGTTGCGCCGCGCGCTCTCGATGCGCCAGCTCAGTCGAGGCCGAAGGACGTCGGTGCCGATGGGATTGACACGGTATTCCGTCATCAGGCCGGTGACGCTCACGGGTGGCTGAGCGGAGAGTGGCGTGCTTAGCGCAACGGCGACGACGACGTGTCGGAGGTATCGGAGCATGTACGTGTGAGGTGGAGAGTGCCGTAGCCGTACGCCATGACGTAGTCGGCGCCATGATTTCTTCGCGACCCGAGCGATCGCCTCTGCCTGTCCGACTGACAACCCTTCGTGCGCATCGAGCAAACAGGGTCATTTCTCCACCAGCAACTTCTCAAATCGCTGATTCCCTTTCAACGACGCGAACGACGGATCGAGTCGCAGGCGTGCCGGCGATATGACGTAGTGCGCGAGCGCGAGCGCCTCCAGTAGGGCAATCGCCTTGTCCTTCATCCCGGTGATGGTGTACACGCGAGCCAGTTGCAGGCGCGAGTACAGGCTGTTCTGATCATTCACATTCGATGCCGCCAGCGAGACTCCCTGCTCGGCTTCGCGAATGCCGTCGGCGGTTCGGCCAACCAACGCCAACACCACTCCGTACAGCGCATGCAGCTGCGGATCGCTGGGATTCGCGGTCGACTGCGATGCCGAGATCGCCAGCGATGAATCGGCATACGCGCGGGCGCGCACAACATCGCCGCGTTGGCTGGCCGCGATGGCCAGCGATTGCCCCCACCATGCGCGATCGTTGTCAAACGCTGCGGGCGACAGCCGAAAGAGCAGTTGATACTCCTTGTCCTCCAGCAGCCACGCCATCTCGTTGTAACCGGCGAAGTACGCCACCAGCTCGGTGGCCGACGTCGGTCCGATCGCGTCGCGAATGATCGCACGCGCCCCGCTGAGATCGGCCTTGCCGACGTGTGCGATCACCGCGTACTGTGATCAAGTCGAGTTACTGGTTCGGACGTTAGCGCGCTGGCGCTTTGGGCAGCGCATTTCCGTGCGGCCCAAAACACCATCTCCCACACAACCCCAACTGCTTCTTCTTGCCGCCGCTCATGCGAACGGCGGACGCCATCGCAAGCCCGGAAATCGCGCGAAGTCGCGATCGGTGGTGATGAACTCCGCACCCGCTTCGATCGCCAGCGCCGCGTGGTACGCGTCGGCCACCAGGTTGCCACGAGCGTCGCCGTCACGGCACAGCGCGGTGAACAGCGACCAGTGGCGCTCCCCGGGACGCAATGCGACCGCGCGCGGCTGCGCGCGGAGCGCGTCCACGAACGTCAGCGCGTCGACAATGGGCATCGGCGGGTTGAAGACGCGCGCATGCGTGAGCACGCGAACCACACCGGAGAGTACAAGCTCCGACAATCCCACCGCCTCGGGCCCGCGCATTGCGCGAACCACCCATTCGCGGTATTCGGTGTGGCGAGCGCTGTCATCACGCGCCGCATACGCCGGCGTGAAGGCCATGACCGCCGCGAAACACCGGCAGCTCGACGGACACCGCAGGCAAGGCATCTGGCATGCGGACGGCGAGGCGCACCGCTTCTTCTATGAAGTCGTTCAGTGATCGCCCGGCCCTTGCCGCCATGGCTTTGGCGTCACGAAGGAGCGAGTCGTCGAGACGGATAGTGGTACGCATGCATCATAATGTCACACTATAGCATCTTCATGTCAAGGCATGTGAGAGCGACGAAAATTCGAAGGCCGTACGGACGCGTGTTTCTTCCTCGCATCAGGCTAACTCGCGGGAAACCATCCGCTGCGCTTAAATAGCAGCGCATGACGGATAGACTGAACTCCGAAGGTATCTCTCGCCGGGTCGCGCTCAAGCGACTCGGCGCGGTTGCGTCGGGCGCATACTTTGCGGGCGCATTTCAGAGCGAGTCGGCGGACATCATCGTCGGCGGGAGACACGTCGAGATCGCCGTGTGGTCGCTGTCGCCAACGACTGTGCGCATCACTGTATCACCGGTCGTAGCCGGCACCAGAACGCCAGTGCCGGTAACCGGCGCGCTGATCGTCGACGACAAGGCCCGGCCCGTCGCGCGTGCGACCGAGGCGTCGAACCTCGCGCAGGTGCGCGCGCGTGATGTCGTGGTGAAGTTCACCGCGTCGCCGCCGTCGCTGACCATCGAGACCGCACGTGGTGAGGTGCTGCAGCGACTTGGCCTGAGTACCGAGACATCCGAGGTTACTTTCCTCCTCGGCAAAGGCCCGCTGCTTGGTTTCGGAGAGGGGGGCGCGCAGTTCGATCGCAAAGGCGTGATCGATCAGATGCGCAACGGCCAGGTGAGCAACACTACGTATCGGTTGTCCACCCACGGGACACGCGCGCCGGTGCAGTGGCTGATCGGCACGGAAGATGGTTGGGCGATGTTCATCCATCAGCCGTATGGCACGTTCGATCTGACTGGGGCAGAAGGCACGTTCACGCCCGCGCCGCAGCGGCCGTTCGGCGGCGAAGCGGGAGTGGTCGGAGCCGCAAGCCCAACGCCCACGCAACTGACGACGAATTCGCCCCTCGATGTGTTCCTCGTTGCGTCGCGCGATCCGAAGGTCATCATGCGCGAGTACGCGATGATCACCGGCTTTCAGGAAATGCCAGCGCGCTGGACACTCGGGTATCTGCAGTCTCATCGCACGTTGAGTGGACCGGATGAAGTCCTTGGTGTCGCGCGCACGATGCGTGAGAAGAAGTTGCCGTGCGACACGCTGATCTACCTCGGCACGGAATTCACTCCGTCGGGATGGAATACGCGAAACGGTGAATTTGGCTGGAAGCCTGACAACTTTCCGAATCCGAAGCAGATGTTTGACGAACTGCACGGGCGGCATTTCCGGGTGGTGCTGCACGTCGTGATCGAGGGGCGCACACTCACGGGCTCAGTGACCGACGTGTGCACGGGCCCGCCGCAGCCGAGTGGACGCAATGCGCAGAATCAGTGGCCTCCCGATCGCACCGCGGCATGTTATTGGCCCTTGCACAAGGGTGTGTTCGAGCAGGTTGGTGTCGACGGCTGGTGGCCCGATCAGGGCGATGGACTCGACGGCCCATCGCGCCTCAATCGCCACCGGATGTACTGGGAAGGCATGCAGCAGTGGGTGCCAAACGAGCGACCATTTGCGTTGCACCGCAACGCGAGTCCGGGCATTCAGCGGTACGGCGGCTACATCTGGTCGGGCGACACGCAAGGTTTGTGGCGCACGCTGCAATTGCACGTGCCCATTGGCATCAACTCGGGTCTTTCAGGATTCCCGCTCTGGGGAAGCGACATCGGCGGATTCTATCCGACGGCCGAGTACACCGGTGAACTGCATGTACGCTGGTTCCAGTTCGGCGCATTTTGCCCGAGCTTCCGCTGTCACGGTCGCAACTGGCATTTGCGTTTGCCGTGGGGGTGGGATGGCGGCGACGGTGGGCCATTCGAGACGGGCGCCAACAACAGCTTCCGCGTGGATCCCGCGGAGCTGAACAACAAGCAGGTCGAGCCGATTCTCCGAAAGTATCTCGAGCTGCGCATGCGACTTATGCCGTACACGTATTCGGCACTGCGTGAGACGCACCAGACGGGAATGCCGATGATGCGTGCGCTGTGGCTGCATCACGCCGACGATCCGACGGCCGTTGCGCGCGGCGATGAGTACCTGTGGGGCCCGGACATACTCGTCGCGCCCGTGGTGGAAAAGAGCGCGACGTCGCGCCGAGTCTACTTACCGCGCGGCGTGTGGTACGATTTCTGGACGAACGAGCGCGTTGAAGGCGGACGCGAAGTTGAAAAACCTGTCGATCTGGCTACCATGCCGCTGTATGTGCGCGCGGGCGCGGTGATTCCGATGGGACCGGTGAAGCAATACACGGAAGAACCCAGCAGCGAACCGACGGAGCTTGTGGTGTATCCGGGCGCGAGCCGCACCAGCGTGATGTACGATGACGACGGCCATACGTTCAACTACCGCAGGGGCGAGTGGACCGGGATTGAGATGATGTGGGATGACCGCAGTCGGCAGCTCACCTTGCAGCTTGTGCGCGGGTCGAAGCTGACCGGAGCCGAGCTGCGAACGTTTGCGGTTCGCGTGGCAGGAATGCCAACGGCGACGACGGTGCGCTTCGTGGGAGATCGGGTTCGCATCCGGCTGTGAGCGTCTAACCAGGCCGGCCGCTCGCGCGAGCAGGCGTGAAATTGACCGCGGCAGCGGTGTGAGGCCCTACGAGTCGATCTTGACTGGTTGAAACTTCTAGTCTAAATTCATGCATGATCAAAGTCGGCGCCTTCGAGGCCAAAACCCGCCTTTCAGCCCTGCTCGAGCTGGTGGCCGCTGGCGAGGACGTGCTGATCACAAAGCATGGCCGGCCGGTGGCGCGGCTGACCAAGGCGGATTCCGCCGCGCGGGGCGATGTTGACGCCGCCATCGCCAAACTCAAACTTTTGCGCAAAGGCGCTACGCTCGGCGATGGCGGCTGGAAGGCGGCACGGGACGAGGGGCGCAGGTGAGCGCTCTGGTGCTCGATTGTTCGATCGCCGCCGCCTGGTGCTTCGAGGATGAAGCGGCCCCCGCCACCGACGCGCTCATGGAGCGGGTTCGCGACGAAGGCGCGTCAGTTCCCGCGCTTTGGCATTGGGAGATCGCCAACGTGCTCACCAGCGCGGCGCGCCGAAAGCGCATCAGCGCGGCAGACGCCTCGGCGCGGCTCACGCTCCTTGGCGCCTTGCCGATCGCCACGGATGGGGACGGCGTCGGGCGGGCCTGGCGTGAAACCTTCACGCTTGCGCAGGCGCATCGGCTCACCGCCTACGCCGCCGCCTATCTCGAACTTGCAGTGCGCACCGGTAGCGACCTCGCTAGCAAGGACACCGACCTGCTAAACGCCGCGCGCGCGCTTGGCGTGAAGGTCGTGCCATGAAAACCCCCACCGTCGGCATCGCCGACGGCTTACTCGTCAGCCGGGTTGACGCTGACCGAGATGAAAGCGGCTGCGGCGCAAGTCGGTTTTGGCCCTGCGTTCGTCGAGCGGGCGGCGCGGCTGCTCGCTGCCAAGGTCGCGGCATCTCCATTCGAGCGCCTGATTGGTGGACCGTTGCGACACGAACACAAGGTGCGTTTGCCCATCGTGCTCGACGAGAAGAGGGCCGCGCAGCTTTTGTCCGCCATTCGTATCAGCGCGGGCGAGTCCGGCGGGAATACTGGACATTCCGGCCCGATGGGCATGACTTGGCGTGACGGAGGTGAGATGGACACGCTCAGCGTCACGGCGCGCCCCGAGGAGGACGGCACATCCGTGGCCGTCGCAATGGACCGTCGCGGCACGCTCGTTACCGTCGCGGCCTTTTCCGGGATGGCGATGTTTTTTGCATTGCTCTTTGCGGGCAACGCACTCCACCCTGCGGCTGCCTGGCTCGGCTTCGGGGGAGTCATCGTCGGGGTCGGCGGCGTCCTCGCGGTCGCTCGCGGCTACTGGACGTCGTCGACGAAGAAGGTGCAAGAGCGCATCAGCGTTGTCATGGGCGCCATCGGCCAGACCCTTACGCAACCGCAGACCCACGCCTCCGGGCATGACGACCCCCCGTTTCCCTGCGCCTTGAGCGCATCCCACACCAGACCGCAGCATTGCGGCACGACACTCGGCACTGCGGCCGCCGTGGCCCGTACACGAATGACAGCGACCAGGACGCTCGGGATGCGCTCAAGGGTGACGGATTACGCCGTCACGCATTCCGTCGTGTTAGATGGGAGTCAGATACTTCAACGAGCAGTAGCCTTCCTCTCCATTTTCCGAGCGAATGAGCGCCCATTCGCCGTTGTATTTGCTGAGGAGTGTCACCTCGGAGTGATGTGGAGCCTTACCGACGATGGGCTGATCGGTACCAGGTCCCTTGCGGATGTTCAGGTTTGAACTCTCCGTGGTGACCTTGAGACGGGTGGACGGCGCAGCGGGGGACACGTTCAGGTTGAGAACGAGGTCTCCACTGCGAAAGTCCGGATCGATCTTGTCATACACTGCCCACAACTTGTCTTTTGCTTCACCGGTCGGCACGACGCCATCGATGTAGAGGATGCTATCCTGCGCACGCACGGCAAGATCCGTCGCGCCACTGGCGTTCGCCGCGGTGATCAGCTCGGCGTATTTGTCCTGAAGAGTCGGCATTTGATATGTCTGGTGTGATATGGATAACGCGCTACTTCTTCACCGTGGCCTTGTTGTCGATCTTCTTCGGGTGCAGCGCCGAAAGCGCCTGCATCACCTTGGGAAGGTCGGCCTTGCTGACCTCGCCCGTCAGTGTGACGACACCGTCTTTCACATCGGCCATAAGTGTCGAGAAGTCCTTGAGCGCGGCCATGACGTTCGTCTTCAGCATGTCATCTTCGGAGATGACAACCGGTGGCGGCGGAGGGGTGATTGTGCCGTTGTTGACGATAGACTTCACCCCCTTCACCGCCTTCACCATTGCTTCGGTTGAGGCCTTGGAGGCTTCGTCGGCGAATTGCCCCGAAATCGTGGCGACGCCCTTGGCAACGTCCACGGTCACACCGGATACTCCGGCGACTGCTTGGTCAGCGGCGACCTTGATGTCCGCATCCTTCGGAGCACAGGCCGCGAGCGCGAGCGAGAAGGTGACGAGCGAGGCGAGTACGCGCGCGCGTATCAGAAGTGTCATTGTTTGCTCTACCATGTTGGGTTTGAATGAATGCGGCATCCTTATGATGCCATTGCCTGAAACAAGTCATAACCCCTGACGCACGGCAAGCGTACCCATCCGTGTGAAGAAATGTTTCAGCACTGCGGGATGGCACGGTCATACGGTGGACCTCCTGTGCCCCCTGAGTTCCTCAATAATTACGCGAGGGGAATCGTCTCACACCATATTGGCGGGGGGTTCCTTACGGGCTCACACGTGTGGCAATGAACTGATAGGTGCGTGAGCCATGGGCGCCGTTGACGGCATGGAGCCCGATTGTCATCGTCCCGCTCAATTGGTTCTGGGACTTCACGGCACTGATTGAGTTGAGGAAACTGCCGTTAAGTGTGGTCACGTATCCCGTACCATTGAGTGTCCCGCTCTTGGTGTTGCCGGTCTGGGTGTAGCTGCTGAACTGGATAGCTGAGGTGCGCGCCAGCTGGGTGACGAGGCCGCCAGGCTGCCAATAGTAGAGGTCGAGGAAGAGGTTCCCAGGCGGGAAGATCTCGAAGTACACGGCGGGCTCGGGCCAGAGCACCGGGTCATCCAGAAACACGAGCGCCGGAACCGCGCCCGATTCAATTTTGGACAGCGTGTCGCGCATCTGTCCCCAGGCTATTGAGTCCCTGGGGATGGTGAACTGGTCGGTGAATGTTTCACCCGTGCGGATGAAAGAAGTAATCAACCACGCACCCGCCCAGTTCTTGATCTGGACGTTGGTAAACGTGCCGCCAAGCAGCGAGTTGGTGCCCGGGTCGCGGAGCGCAACCGATGCGGTATAGCTGCCGAGGGCCGCCCAGGTGTGGGTCGTGGAGGGTACGGTCGTCGGGAAGCGCGTGACCCCCTGATCGCCAAAAACCCAGTCGTACCGCACGTTGGGCGGCAGAAAGCCGGTGACCGTCGCGTTCAGCGTTTTTACGTCACCTGGATAGGCACGGAGGATTGGCGATTGATCAATGTAGACCTGCAGCGCCTTGGTCGTGGTAATGGTGGAGTCAATCCCCAGCAATCCGAGGGCCGCGTTCACCACTTCAATTTTTACGTTGCACACCCCGATATCCGTCAAGCGAATGGAGAAGGTGGTATCGCCGGTCGTGGTGGTGAAGGGGGCATTTCCGGGGAGAGTGATCGTCACACTGTCTTTTTCGTACACTTCAAGGTACTGGCGAGTGGCGAGGGGACTGCCACTGCGGAACCGGGTGCAGTTGCTGCAATTGTTTCGCACCAGGAACGTGTCGCTGGCAATCAGCAGCGTTGGGCCGGCCGGTACTGATTCCCATTCCTTGCTGGTGTAGTTGTAGTACTCCAACGGCATGGTGGGGTAGTAGTTGTCGCCGATGGTTCCAGCAGCCGCTGCGGCCCAGTTTGCTGACAGGGTCGACAGCGGCAACAGCGAACTCAACGCAAGTACCGTGTAACCGGACACTGGCGCCAAGGGCGCCCCCACATACTGCGCCACGCTGCGTTCGGCGAATTTCGTGCCATCGAAAGACAACGTCCCGCTGCCACCAGGGACGTTGGGACTGGTGATGATCAACTGACCCGGCCGGGCTTGAAACACTACGAGAGCGTGGAACAACTCGGCGGCGCCTTGCGCGGCCAAGATCTGCGGCTTGCCGGTCAGGTACATCGCCAGCACGAGGGCGTCGAACACCTGAGTATCCTTGGTGGTAAGGAATGTGCCCAGGTAGGCTCCTGCTGCGGGTACATACAGCTTTTTGATGACGACATCCACTGCCGCTTCGGTAAGCGACGACAGCCTGATCCCGACCGGGCTGTCTCCCCAGAACGGGACGCCGCCCGGCCCTTGATAAAACCTGCTGAACAACGTTGACGACACCGGCGCGTACCTGACGTGATAATCCACCTCGGTCATGGCCATCCCGGCCGAAATGCCACGACGATAGCTGTACCAATCGAGCTGATTCCCGAATCCCCAGGTGTCGGAGGACGGAGTGAACGAAGTCGTGATTTGCTTGACCATCAAAACGGCGCGTTTCGCCCCGACGATCACGACGTTCACAGGGGTACGTGCGGCGCTGAACCCGCCTAATGCGCCTGATGTGCCGGATGGCAGGGTGGCAGGGAAGCTGGTGGCGCGTGCCAGAAGACGGGATCGTAGAAGAATGCCGCCACGGCGGTGTCGATGCCGGCGCGCACCGGAATGCGAAGGCGAATGAGCGAGTCGGCGTACAACTCGTTGTTGGCAATCGTCAGCATCGGGGCAACGAGAAAGACGTCGTTGGGAAGCGATGCCGGCGCGGTGGGATGCGCCGTGATCGACCATTGAGTGGCGTGCCCGAAAGCGGCCGCAGGTACCGCGAGTACGAGTCCGTTCAGCGGGTCACCCGTTCGGCTGTACGTTAGCGAGCCTCCGGCCAACGGAATGGGATAGTTGGTCGCGATGGCAACGGCGGCCGCCCTCGCGGTAGCGGTTATCAGTTTCGGTGTGACGCCAGCGACGCTGGCTCGCAGCACATTCGTTCCGGGCACGGGGCCGAGGGTCCAGCTGCCGATCGTGGCGAGCCCGTCGGCTCCCGTTGTGGCGCTCCCTCCAGTAACAAATCCACCACCGGCATTGATGGAGAAGGTCACCACGGCGCTTGGGACCGGCCGGCCGGCAGCGTCCTTGACGATGACAGCCGGGCGAATCGGAATATCGGCGTTGATGTCTGCAATCTGGAGGTCGCCGGCCTGGATAGTGATAGATGCTGGCGCGCCTGATGTCGGCGGCGGCGGCGTGATGAGTGTTGCGTCGGTGCCGCCACCGCATCCTGTATTGAACAGGAACGCGAGCCCGACGATCGAGCGAGTAGCCGATCGGAAAAGTCGCCACGCCGGGCTCACGCCCCACACCGAATCCGGTGTCACCTTGTGCATTGAATGCGCGCGGATCATCCCGACTCCTTGACGTGGTCGATATAGGCGGGGATCGGCCGCGAACGACGTGATGCCCCCTCTACCTCAACCGCGTAACGGGGAGACGTATGGGGACATCGTCGTCCGCATTGGCAGACCGCTCAGTCGCGCGTCTGGGCAGATCCAAGCCTATGATTTTTCATGACGGCCTGCCGCTGGTCTCGCCCACCAAGAACGTGGATGCGGCTCGCCGCGTCAGCGCAACCACTCGTCCAGATGCGCCGCGACAAACGTATCGTCGGCGAGCACGGGGAATTGCTGCGCGACCCGAGCGATCGCCTCTGCCTGTCCGACCGATAACCGTTCATGCGGATCGAGCGTCCACGTCCCTGGTACCAGTCCCTGCACGCGCAGCACTTCGAGAATACCCGGCAGGCATCCGGCATAGCCATGGGCCGAGTCGAAGATGGCGGCATTGGCCATGGTGAGCGCCGCGCCCATGGTGAGCCATTCGCGCGGAACCGTCATCGCACCCGAGGCGCGCCACGCGCGGATCTCATTGAGCTGTTGTTCGGCGCGCTGCGTCCAAACCGCCCATTGCCCCAGCAGACCACCCACGAAATGACGCGTATGCGCGCGACCACCAGTCACCACGGGCACATCGGTGACCAGATCGGCCATGATTGCGTCGTCGTTGCCGGTGTAGAGCGCGATATCGTCGCGACCGGCGGCGGCCACCGCGCGCACCACATCGAGCGTGGCGTAGCGATCGAATGGTGCCACCTTGATGGCCACCACATTGGCGATCTCGGCGAACTCCCGCCAGAATGCGTACGACAACCGTCGGCCGCCCACCGCGGACTGCAGATAGAACCCGAACAGCGGAATGGTTTCGGCGACGTGCCGACAATGGGCGAGAATCGCCGAATCGTCGGCGTCGCGCCACGCGCCAAGCGATAACAGTCCGCAGTGATAGCCAAGCGCGTTGGCAATCCCGGCTTCCTTCACCGCCTGATGCGTGTCGCCAACAATCCCGGCTACCCGCACGAACGGTCGCGCGTGGTCACCGGCCAGCGCGGCATTTGCTGTCTCGGCGGCGAGTTCCAACACCGGCCGATAAAGCCCCACGTTGCTGTCGTGGATTTGAAAACCCGTGGTATGCACGCCAACGGCCATGCCGCCCGCACCCGCAGCGATGTAGTAGCGCGTCAGTGCGCGCTGATGCCGCTCATCGACGGTGCGGTGCGGCGTAAGCGCCAGGGGATGCGCCGGGATCACCTGCCCGTGCAGCAGATGCTGCCGCACATTGAGCGCCACGGAGTCAGAAGCGGCCATCGCGCACCTCGAATTTGGTGGGCTTGTTCAGCAGGCGGCCGTTGTTGCGAATCCACCTGACGGCCCATTCGCAGAGGGTCTCAAGCGGGAGCGCGTGGTGTGGGAGCATCTGCGCAAGGCGATCGGTGTTGGCGATCAGTGCGTGCGGGCTTTCGTCGCCCTCGAACAGCGGCGCGATGCCGACGATGCGACCAATGTGCTCGGCGATTTCCCGCACCGAAACCATCGATCCCGTGACGTTGAGCGCCACTGCCGGCGTCGCGGCGAGCGTCAGGGCGCGGAGCGCAAGACGGTTGGCATCGCCTTGCCAAATGACATTGGCGTATCCAGCAGCCAGTGATACGGGCTCGCGACGCACCACCTTCAGCGCAATTTCTGTGACAACGCCGTAGCGCAAGTCGCACGCGTAGAACAACCGATACAACAACAGTGGCGATCCGGTGCGGCGTGCAATGGACTCGAACACCCGCTCGCGCCCCACACACGACGCGGCGTATTCGCCGTCGGGGACCAGCGCGTCGGTTTCGCGCGATCCACCGCC
>JANMRE010000572.1:0-7052 GCA_031370885.1 Gemmatimonadaceae bacterium
GTTTTGGTATTGCAAGACAGGCCACGCTCCTCGCTGAACCGGGAGTGGTCTTCCGTTCGGATGGTGTCGTGCCCGTTCGTCCGACCCGTCCCCACCACTTCCCGACGCGATCACGTTCTCCGCCCTCGAAGGAGCGTGTATTGTGCTGTTGCGTTTTTCCCACGGTCAGGGGAGCAGACGAACCGATTCCGCACATCGCTCTTGAGCATACGACCCTTCGGAAATCTCCAGGCGCCGGGTGAGCATCAAGAAGTCCTTGTTGGCGCACAGCTAGAGTTCAGCAACCATCGGATCGACCGGTTCGAGAAACCGAAACCGGTGAAAGTCGGTATCACGAGTGCAAATGCGTCGCACGCCATGTTCACGCATCAACACGGCGGTTTCGGTGTCGTGCCAGAGGTTCCCGGCAATGACCGGCACCTCCCGAACCACGTCGCGCAGCACCGCACCGTGTCGGTCCGTTGGGATGAGCATCTCCAGCCCCGGCGACTCGACGATCGTATCCACGAACTCGTGTGCCTCGCGCGTTGTCCACGGATTGCGCAGCACGCGCGGGTGCGTCACGACACGGAGAAACTCGTAGCAGATGCCCCAGGTCAGGAACCACGCGGCGCTTCCGGTGCGCCAGCGTTCAAGCAGTTCGCGACATCGCGCATGTTCAGCGGCGCGCACATCGGCGGCGTAAACCAGAACGTTGGTGTCGACGACGAACACCTACCGGTTTTCCATCGCGTGGTACAGCGCATCGCGATCGGCAATGTTGACCAGCGCGCCACCGCTGTCGAATGTCGGGAGCGGCGGCAGGTCGGCCCTCGTCCGTCGGGACTGGAGCAAACTGCGGAGCGCTGTCTCGACGAGTTCGGACATGGTGCGCCCGCTGCGCGCCGCCTCCTTGCGGAGCCTGGCCATGACGGAGTCGTCGATATTCAATGTTGTCTTCATATGGATAACCATACAGCGTATATGGATGTATGTCAACGCGCCTCGACCAACGCCCCTCCTCGTGGCACCTCGGCCTTGAGCGTGGCGGAGCGGCCCGGCGCGACAATCAAGTCGTCAAGCGCTACTCCGGCGTGTACAGGGCCAATCCGGGTACGTCGCGAAAATCCTTGACGTTCAAAGTCCACAGTTCGGCGCTGCTGCAAATCGCACATGCCGCAATGGCGAGGTCGATCTCGCGCCCCCGTGGAGCACGAACCTTTCCGTACAGCGCCGCCGCCGTCGCGGCCTCGTGTGCGCCGAACGCGATCGCCGCTTCACCTGGCCACAACGCTTCCTGCGCCACCAATTCTTCTTCGCGACGCGGCCCGCGTTGCCATTCATACAGCACCAATGCCGGAAGCGCTATTCGCTCGCCACTCGCAATCGCGCGGCGAAGCGCTGGCGCCAAGCGTCGGGCGCCGGTGAGCGCGTCGATCAGCACCGAGGTGTCAAGCAGAATCACTTCTTTCCCGCCGCTGAAGTCTTACGGCCACCCGATTGGCGCGCGCGTCGCAGGGCCGCGAGCTCCGTGGCCACCGAGTCCGCGGGCGCCAGTGGAATGCGTGCCAGCAGATCGTCAAATACGCTCAGCATCAGAAGCCGGTCTTGCTCGCTGGTGCGTCCAGCACGTGCCGCGTACTCTGCCACCGCTTCGCGCACAACGGCGCTCTTGGGAATACCAAGGCGCAGCGCCGTCCGATCGATACGCGCCGAGGTGTCTTGATCGAGCGTAAACGTCATCTTGACAGTGGGTGCCATACTCGTACCATACCACGGCGTTTCGGACGGTGCAAGGCGGGCCGCGCGTCTCGCTGAAACGGGAGCGGCCATGCAGTTTGGGTGGAGTTCTGCGTGCACGCTCGACCCGCACCCCACCACTTCCCGACGTGATCATGTTCTCTGCAACGACTATCCGGCGCGCGCTGGTCTTATCCCTGCTTGCCGCGTGCGCCAACACCGCCAGCGCGCAGCCTGCCGCCGATTCGATGCGCCGCACGTCACCCAACGGCGACCTGCCGCTGGTGCCCACGCGTCCGCTCAAGTTCACCACCGACGAAGGGACATGGCTGTCGCTCGACCTGTCAGCGGACGGTCGCACCATCGTGTTCGACCTCCTGGGCGACCTCTACACATTGCCCGCCACCGGCGGCGCCGCCACGCGCATCACCAGCGGCACGCCGTTTGACGGACAGCCACGCTTCTCGCCCGATGGCAAGTCCATCGTGTTCGTGAGCGACCGCACGGGAAGCGAGAATCTCTATCTCATTGACCCCGACGGGAAAAACATCCGTCCACTCACACGCGGCGCCAACCAGTCGTTCATTTCACCCGACTGGACGCCCGATGGCGAGTATGTGGTGGTCTCGCGCAGCAACGACCTTTGGCTGTATCACCGCCTGGGCGGAAGTGGATTGAAACTCACCGGACAGACGCCTGCCGCTGGCGGTGGTCGCGAGGGCGGCGGTGGCACCGCACCAGTCAACTTTATGGGGGCGTCGGTCGCACCAGACGGCCGCTATGTGTACGCCAGCGCGCGCACCGGTGCCGCCGGCTACAACCAGATGATGGGCACCACGCAGGTGGTGATGTACGATCGCAGCACCGGTCGACTCGCCACCCGCACGCTCAATCTTGGCACGGGCTTCCGTCCCGCGGTAAGTCCCGATGGCAAGTGGCTCGCCTACGCGTCGCGCAAGATGGCCGTCACGGGGCTCAAGCTGCGCGATCTCGCCTCGGGCGATGAGCGCTGGCTGGCCAACGAAATTCAACGCGATGACATCGAGTCACGCGGTTCGCGTGACCTGCTTCCCGGTTACTCGTGGACACCCGACTCCAAGGCCATCGTGCTGGCGCACCATGGAAAGATCTGGTCGCACGACATCGCGACGGGCAAGCAAACAGCAATCCCTTTCACCGCTCAGGTTGACCAGATGATTGGCGAGCTGGTGCGATTCGATTATCCGGTGAACGACTCCATACTCACCGTGCGGCAGATTCGCGGCGCGCGTCCGTCACCCGACGGCAAACGCCTCGTATTCTCGGCACTGGATCACCTGTGGACCATGGACTTCCCGTCGGGCACACCCAAACGTCTCACCACCTCCACCGATGGCGAGCACGCGCCGGTGTGGTCGCCCGATGGGAAGTACATCGCGTACGTGTCGTGGACGGAAGACGGTGGTGATATCTGGCGTGTGGCGGCCGGTGGCGGGCGCGCCGAAAAGCTCACGGCGCAGTCGGCGTTTTACGACGACATCATGTACTCTCCCACGGGATCACGCATCGTCGCCGCGCGCGCACCGCGCTCGCAACGCGCGATCATCAACGACGAGATCAATCCCAACCTGGTGATTACCGATCTCGTGTGGATCCCGGCCGGCGGTGGCGCGGCGAATTTCATTTCTACACTCACCGATGCCGGTCGTCCGCATTTCACCGCCGACACGTCACGTATCTGGTTGTACGAGAGTGGCGACGGCCTGGTCTCCATGCGATGGGATGGCACCGATCGGCAGGCGCACCTCAAGGTGACCGGTTACCTGGCGCCGGGTGGCGGACCAAACGCGCAAGCGCGACAGGCCAGTCAACTGCAGGTGTCTCCCGACGGGAACCGCGTGCTGGCGCAGGTGGACAACATGCTGTTCGTGGTTCCGCTCCCCATCACCGGTGGCACGACGCCCACGGTGTCCGTGCAACAGCCTACGGGAGGTGCGGTTCCTTTCCGTCGCCTCTCGCGCATCGGTGGCGACTTCATTGGATGGAATGCCGACTCACGCAGCGTTTTCTACTCGCTTGGCCGGTCGTTCTTCCAGTACGACCTTGCGCGCGCCGATTCGCTCGCCGCCGACTCGGCGCTCAAAGCGCCACCGCGTCCTGCTGCCACGCCAGCGGTCGGCGCGCCCGCTGCCACCGGCAAGGCGGTGTATGACGCCGTCCGCACCAATGTCACCATCACGTCGGCGAAAGATCGACCCACCGGCAGCGTGGTACTGCGCGGTGCACGCATCATCACCATGAAAGGCGACGCGGTCATCGCGCGCGGCGACGTGGTGGTCACCGGCAACCGCATTGTTGCCGTGGGCGCGCAAGGAAACGTTGCCGTACCTGCAGGCGCCCGCGTGATCGATGTGTCCGGCAAAACCATCATGCCGGGACTTGTTGACGTGCATGCGCACATGTGGCCGCAATGGGGCGTGCATTCGCCGCAACCGTACATGTACACCGTCAATCTCGCGTATGGCGTGACCACCACGCGTGATCCGCAAACGTCGCAGGCCGACGTTATTTCGTACGGCGATGCGGTGGACGTGGGGCAGATCATCGGACCGCGTATCTACGCGACCGGCCCCGGCATCTTCGCGCAGGACAATGTCTCCAGCGCCGACGATGCCAAGGAGGTCATGAAGCGCTATTCCGAGTTCTATCTCACCGAAACCATCAAGCAGTACCAGGCCGGAGACCGACGTCAGCGCCAGTGGATCGCAATGGCGGCAAAGGATCAACGCATCACGCCCACGCTTGAGGGCGGACTGGACTTCAAGAAGAACATGACCGAGGCGATGGACGGCTATGCCGGTATCGAGCACACACTGCCTATTGCGCCGATGTACAAGGACGCCATTCAACTGTTTGCGCAGAGCGGGACAACGTGGACGCCAACGTTGCTCGTCCAGTACGGCGGGCCGTGGGCCGAGAACTGGTGGTACGAACACTACGACATTTTGAGCGACGCCAAACTCACCCGCTTCACGCCATTCTCCGAACTCGAACGACGCGGGCTGCGTCGCCCACAGTGGTTCCGTGACAGCGAGTATTCATTCACGCTCTTCGCCGAACAGGCAAAGAAGGTGGTCGAAGCCGGCGGACGTGTTGGCCTGGGCGGTCACGGTCAGTTGCAAGGCCTTGGCGTGCACTGGGAACTGTGGACCATCTCCAAAGGCGGCATGAAGCCCATGGACGCGCTGCGGGTGGCCACGATATTCGGCGCTGAGTCGATTGGGCTGCAGAAAGACATTGGTTCGGTAGAGGCCGGCAAGCTGGCCGATATCCTCGTGCTCGATGGCAACCCATTGGACGACATCAAGAACACCAACACGATCCGCTACGTGATGAAGAACGGACGCGTGTACGACGGCAACAGTCTGGCCGAAGTGTGGCCGAGGCAGCGCCCTTTGCCCAGGCAATGGTGGATGACGAACGATGTCGCGCCCACCGCTGTGGGGCGGTAACGAGGATCGCGCGTGCGCACCATCCTCGTGGGGTCCGGACATCTCGCCCATCGCATCCGTGCGCTGGTCACCGCCGGCGGCAGCGAGATTGTGCTGCTGGCGCGCGAGAATATTCGCTCGGGGTCAGAAGGTGAACCCACGTTCGAGTCGATCGTGCGGATGGTGCACGACGCCAACCTCACCAGCATCTCGTCCGCGTACCTGGTAGACGATCGCGACGAGGTAAATCTCGAGATGCTGATCGCGCTGCTGTCGGTGGATCGGCGGCTGCCGGTGGTGGTGGCGCTGTTCAACGAAAACATCGCGCCGCACCTGCAGGCGGCCAATCCGAATGTTCGCGTGCTCAACCCGGCGAAGATTGCCGCACCCGCATTCATCGAAGCCCTGCATACGCCGCTCACCCACGCCGTGGGTTACCGTCCGGTGCGTGTGGCCGACGAACGCGTCCGGAAGCCGGTCGATCCGCTCATCACGAAGCTCAGCCTGGGCTTTGTGACTATGCTGATTGCCGCCACGGCGTACTTCCACGCAGCGCAACAGCTGTCGTGGATTGACGCGCTGTACTTCGTCACGGTGACCGTCGCCACCGTGGGGTATGGCGACATCAGCCTGGCGAACGCCAGCACCCTGTCCAAGCTGATGGGGATTGGCCTGATTTTGGGCTCGACCTGCTTCATCTGGATGATCTTTTCGCTCACCGTGGACCGCATCATCAAGCGCCGGGTGCAACTGGCCCTGGGGCGTCGTACGTACACGCATCGTGATCACGTGATCGTGTGCGGTCTCGGGCGATTGGGGTACTTCATTGCCGAAGGGCTGATCGCGCGCGGCGAGCAGGTCCTCATCGTGGAACGCAACGAAGATTCTTCCACCATCGAACACTTTCGGTCGTTGGGGGCCGATGTCTACATCGGCGACGCGCGCCTGCCGCGTGTGCTGCAGGAGGTGGGCGTAACGCGCGCCAAGGCGCTCTATTCCGTTGTCAACAACGACTTCATCAATCTGGAGATCGGCCTCAACGCGCGCACATTCGAGCCAAGCCTTCGGTTGGTGCTGCGCATTTTCGATGATGCCATGTCGGCGCGCATCCGTGAGCAACTCGATATTCACCTCACCTTCAGCATGACGGCGATTGCCGACGAGAAAGTGTTTTGCGCCATACCGTCAGTTGCCGTCTCTGCGCACAGTCTTGTCGGCGAACGGCTTGGTGGACGCATCGATGCCGCCGAACGCCGCACTGACTCGGTTCCAAACGCTCTGGCATCCGAGCCTGAACAGAAAGCAACAGACGTGGCGTCGACGTGAAGCCTGTGGTGCAGCCAAGGTGCGTCGAGGCACTTCGCCCTGCTGTAGGTCAGCGGGCGATGAATCGGCAGCCGTGAGGGGGACTAGACGTAGTGGTACTTTACTTTTAGTCCGACTAAACGTATAGTACACGTATGTTGGATCGCCCGTTCTGGCAACGACGAATTGAGGCTGCATGGGGCCACGCGCCAATCGCCTGGCTCGCCGGCGTGCGTCGCGTTGGGAAGACCACGCTCGCAAATCAGCTCAGCCCAGAAAGCGTTTTGTACGTCAATTGCGACCTTCCGTCAGTTGAAGACCGGGTGCGAGATCCACAGCTGTTCTTTGCGTCCTGTACGAAGCCGCACATTGTATTCGACGAAATTCATCAGCTCAGCGATCCCGCGCGCCTGCTGAAGATCGGCGCCGATTTGTTTCCTGCGCTCAGGATTCTGGCCACCGGATCGTCCACACTTGCGGCGAGCAGCAAGTTTTCAGATTCGCTGGCAGGGCGCAAGCGCACCATTCATCTCACGCCCGTGACGTGGGAGGAATTGC
>JANMRE010000771.1:0-2378 GCA_031370885.1 Gemmatimonadaceae bacterium
ATCGACGCGTACCGCGTCTGCCTCACCACGATCTACGCCGGCGGGCTTCGCCTCACGGAAGGCATTCGCCTGCAGGTGCCGGACATTGACAGCGATCGCGCGCTGTTCCACATCCACGGCAAGGGCGGCAAGGATCGCTACGTCCCGCTCCCCGACGCTACGCTCGCGCTTTTGCGCACGCACTGGCGCACGCACCGCGATCCGCTCTGGCTCTTTCCGGCGCGGCACGCGGCGGCCAGCCGTCCTGCCGCTGCAGTGCGCTGCGCGACGCCCATCACGCGGTCCACGCTGCAGAGCGCGTTCGCCCGCGCGGTCAAACAGAGCGGCGTGCACAAGCGCGCCCATGTGCATACGCTCCGCCACCGCTACGCGACACATCTGCTCGAAGCGGGCGTCGCCCTCCCGCTCATTCAGGATTACCTCGGCCACAGAAGCCTTCGCACCACCGCGCTCTACACGCATCTCACGCGCTTGCTTCCGCGACGCGGCGCTCCCAGCCCATCAACGACTTGATGCCGCGCCGCTAAAGCGCGCCCGACACAGGAGACGCGGACTACCGCGTCGTTCCATGCTCACGTTGGCGGACATCGTCCGCGTCGCGGGCCCGGCGTACGTCGAGGCGCACGCGGGGCGGATGCTGCCGTCGCACCGCCGCGTGATGGACGACATTGTCGCCTGTCGCACGCCGGCGCACCCGCGTGTTCTCATGCCGGGCTACGCGCTCTCCGCGATCTTTCGCGCGAAGATGCGCGCCGCCTTCGGGCGGGCCGACTTGCTGGGCGCGATCGATCCCGCCGTCAATCACCAGATCGAGTCCTTCGCGCACGGTCGCGTCACCTTCCATTATACGCACGCGCGCACCCACGAGACCAAGCGCGTGACGCTTCCGGCGGACACGTTCATCACGCGCTTTCTCGAACACGTACTCCCACGGCGCTTCACCAAGATCCGCTACTATGAGTTTCTGAGTCCCACCGGCCGACCGGCGCTTGAGCGCGCGCGACACCTGCTCGAGCTCCACGCGGCGCCACACTCGGCAACCGCCAGCGCGAACACGTCACGTGAGGTCACGCGGCCCGACGGCGGCCACGCGACGGTTGGCGCCGCGGATGGGCACTCCGATGTGGATGGCGACGCGTGTCGCCATCGTGAGCATCGTCGCGATCCCGGCGGTGCGCCACTGTCCCGTGTGTGGCCGCGGTGCGCTCCGTCTCGTCGCGCGCTATCGCCGATCGCGAGCCCCCCGCTCAGCCGGGCTGCATCCGGTCTCGCGTGCTGCACGGTCGCAGCGCAACACCCATCCGGCAGCGAACGCGAACCACCGCCCTCATCGACGCATTCGAACCGTGGTCGTCGTCGCCTCGCCGCCCTGAGCGCCGCGCAACCGGATAACGCCGGTCCTTGAAGTCAGCGCCGCTCGATTGAAAGTCCAAGAGGCCAGCTCCGCCCGACTTCACACCGGCGGATTGCGTTCAACACCAGATTGTGCCGCGGCTGCGCGCGGCACGAATCTTTACTTCGCTAGGCCGCTAGCGCGCCTCGAGTCAGGCGCCGATTTCCCCTAGCTTGCTCGTGACGCATGACGAACTGTGTAGGCGAGCTGTTATGCCGCTCGTGGGTCGCAAGGTACCGCTGAGCGGAGCCTCTTTGCCTACGGGACCGTGGTTGGTGCCGTCTTTTCGATGAGGGGGTCGGCATGACGATGCAGTAGTTTCCAAGTACCGGTCTCCCTACGAAAGATTTGCGTAGCTCGTAACGCTCGTTGCATCGGGTTCTGATCGCCCACGCGCGCACCTTGCTGCCGCTCGATCCCTACGGTGAAGGCCAGGTCTCCGCTGACCACGACGCTAAGGTATTCGACGTTCATCGTCGCCCCGCCGGGCTTGTACTGGGACGACGCCCAGTCGTAACGAGCGCCCACGGCACCCCAGCCCTTCTCGCCGTACCCTCCGAACGCGCCAAGGATTGTGGCGTCGTCGCGGTGCGAGGCGTTCTGCTTCCACAGCTTTGGATCGCCGTTGATGAAGCCAGACTGCGCCTTTTCCCACCGAGGCAAGAACGCCCTGAAACTCGATTCCGGTGTCGTGCCCCGGCGAACTTGCGCCTGCGCGCGGCCGCACAGCGCGCAAACCAAAATCACAAGCGAGACTGTCTTCTTCATGGTGGCCTCCTTCGGGCCAGCTTCGAGAGAGAATTCTGCTTTCACGCACGACTGGCTCCGCACCATAGAAGAAGCGGCCTAACAAATCAGAGGTTTTGCGTCGCGAAGCCGACGCCAAACCTCCGTTGAACTGAACCGCGGCGGTCGCGCTATGGAGTTTGCAGCGCGCGCGAGCTCGCCGCCATGGGGCGTGGCGAACGGTTCCGACGTCGGCAGT
>JANMRE010000786.1:0-11241 GCA_031370885.1 Gemmatimonadaceae bacterium
CGGAAGTACTGGGAACTGAGTACTCAGTACTACCGACTTCAATACACCATCGATTCCTTCGCGGCGTGCAAAGGAGTACTGAGTACTCAGTTCCCAGTACTTCCGACTCCTGACTTCCTACTACTGACTCTGAGTGCGACCTTACATCCATGTCCACTCCCCGCGCCGATCAACTGGACCCGGCGGTCCTCGCTGCCCTCGGCCACCTCGAACTGGTGGCGCGATGGGCCGTGGACGGTTTCATCACTGGCTTGCATCGATCGCCCCGCAAGGGATTCAGCGTGGAATTCGCCGAGCACCGACCCTACATGCCCGGCGACGACCTGCGCTATCTCGATTGGCGAATCGCCGCACGCGCCGATCGGTGGTTGGTCAAGCAGTTTGAGGAAGAAACCAACGCGCGCGCCGTGCTCGTGCTGGATACCAGCAAGTCGATGCAGTGGACCGGCGATCCGTCGCGGCTGACCAAGTTGGCATACGCCGAACGACTCATCGCGGCCATCGCGCTGCTGTTGCTCCGCCAGCGCGACGCCGTGGGCCTCGTGCGATTCGACGCGAGCGTGCGCAACATTATTCGGCCGCGCGCCCAGCGCGCGCAGTGGCCCCGACTCATTGCCGCACTGGATGAACCAGGTGGTGGGGATGCGTCAGACGTGGCCGGCGCGATGATGCAGGCCGGACGCATTGTCAGTCGCCCGGGATTCGTGGTCGTGGTCTCCGACCTGCTCGTGGATACCGCACCGGTTGCCGATGCCGCGCGTACGTTGCGCGCCCGTGGACACGAGGTGCTGGTCGTACAGGTCATGGATCCCGACGAGCGCGATTTCCCCGAGGCGGGCGAAGCGCTCTATCGCGATCCGGAATCGCGTCAGCAGGTGTCCGCCGCGCCATCAGACGTACGACGCGCCTATCAGGCGACGGTGCGCGAAGCGCTCGACGAATGGCGAGCAGCGCTCGGACGCGCCGGTGCGCGCTACGCGCTCGCCACGACCGACGAACCGTTTGGTAAGGCGCTGCGACATCTGGCGGGCGTCAACGGCCGTGGAGCGATGATTTGAGCGGAGTCGGCTGATGGCGTTCCTTGCGCCGTACTTCTTGTTCCTCGCGGCGCTGGCCGGTGTGCCCCTGCTGGTGCACTTGTTGCGCCGACGCGTGGCCCGGACGGTGGATTTTCCCGCCGTGCGCTATCTCACACGCATGGAGCAGGAGCACAGTCGCGAACGCAAGTTGCGCCATCGATTGCTGCTGTTCCTGCGCATGCTGGCCGTGCTGGCGCTCGCCCTCGCCGCGGCGCGGCCCATTGCCCGACTCGCCGGACTCGGCCACGCGCCGGTGGCGGTGGCGATTGTTGTTGACAATTCGATGAGCAGCAGCGCCGTCCATGATGGACGCGTGGTGCTGGACGACCTGCGCCGCGAGTCGCGCGAACTCTTGCGGGCACTCACCCCCGATGATCGGGCGTGGTTGGTCACGGCCGACGGTCGTGTCATCGGCGGCGCGGTTTCCTCGCTGCAGGAGGCGCTCACGGCACTGCGTCCGTTGGGAGGTCGGGGAGACATGTCGGCCGCCACCAGACGGGCGATCACGCTGGTGCGAAGCGGTGCACCACGGGCACCGGTTGTGGCCCTGGCGAGTGACGGTCAGGCCACTACGTGGACGGTCGCACGCGGCGACAGCGCCGCGCCTCGCACCATTGACGCGGGCGATGTCCCGATTCAGCTGTTGAATCGGTCGCCCGGCGCCCTGAAGAATGCGGCGGTGATCGATGTGCGTGCCGAGCCCGCCCGATGGACGCCCGCCGGCACGGTGACCTTTGCGCTGGTGTCGCCCGACTCGAGCGCGTGGCGTGTGACACTCGACGGTCGAACGGTGGCCCGAGGTGTGGCATTGTCGGCCACGGCCGACGCGCCCGCGCGGGTGTCGCAGCGGTTGGCCAGCGCGGCGTCGGGCTGGGTACGCGGGAGCGTAGAACTCGATGCCGACGAATTGCGAGGCGATGATGTCCGCTGGTTCGCGGTGCGCGTCGCGCCTCCGCCCACGGTGGTCGCGCGCGCGGAAGCGGGCCCGTTCTTGACCGCGGCAATCGCCACCCTGGTAGAAGAGAAACGACTGGAGCGTGCCACCGTGGGCGTCCGCGGCGTGGTCACCGTGTCGGGCGCCGATGCACCGGTGTCGTCTACGCCCGTGTTGCTCACGGCACCGTCAGATCCTGTTCGAATTGGTGAAGCCAATCGCACCCTTGCCCGACTGGGCATTCCCTGGCGTTTCGGCGCCATTGCTCGCGATCTGGTACTCGCACGTGGCGCGTCCACGCTCGAGGGTGTGCAGGTTCGTGTGCGTTATCCGCTGCAGCGATCGCCGGGCGCGACAGCCGCCGGTGCGTCCGATACGATTGCCACAGCTGGTGGAACACCGTGGGCAGTGGCCGGTGATGGATATGTGCTGTTGGCCTCCCCCATCGATCCCGAAGCCACCGACCTCCCGCTGCGCGCGGGTTTTGTACCGTGGTTGCTGGACGCGCTGTCGCGCCGATTGGGAGACGACGGCCAGATCCTCATGGCCACACCGGGACAGCAACTGATCGATCGGTCGCTCAGCGCCGCGTCGGGACTGGAGCGTCCTGATCGCACCATCGTGCCGATGTCCGGCGACCGCTTGACGGTTCCGAATGAGAGTGGCGTGTATTTTCTTCGACGACAGGCGGCCCGTGTCGGGGCGATTGTGGTCAATCCCGAGCCGAGCGAGTCCGACGTGCGAGCAGAGGAGCGTGGCATGGTCGGTCGGGCATTTCGCACCCGCGTGAGCGGTCGATTTGTTGGTGTGGATACGGCGGCGGATCAATGGCGGTCGCACACGCTTGATCAGGCTGCGGGACGTTCACTGCTGGCACCGCTGCTGGCCATTGCGTTGCTCGCGCTGCTGCTTGAAGCCTGGTTTTCGAGAGGCGCTCCGGCGCCTGCGCCGACGCATCGCGACGCGCAAGTCGCCGCCGCGCGCGCCGCGTGAGTTCACGCGTTTCGCCTTTCCCAAACCGCTAGATGGGTCTTCCTCGTCTCCTCGACGCCGTCGAGGCGTTGCCGGCGTTCTCCCGCGTGCTGCGCGCGTTGCCCGTCCCCGGCGTTTCACTTCGTATTGGCGGACTGGCCGGCAGCAGTGACGCCGTGTTCATCGCGGCGTTGGCGCGCGCACTGCCGCAACGCCTCGTGGTGGTGGTTGCCGACCAACTGAGCGACGCCGAACGGTGGCTCGCCGACTTGCAATCGCTGGTCGACGATATCCCCGTGGCACTCTATCCGCCGCGCGAAGGGTTTGGTGAAGTCGAGCCACACGCCGAAGTGGCCGGTGAGCGTGTGGAAACGCTGGAGAAGCTGGGGCGAAGCGGTGTGCGCCTGCTGCTCACCACCGCGCGCGCCGTGCTCGAACAGACGTCGTTGCCCCGCACGCTGGCCGGCGCGCGACTGGAGTTGCGCAAAGGCGACGTGCGTCGACCGGAGGCCCTGTCGGCGCACTTGGAATCGATTGGGTTCGAGCGCGTAACGATGGTCGAAGATGTGGCGCAGTTCTCGGTGCGTGGCGGCATCTTTGATATCTATTCGTTCGGTATGGCCGAACCGGTTCGCCTCGAGTTCTGGGGTGACGACATTGTGGAATTGCGCCACTTCGATCTGAACTCGCAACGGAGCACGCGCGACGCCGAACTGGCATTGATTCTGCCGGTCGATGGACGGGTCACGGATGAATCGGGGGCGATCGAACGCGTCACGCTGCCCGAATTGTGGCCGCCCGATGCCCTCCTGATCATGCCAACCGGCGGCTCGGTATTGCCGGAACTGGTGCGCACATGGGATGAGGCCGAACACCATATCGAACTGGCGCGTCGACGGGGTGAGCCGTCCGTATCGCGCGCGTCGCTGTTCGTACCGCCACCGCAGATGGCGTCGCGTCTGGCGCGCTTCGGCACACTGCGCCTCGCGCCGCCTCCGCAGCGCGCCGCCAGTGCCAACAGCGCCGACCTGCAGCCGGTCGGGCCCGATCCCGACATTGCGTTCGCGATTCGTCCACCGGAAACCATCTCGCGCGATCTGCGCGTGCTGCGTCGTTTGCAACGCGATGGGCTGCAGACCATCATCCTGTGCGATAACACCGGCCAGGCGGAGCGCCTCGATGAATTGCTGGGTGAGGACGGCCCGGTTGCCGCGTCCCTCACGATCGGTGTGTTGGGTGGTGGCTTCATTGTGCCCAACGTGGTCCGCGTGCTCACCGACCACGAGATCTTTCGCCGCGACCGACGCATGCGTCGCACGCGCAAGTACACCACCGGATCCGCGCTGGACACCCTCGGTGCGCTCAAGACCGGCGACTATGTCGTGCATCTCGAGCACGGCATTGGCATCTACCGCGGCATCGAAAAAATATTCGTGCGGGAAAGCACGATCGAGGCGGCGGTCATCGAGTACGAAGGCGGCGATCGACTGAATGTGCCGCTGTATCGTATCGATCAGATCGAACGGTATCGCAGTGCGAACGATGTCTCCGACGATGCGCCGCCGCCGCGACTGCACAAGCTGGGTGGGAATAAATGGAAACAGCAGCGCGACAAGACGCGCATGGCGATTCTGGAAATGACGCAGGAATTGCTGGACCTGTACGCGCGGCGGAAAATCAGCACGCGACCACCGCATGAGGTGGACGGGCCGTGGCAGCGACAGCTGGAGAGTTCGTTTCTGTTCGAAGACACGCCCGATCAGCGAAAGGCGACCACCGACGTCAAGCGCGATCTGGAGAGCACGCGACCGATGGATCGGTTGCTGGTGGGCGACGTGGGGTACGGGAAGACCGAGATTGCCATTCGCGCCGCCTTCAAGGCGGTACAGAGTGGCCGTCAGGTGGCCGTGCTGGTGCCCACCACCATTCTTGCCGAGCAGCACGCCCGGAGTTTTGGCGACCGCCTGGCCGACTTTCCCGTCACGATCGAAGTGATGAGTCGGTTCCAGACGGCAAAAGAACAGGCGGTGGTCGTGGAGAAACTGCGCCGGAAGCAGGTGGACATTGTCATTGGCACCCATCGATTGCTCAGTCCCGACGTGCAGTTCGCCGATCTGGGGCTGATCGTCGTTGATGAAGAGCATCGCTTTGGCGTGAAGCACAAGGAACGACTCAAGCAACTCAAGCTTGAAACCGATGTCCTCACGCTCACGGCCACGCCCATTCCGCGCACGCTGCACCAGTCGCTGGCCGGACTGCGCGATCTCACCATCATGCAGACACCGCCGCGTGACCGATCACCGGTGCTCACCTTCGTGGAGCCGTGGGACGACGCGCTTATCGAGGAAGCGGTGTCACGCGAACTCGATCGCGGCGGCCAGGTGTTCTTTGTGCACAATCGCATCGAAACCATTCAGGCCATCGCCGATCACATCCAGCGTCTGGTGCCGCGGGCGAAAGTGGATATCGGTCACGGGCAAATGAAAGAGCGCGACCTGGAATCGGTGATGCGCCGCTTCGTGGAAGGCGACGTGGACATTCTCGTGTCCACACTCATCGTGGAGAGCGGCCTGGATGTGCCCAATGCCAACACTATGTTGGTGAACCGGGCCGATCATCTGGGGCTCGCGCAATTGTATCAGCTGCGCGGACGCGTGGGACGGTCGCATCGCCGCGCCTATTGCTACCTGCTCGTGCCCGATCGCATCGATGACGAGGCGGAGCGACGACTCTCGGTGCTCGAACATCACACCGAACTCGGGTCGGGGTATCGGATCGCCCTCAAAGACCTTGAAATGCGTGGTGCCGGCAACCTCCTGGGCCCGGAGCAGTCGGGATTCGTGCATTCGGTTGGTTTCGATCTCTACTTGCGGCTGCTCGATGAGACCGTTCGCCAGCTCGCCGAAGGCGACGGGCAGAAGCCCTGGATCCCGGCCGACGTCTCGCTCGACTTCCCGGCGTATCTGCCGGACGACTACATCCTCACGTCTGACGCCAAACTCGACGTCTACCGTCGACTCAACTCGCTCAGGGCCTCAAAAGACATCGACGCCTTGCAGGCGGAGGTCCGGGATCGGTTCGGACCGCTGCCCCCGTCGGCTCAGGCGCTGTTCGGAAGTGCCATGCTGCGGATCCTTGGGGCGGCCCTTGGAGTGGACGGGGTGCTTGTGCGCGCATTGGAGGCCCGTGTTAGTTTCAGGGCTGACGCTATTCCGCGCCTCAAAGGGCTCTCGGCAGCTTTCCACGATGTCCAGTTCCAGGTGGATGTTCGCCGTACGCAGCCACTGGCGCTCAAGCTGACTCGCTTGGGCGGCGCGGAAATGCTCGACGGTCTGGTGCGCGCACTGCGCGCATTGGCCTCTTGAGGCAGGTGGGATTCTCACGATCGGCAACCTCTGCCGAGCCGGCAGGGTCCCACTTGCAAAACCACCTATCACTCCGGTCCCGGAGTTCGACTCGATGACATCGTATCGTTTGCCTGCACTTGCCGCCGTCGCATTCGCCATCGCCTGTGGCGCCTCTAATCCTGATGTCGCCGCCAAGGTCGGAGGCCAACAGCTCTCCGTAACGCGACTGGCCCAGATCCTCGGCACATCGCAGGCACCCTTGGAGAAGGATGTCGCCCGGTCGATTGCTGAACTGTGGGTCAACTATCAACTCGTCGGGATGGCCGCCGCGAAGGGTGATTCGCTGAGTGACAAGAAGACGATGGATGAAGCACTGTGGTCGAGTATCGAGAACATGCGGGTCAAGAAATTCTATGACACGTACCAGAAGGGTTGGGACACGGTCAAAGTGGGTACCGACGAAGAGCGCTTCAATGCTGGCGAAGCAATGGCAGCCCGTCACATCCTCGTGAAAGTCGAGGCGAATGCCACACCGGAACAGCGGGAAGCGGCACGCAAGAAGGCCGAGGCCATTCGCGCCGAAGCCACGCCGGCGAACTTCGCCAAGTTGGCGGTGAAGAGTGACGAGCCGGGGGCGGGAGAGCGCGGCGGCGACCTCGGGCTGTTCGCGAAAGCCATGATGGTGCCTGAATTCGAGAAGTGTGTGTTGGCAATCAAGCCGGGTGAAATCAGTCCGGTCTGCGCTACATCGTTTGGCTATCATGTCATCCTGCGCAGCACGTTCGCGGAAGTGAAAGACAAGTTCACGCCGCTCGCCAAGCAGCGGAACACGGCCATCGCCGACAGCGTTTATCTCGCGGCGTCGGAAAAGGCCGCGAAGGTGGAGCTCAGCAGTGGTGCGGCCATTACGGCCAAGGCCATTGCCCGCAATCCACTCGGCTATGTCAAGGACAACAAAGCAGTCGCCTCCTACAAGGGCGGTGAACTGACCGCCGCCGAGTTTGCCGATTGGCTGGGCGCGTATCCGCCGCAGTCGCAGGTGCGTCCGCAGCTCATTGGCGCGGCTGACACATTGGTGGAGAAGTTCGTGCACCAGATTGTGCGCAACGAACTGATGCTGCGGGCCGCCGACAGTACCAAGATGACCGTCGACACGGCCGAGATGGCCAATCTCTACCTGAATTTCAAGAACGCGGTCACGCAAACGTGGACGGCGCTGGGTATCGAACCCACCAAGCTCACCGACAGCGCGAAAACGGGCGGTGACAAAGCCAAGATCGCGTCGGCGCGTATCGAAACGTTTTTCGATAAGCTCGTGAAGAACGAAGCGCAGTTCGTGGACGTGCCGTATCCGGTGGCACGCGCGTTGCAACGCAAGTTTGAGTACTCGGTGAACGATGCCGGGCTCGACAAAGTGGTGGAGCGCGCCAAGTCGGTACGCGCGACATCGGATTCGCTGAAGGCGCAACAGGGACCGCCCGCAGGGGCGCCCGCGCCCGGTGCGGCGCCAGTACCAACCAAGCCGCCGGTGGTCCCGCCCGCGAAGAAACCTTGATCCGATAGTCGGGTATACACCCCGATGACCCGTACCCTGCCTCGCTTCCTGACCGGCGCCGCGTTGTTTGCGGCGCCGCTGTCACTTCTTCTCCTCGCGAAACCGGCATCGGCGCAGGCCGCGGCGGTCACACCGGTCCGCAAGGACAGCACAACGCAGCCACCGAAAACGCTGCCCATCGATGGTATTGCTGCCATCGTGGGAGATCAGGTGGTATTGATTTCCGAGGTCACCGCCGAGGCGCTGCGCCGCCGTTCGGCCGGGGCGCCGATCAAGACCAAGGAAGATTTCGATAAACTGCAAACCGAAGTACTCAATCAGTTGCTGGAAGCGGAGTTGCTGGTGCAGAAGGCGAAGTTGGACAAAATCGAGATCAACGATGCGGAATTGACTCAGTCGGTCGATGATCAGGAAAAGAAAATCAAGGTCCAGTTCAAAACCGAAATCGAGTTTCGTCAGGCGCTCAAGGAGAACGGATTCGGCTCGTACGAAGAATGGCGCAAGATGCAAACCGATCTGCTGCGGCGCGATCACTTCCAGCGCGACCTGATCCAAAAGCTCAAGCGCGACGGCAAGATGACCGCGATTAACGTCAGCGAAGCCGAGGTCACCGAAGCCTACGAGGCGAACAAGGCGCGATTGCCGCGCAAGGAGGCCCGCGTCGGCCTTCGGCAGATCGTACTGGCCACCAAACCGTCCGACGCGTCAAAGAAACGCACACGCGCCCGAATCGATTCACTGCGCGCGGAACTGGAGAAGCACCCGGAAGACTTCGAGAATATCGCGAAGAAAGAGTCAATGGACCCCGCATCAAAAGAGCTCGGAGGCGACCTCGGATGGAATCGGCGCGGTCGCATGGTGCCGGAGTTCGATCGCATGATGTTTGCGCTCAACCCGGGGGTAATCAGCCCCGTCGTTGAAACCTCGTTTGGCTATCACATCATCCGCGTAGACCGCGTGCAGCCCGCCGAGGTGAAGGCGCGGCACATCCTCCTCAGTTGGACGGTCGATTCGTCCGACGAATCGCGCTCCAGGATATTGGCCGACTCCCTGGTAGGGGTGTGGCGCAAAGGGTCGAGCTTCGATTCCCTGAGTGCGCGGTTTCACGACCTCGCCGGTGGCGAAGAGAAGACCATCCCGGAGTATCCGCGGGATTCGCTTCCTGAAGCGTATCGCAACGCGATCGAGGGCAAGAAGCTCAACGACATCCTCGACCCGTTTCCCATCCCCAGCGGGCAGGCCGGCATCAACAAGTTCGTTATCGCCCAAATCACGTTTCTCGATGAAGCGGGCGAGTTCACGTTGGCCGAAATGCGCGAGCGCATCCGTTCGCAGCTGTCCGAAGAGCGCAGCATGCGCCGCCTGATCGACGCGCTCAAGAAGCAGACTTACATTTCCGTGCGCTACGATCCGGCGAAAGTGAGCGCAGCAAGCGTCCCGTGACGCCGTCTGCGCGGGCACGGATTGGTGTCACGCTCGGTGATCCGCGGGGCATCGGTCCGGAAATTGTCCGTAAGGCGCTCGCCGATCCGCGCGTTCGTGCGCTCGCCGCCACGTGGCTCGTAATCGGCCCCAGTGGCACTGAGCAGCAGGTAAACGACGCGGTCGGCGAATGGACGCCAACCGGGGTGACAGCGTCCGACGCGGCCCGTGCCGGTAGCTTGGCCGGACTCAGTGTAACGCGTGCCGCCAACCTCGCCATGGCGGGCGACATCGACGGCATAGTGACTGCGCCAATCGACAAGGCCGCGTTACTGGCGGGTGGCTTCGACTTTCCCGGTCACACCGAAATGCTGGGAGCCATCGCGGGGTGTCCAACCACCATGATGCTGACGTCAGAGCGACTCCGCGTGGTTCTGGCAACCACGCACATTGCGCTGCGCGATGTACCAACCGCGCTCACGCACGAGGCTATCGTGAGGGCCGCAACGGCCACGCGTGACGGGCTCACCCATGGCTTTGGCATTGCCGTTCCGCGTATTGCCCTCTGTGCGCTCAATCCGCACGCTGGTGACGGTGGCCGCTTCGGCGACGAGGATACACGACTGATGGCACCGGCAGCGCGCGCCGCCGGTATTGCCGGACCGTTCCCGGCAGACACCGTATTTGTCCGGGCGCTGCGCGGCGAGTTCGACGCCGTCATCGCGCCGTATCACGACGTGGGAATGACGGCCATCAAAGTCGCGTCGTTCGGTCAGGCGGTGAATGTCACGCTGGGGCTGCCGTTCGTGCGCACCTCGCCCGACCACGGCACCGCGCTCGACATTGCCGGGCAGGGCATTGCGTCGGCCGAGAGCATGGTCGCGGCCCTGCAGTTGGCGGTCAGCCTCGTTTCCCGACGGCGAGTCGTCTGACGTCACGCGCCCGACAACCCGAGAACAAACCCATTCAACCGCGAAGGTCGCAAAGATTGAACCGCAGGGCGCGCAGGGGACGCGGGGGAAAACACCACGACGTGTCAGGCAATAGGTCGGCGGTTTTTGGTTGGCAGGGTTGGTACGTCTGAACTGGAATGATCGTTAAGGCACCTACCCCGAAAGCCAGTAACTGCCAACCCACAGCGTGAAGCGGCGGGCTGGGTGGTGCGCTGGACGCAGCGAGATCCCGCCCGACAACCGACAACAGATTGATGGGCATCCGTCGCGGTTGCTCGGCTGAGATCATCGCGCGTCAATCAACTCGCCAGGCGAGCCGCTTCACTGCCACAAATTGAACCGCAGGGCGCGCAGGGATGCGGGGGAAAGCACCAAGGCGTCTTTGGTCCCCTGCGTCCTTGGCGCTCCCTGCGGTTCCATCGTCGTTGTGAAGGTGCGCTCCGGGGGGGATGCATTGGTCGCCGCCCGATTTGCTCACCCCTCAGTCAAGGGGACGGTTCTTCCTCGGGTTCTTTGGGTTCCTTGGGCACTTCCTGCTCGCCGGTATCACCGCGGCGCTGCTCATATTCTGGACGGGCACTGTACCCGTACCCACCAAACACTTCACCCCCGCGCATGTAGTCATGGCCGTACCCTCGTCCAATCGGATAGCCATCGGCGGTGCGCTTTTCCTGCTCGTGCATCGGAGCCTCCTCAAGCGGGTGTCTCAAACGGTACAAATTTTCGCGCGCTGTGGCAAGCTCCCAGAACTGCCCTCGTATCGCAATCGGTCCGGAATGACAAGTCGTCGACGCCTAACATTTGGCGCGAAAAGCAGTTAAGTCGAGGGTCCATTGTCCCGCAGGCATTGAATCCGGGTACTGGACTCCGCTATGTTTTGAGGCTATGCAGATTCGCAACATCGCCATCATCGCGCACGTCGATCACGGAAAGACCACCCTGGTCGACAAGATGCTCCGCCAGGCCGGGGCGTTTCGCG
>JANMRE010000818.1:0-5389 GCA_031370885.1 Gemmatimonadaceae bacterium
GCCGCGAATCGAGTTGACTGAATCGGGAGCGACAGAGCGCGTGAAATTCCTTGACGCACCACGGACCATCGACGTCGTGGGATAGTTGGCGCCACCCCGCTCCTTCGGACCACCCTCATGCGCCGGGACCTGTGCGTCCCAAGTCGGCACGCGCGCGATGGCGCGGCTCGTCGCGGCGGACGCGGCGCTGCATGCGCGGTGGGCGAGCGCTTCAAACCGTAGCTCGCCCCGCGCCCGCTCCAGCCAAGGCGCCGACAGTGCTCCATGCCTGGCCTGACGGATCACTCCCGCGGAGCCAGCATCGCTTCGAAGGCCGGCGTTCCCCATAGATCGCGAAGTTCCCAACGAACGAACCAGCCATTGAACACCGGCGACAGCCCATTGTTGAGAGCACGCTGCAACTCTGCCAGCGCCTCGGCACGCTGTTCGATTGCCAGGTGCAGGAACGCGCGGTTCATGTGGGCGGCAGCTCTATCACCGGCGCTGAGATTTGGCGCAAGCGGAAGTGCCAGCATGGTGCGGGCGAATGAGGAATCGCCGGTGCGGGCCCAGACTATGGCGCGTGTGACCCCTGATGCTCCACCTGTTCGTGCCGCCGAATCGGTCAACTCTGCGCGAGCGTCGGTCCAGCGACCCATCTCGGCGTAGATCTGCCCGAGGCGGGGACGCGCCTGCGGCAGCGCCGAGGCGCGGGCATATGCTCGATCCGACTCTTGGACGAAGCCGGTGCGTCGGAACTGTCGTCCCGACATGAGGACGTGCATCAACTCGCTCCCGCGCGACGCCTCGTGCGACACACACTCCGCCACAAGCGAGTCGACGGCTGCTTCGCGTCCAAGGTTTGCCAGTAGACGGATGCCCTCATCACAGACGGGTGCGTTGAGACGATTGGCTCGCCGGCTAGCCGAAAGCTCGGCCAGCGCCACGTCGTACTGTTTCAGGAGTCGGTGCGCCTGTAGATCCCAGTGCTGGAGTTGAGCGAGTCGTACACTCCAGCCCCCGAGATTCTGGAGCTGATGGAACGCCTGTGTCGCGATCGTCAACCGCCGGGTCGCCATCGCCGAGTGTACGAGATAGAGGTAGCCATCGATGCCGCGTGGCGCCAACTCGACCATACCGCGGGCCGCAACGTACGCCTCCTCCATCCGGGAGTTGACGAACGCAATCACTCGATCGAGCGCCAGTCGATCATACGCACCGAGTCGATCGCGCTGCGCCTCCTGTACCAATGAATCGACCACTGCCGGCGGTGCCCCTGTTGCATCGGTCACTTCGATCTGCGCTACGCGGGCTTCGGGGAAGTCCGGATCGAGCTGGATCAGGCGATCGAGACGTTGCCGCAACTGCTCGTTGGACGTCTCGCCGACCATCAGAGCGCGGATCTGTCGAAATTCCTGCAGCGCATTGTACTTAGGCGGACGACTACCAGTACCTCCCGACGGGTAATAGACGGAGTCGGATAACACCCCGACGGCACCCGAGACCGTCTGCTGTAACTCCGACAACACGAGTTCCGTCCCGGCCGCCGGCGAAAAGCTGCGGGTTGTCGAGACCAGCACGTGCCCGTCTTTGGCGTTAAGGACGTCAAGCGAGACCACAAGACTATCCACGGCCCACTGCATCGTAACGCGCACGAGTGCCTCGCCAGGATCTGCGGAGATGGCGTTCTCCTCGACGACGCGGACGCCGGTGGTCATCAGGTGCTCGCGGATGCCGGTGGCCGCGATCGCCGCCAATCCGTCCAACTGCGGATTGCCTGTCGCGTTGCGGATTGCCGTGACAGCGACCACGCGGACTCGCTCCGACTCAGCGGGAGCACGCAGGGCAAACGACCCGACAAGCGCCAGGGCCAGTGCCGCGGCACCAGCCCATGCAGCCCGCGCAACCCAGCGCCCCAACGTCGGCGCGGCGGTAGCGGCCACCCGATGCGCGGGGACGGCACTTATGGCGTCGTTCTTGGCTGCTTCGGCAGTGGTAGTCGTCGGTACGGCACGCTGTATCTCCCTCCCGATAGGCGTTTCAGGCTTGGGAAGCTCGAGCGATCGCGCTGCCGGTTCCAGAGTCAGACCGACAAGGGGGGTTTCTTCTTGTACTGCAAGCGACGCGGCGAACTGCCTCACTGCCACATCCGGTTCGATCTCCAAAACGGCGTGAACAGTCTTGGCATAGACCGCCGCGTGGCGGATGGCTGACTCGCGGTCCCCGGCTGCGGCAAGCGACACCATGTACTCGCGCGCGATGCGGGCGCTTACGCGGTCATGTGACGCGGCACGTCCCCACCAATGGGCTGCTGAGTGCAGATCGCCGCGCTCGGTCGCCTGCCGGGCCAGCCGCTCGAGGAGACGCGCGTACTCCGCCGCCAAGGCATTTCGCTGGTCTTCGATCCAGTGTTCCAGCTCCGCCGACGCGCGAACTGTCACCCCGTCGAGAAACGGACCAGTGTAATGACCAGCGGCCTCATCGAGTCGGCCAGTCGCGATCGCCTGTTGAAAGCGATGTACGTCGACGGACACTTCGTCACTGTTGAGGCGAAGCTCCGCGGTGCCCACGACCAGTTCTGCTCCGCCAACTGAGCGCTTTATCGCGAACAGCGTCTGGCGAAGTGCAGCACGAGCCCGCTCGTCGTCGCTGTCCGGCCAGACCAGCGCGGTGAGCCGCTCCCGACGCACGCCCCGATCCCCGCTCAGTGCGACAACAGCCAGAAGTATCAATCGGCTGCGAACGGATACCGCGAAGTCTTCGGTACCATCGCGGGCCATGCGGAGTCCGCCGAAAAGCGTCAACTCGATCATTTGCGCGTGATTGAAGGGTGGCGATGCGAAAGTAACGCCGCCATAACGCTCGCGTAACAGACGATTCCTAGGCTGCGACCATATCGAAATTCTCGATGCATCATCCTCACCGTTGCCTAAGCACTCAGGAGATTTACATGAAAGACAATTCACTGAGGTTTCTCACCACCATGACGCTCGCTGCGGTGGCGCTCGCCGCTTGCGCCGATCCAGTGACGGCTCCCGATCTCACAGCGGCCTTTGCCAAGCCGGCACCGGGGCCCTCGAATGTGGCAGCGGGCGTTATCCTCAGCAGCACCGGCATCGTGAAGTCAGGGGATGCTTTGGGCGAGTATAAGAATGGCGTGTGCGGAGTGACTGCCACGTTCTTCTATGCAGGCTCGAATGACATGATAATGCAGACCGACAGCCCCAGCGCGTCCGACAAGAAATGCGTCGGGGAGCCAGTTGGCTCGTATCCGCGGAAAATCAGCATCGAGCTCAATAGCAACACGTATAAGGGCACAGGCGTGAACGTGCTGAACATTGGGAGCCTCGCAGTCGGAGCGACTGGGAATCGGCAGGTCGGTCTTCCTATGGCGAGTGGCGCGCCGTGTCTTCGCGTACAATTCCATATCGACGATGGCGGCATCCCCGTCACCCGAAACACCACCAGCAACTACACCGTGGCGGGTTCGGCCCCGGCGCGCTGCATCCAAAGCGACGGCTCATTCACGACGCTTGGAACACTGCAAGTCAACTTCACGGTGAAATCTTACTGAATGATTGGGGCCGGGGCGCTTGGCCCCGGCCCCAATCCAGGCGCTGATCGAGCTTTCACTCGCGCAACTCGAGAACGCGCAAGGCGTGCGCGAGGAAGCATTGCGGCTGGCGACGGCACACTCGGCCGATGTGCGCTAAGCTAACCGGCACGTGCTGGGCGCGGGCGGAGTTGTGCCGCCGACTGGATGACGCGAGTCCATGGTACCACGACAGCCGCCACGCGGTGGGCCACCGACTGACGCCGCTCAGAACAGCAGTTTGTAGACCACGCTCAGGTTGCGCCCGGGATTGTACGCGAAGCTCTTGATGCGACTGGTCGCGTCACGGTACTGCTCGTCCAGCACGTTGTCGGCGCGCAGGGTCAGCGAGTGCACCGTGCCGCCGCGCACGGTGAACAGCCAAGTCGCGCTCACGTTCAGGAGCGTGTACGCCGTGGTGGCTACGTCGAGGGCATCGCCACTCACGTTGTCCTGCTCGAATACCCGGCGGACGTCACCACCGGCGGACCACTTGCCGTTGTCGTAACGCAGCGACGCGCCGAGTCGCCCCGCCGGGATGTACGCCAGGTTATCATCGGAATCCGTGAACTTGGCGCGGGTGTAGTCGCCCATAAGGCCGCCGACGAGGTGATTCGGCAGCTGCGTCTCGACCTGCCCCTCTGCGCCGTACAGCACGGCATCGGCCTGGCGGAAGTTCACTGGGGGCACCTCGGTGCCGTCAACTTCCTGGACGCCAACCGCCACCGGTCGGATGTACTTGCCGATCATGTTGTAGTAGGCGTTCACCTGCCCGAAGGTCCCCGACCGCTGCGCTCGTAGTCCCGCCTCAAGGCCCGTACTCTGCTCCGGCTCGAGGTCGGGATTGCCGACGTCGAAGGTCCCCACCGCTGCGTGGAATCCGTTGGCGAACAGCTCCTCGACACTCGGTGCGCGAAATCCGCGCGACGTGTTGGCCGTGAACGACACCGCCGTCGCCACGGGAATGCTCACGCCGAGAGACCAGGCGAGATTGTCGAGCGTGCGGGACTGCGCGTTTCCGAAGCGGTCCCGCTGGTCGGCGTCAGCCGGCTTGGTGTTGATGGTGAAGAGATCAGTATAGGTTTTCAAGTCTAGCCTGTGGGGCATTGATTCTCGCAGTTGATATACCGGCTTTGAAAACGAAGACGTTGTAACCAGCAGCCCAGAAGTTGCTTGCTCAAGATGCACAACGCCGACAAGCTCGCGCGCGATTGAAACGCCAACTGGCCGATCTGCCGCGTATCGCTTGCACTCTACGTATACCACAAATGAGCCGGCAGCGGTTCGACGTTTCGCAATCACGTCTTTGCCGCCGTCCCGAGTGGCCGGGGTGACTTCAACTTCGAAGCCTTGACGTTCAAGCAGCGAGGCGACCAGCAACTCAAATTGACGAGGAGAAGGGCCAAATACACCAACAGCCGGGGAGATCCAGATAGCCACGGTCCAGCAGGTAGAAGGCGCCCGGCTCCAGCACCAGTTCGTCCAGGAGGTTGACCTCGTGGGTCTTGCCGTCGGTAATGTGAATGACGGTGGGGATGTTGCCGCGCACATCGAGCAAGGTATGCAACTTGATGGCGGCCTTGGTCGAACGAAATGGTGCCCACGAGAATACCGACAGGCACAAGTCGATGGTGCTGGCATCGAAGGCGTAGACCGTCGCGTCGAGTTCCACGCCCCAGGGTTCCGTGGCGTACAGCGGACGCGCCATGCCAATCAGATGCTGCGCAAAATCCGCATAGATCTGCCACGGGCGGGTGGCGTTCGCATTGGCCAACGTGTTGCGCGAAATCGTCTGGCAACGAAACCCCATGTGGTACA
>JANMRE010000062.1:0-19506 GCA_031370885.1 Gemmatimonadaceae bacterium
CGCCTTTGAGCGCCTCGAGCCGATTGCCCGGCGGCACGGCCAATTCGCGGAGGTCGCGCACCCGGTTGAGTTGGGTGAGCTTGCGCGCCACCACCGCCCAGAGCGTCGACGGGCAGGCCTGCCGCGCCCGTCGGCTATCGATCCCGTTGAACAGGTCCTCGGTCGCAGCGTTGGCGAAGGAGCGTATCACGCGATGTATTATAATAGACCACGTAGCAGCCCGCCATGGCCGGAACGCCGCCCGGCGTGGGTTCTGCTCGCAGTCCACCCGTTCTGTTAAACCACTGGGGAAATCGCGTTGGCTGAACAACGCTATCCGGAGGCGATCACGGCGCTACGCGCCACCCACATGCTCTATGACGGCCGCCCTCACAATTGCAGTCGATGCGTGGATGCGCCCCTGGCACGGGCATTCGATCTCGCGGGTATGGCCGACTCGTCGATCGCGGCGTTCAATCGCTTGCTCAACACGCCGCAGTGGGACCGATTTGGAACCGACGCCGACTATCTTGCCGGCGCGTACAAGCGGCTGGGCGAGTTGTACGAGGCGAAAGGCGATCGCGCGAACGCTGCGGCAAACTACGCGAAGTTCGTGGCACTCTGGAAGGACGCCGATCCCGAGCTCCAGCCGAAAGTGGCCGATGTGCAGAGACGTCTCACTCGATTGCGCGACACCGAGAGGCGCTGACGCGGCGGAGTGCACACCGTCGGGAATCGTTTGATGACCAACTTTCCGGAAGGACGAGATGTCCAGCGCCAGACGCGCTCAGGGCTATAGCCGTCCCCGCAAACAACGGCTACCATAGGCTGTCACCCCCAGGAGCCGCACTGCCACCGTCCGACCTGCGCGACCAGCTCCAAGCGACCCTGAGCGGCAGCTACACAATCGAGCGCGAACTCGGCGGTGGCGGCATGGCGCGCGTGTTCGTCGCCGAAGAGACCGCGCTGGGCCGAAAGGTCGTGATCAAGGTACTCCCGCCGGAGACGGCGGCGCAGGTGTCGCTGGAACGGTTCAAGCGCGAGATCACGCTCGCCGCGCGGCTGCAGCATCCGCACATCGTGCCGTTGCATTCGTCCGGCGAGTCGAACGGCCTGCCGTACTTCACGATGCCGTTCGTGGAAGGCGAGTCGTTGCGCGTCCGGCTCGCGCGCCATGGCGAACTGCCGGTGAGCGACGCGATCCGCCTCCTGCGCGAGATCGCCAGTGCGTTGGCGTATGCGCACGACCACGGCATCGTGCATCGCGACATCAAGCCCGACAACGTGCTCCTCTCCGGCGGCAGCGCGATGGTCACGGACTTCGGCGTCGCCAAGGCGCTGAGCGCGTCGAGCACCGCGGATGGCAGCGGCGTGACGTCGCTGGGCGTGGCCATCGGCACACCGGCCTACATGGCCCCCGAGCAGGCGAGCGCAGATCCGGCCGTGGATCATCGGGCGGATATCTGCGCCTTCGGTGTGCTGGCGTACGAGCTGCTCACGGGGCAGCCGCCGTTCGTCGGACGGACGCCGATGAACTTGCTCGCGGCGCACGTGACGGAGGTCCCCGAGGCGATCGGCAAGCGGCGCGCGAGCCTGCCGCCGGCGCTGGCGTCGCTGGTGATGCGCTGCCTGGAGAAGCGGCCGGCGGACCGGCCGCAGAGCGCGGCGGAGGTGGTGCACGCGCTCGACGACATCACGACGCCGAGTGCCGGCCTGACGCCCGCCGCCACGCAGCCGCTCGCGGCCCATACAGGGCCCGCCGGCGTGACGACGCGACGTGGCCGCGGATGGGTGCTCACCGCAGCCGGGTCCCTGCTGCTCGGCGCTGCGGCGTGGTATTTCGTCGTCCGCGTGCCGGCGACCGACCCGCAGCTCGTCCTGATCGCGCCGTTCGAGAACGAGACGGGCGATCCGAGCCTGGATCGTGTCGGCCTCGACTTGGCAGAGCGGCTGACCATTGCGCTGACGCGCGCGGGCGTGGGCAAGACCGTCGCCGCGGCGCGCGTGCGGGAACTGACGGGGGCGGGCGGGCACGTGAGCGCGGAGCGCGCGAAGCAGATCGCGCGCGCCGCCGGCGCCGGTCTGCTGGTGAGTGGCACCTTCACCGGGACCGCGGCCGCGCTCGAGGTGCGCATCGAGCTGCTGCGCATGCCGGCGGGGCGTCAGGTGTCGGTGGTGGAGCCGGTGGCGGGTGTGACGGCCGCCGCGGCGGCGGACTCCTTGGGTGAGCGGCTGGCCGTGGCCGTCACGGCGAATCACGACTGGGGCGACGACTTCGGGTGGGGGCGCGACCATCGGCTCGCGAGGACACTCGCCGCCTACCGGTCGTGGGTGGCTGGGTGGACTGCGACGTCGCAGGACAGGGCGACCGCCTCGTTCCGGCAGGCGCTCGTCCTGGATCCGACGTGGCCGTGGGCCGCGTTCAAGGTAGGGGGCGATTCGCTCTCGGCGGTCCTTGAGCGACAGGGTCCGTCGTTTCTACCGGGGGACCGCGATCTGGCGAAGATGTCCGCAGCGCTCCACAGCTCGGATCTGGAAGGGTGGTATCAGGCCGTGGCCGCACGACTCCGCGCGGATTCGGTGACGTGGTGTGTGATTGGCGTGCCCCCTGCGCTTTATACCGGCCGGCTCCACGAGGTGCTGCGGTTGGGCGCCCGACGCCATCTGCGGAGCTTCTGGACGGAGCAGGCTCAGAACGAGATCGCCCAAGCTGAGTTCACCGTCTCCTCGGCCTTGCACGGCTTGGGACGACACCAGGAGGAACTTGAACTGGCGCTCGCGCACCGGCGCGAATACCCGGCGGACGCCTTAGGTGGTATCACCATGGAGATCCAGGCCCGCGCCGCGCTGGGACAGATCGCGGAGGTGGAGCGGCTCGTCATCGAGGCCGAGGGCCTGCGTCCCGATTCGGCGAATCCTCGCAATTTCTCGATCTCGCGCGCGGCCGTGGCGGGGCTGGAACTCACCGCCCATGGTTTCGCGGCGGCGGCGCGCGCGGTCTCCGAGCGCGGCGCCCGATGGTTCGAGCGACAGCTGGCCGCGCGACCCGATGACATCACGTTGCTGGAAGGCTACGGGGACGTGCTCCGCAATACTGGACGCTGGCACGACGTGCTCGTCGTGGCGCAACGTCTGCTCACGCTTGCCCGCGACGGCAAGGGTGGCGCCTACCAGAATGCCTTGTCTTGGGTTGGGTTGGCGGAAGCGCATCTGGATCATCGCGACCGTGCGCTTGCTGCCGTGAAAGAACTGGCGATGTCGCAGGGTCCGCCGGGCCAGAGCGCTTACAACCGCGTGAACATCTACGTGGCCTTGGGCGATACGGCGACCGCGATGGACCTCCTTCGCGAAGCGTATGACGCTGGGAACCTATCCGCGCATGATTCCCACTTTCGTCACCGCGAGTTGGACATTCCGCTGAACTACCCCGCCTACCGGGAGTTGACGAGGGTGCGCGATTGAGCGCGCGGGTGCGAGGGAGCGCGACCACGTACCCCCGCCGCGCGGGTGCGTGCTCGCCATCCCCGCGTCTCGGACGTCGTGCACGCGGTCACTCGGCCGCCGCCGGTTCTCACGCCCAACCAGCGACATGACTCAGCAGACCGACCGCCTCAACACCGCCCTCGCCGGTCGCTACCGCATCGAGCGCCATCTCGGTGAAGGCGGCATGGCGAGCGTGTACCTGTGCGAGGACCTCAAGCACGATCGCAAGGTCGCGCTCAAGCTGCTCAAGCCCGAGCTCGCGGCCGTGTTGGGCGCCGAGCGGTTCGTGCAGGAAATCAAGACCACCGCGGCGATGCAGCATCCGCACATCCTGCCGCTGTTCGACAGCGGCGCGGCGGACGGATTCCTGTTCTACGTCATGCCGTTCATCGACGGCGAAACGCTGCGCGCCAAGCTCGATCGCGAAACGCAGCTCGGCATCGACGAGGCGGTGCGCGTTGCGCGCGAAGTGCTGGATGCGCTGCACTACGCGCACGACCACGGCATCGTGCACCGCGACGTGAAGCCGGAGAACATCCTGCTGCACGGCGGACACGCGATGGTGGCGGACTTCGGCATTGCGCTCGCGGTGAGCGCCGCCGCGGGTGGCCGCATGACCGAGACGGGCCTGAGTCTCGGCACGCCGCACTATATGAGCCCCGAGCAGGCGACCGCCGAGAAGGAGATCACGCCGCGCAGTGACGTGTATTCGCTGGGGAGCGTGCTGTACGAAATGCTGACGGGCAACGCGCCGTTTACCGGCGCGAATGCGCAGCAGATCATCATGAAGATCATCACTGAGCCCGCCGAGGTGGTGACCAAGTATCGCAAGTCGGTGCCGACGAATGTTGCGGCCGCGGTGGCCAGGTCGCTGGAAAAACTACCGGCGGATCGGTTTGAGACCGCCAAGGCGTTTGCCGACGCGCTGCAGGACGCGCGCTTTACGGTGGCGTCGATGGGAATCACTGCGAGCACAACGGGCGCGGCAGGCTGGCGTGCGTGGCTTCGCGAGCCACGCACGATCGGCGCGTTGGTGGTGATCGCTGCGCTGACCGCGCTGGCCGGCCTGCGTGGAACCGGCACGGCCGCATCGGCGCGCATGGGCACGGTGCGTCTCTCCGTGGTCGGTCCGAAGGACACGAGTTTCGTCGCCATGACGGGGACATCGGGGTTTGTGGCGCCCGTGGTGTCAGCGGACGGCAAGTATCTCCTCTTCAGCAGCACGACATCGAAGGGGACCAACCTCACGCTCCGTGCGCTCGACCGCCCTGAATTCCGGACTGTGGTCGACAGTGGCGCCGACGGCGGGTTCTTCTCACCCGATGGATCGAAGATCGGATTCTTCATGGGCAGCGAGTTGTGGTCGACGCCAGTCGCCGACCTGAAGCCGTCACGTGTGTCGAGACTGCCGGAGGCGCGAGTGGACATCTCATCGGCCGGCTGGCATCCGGACGGACGGATTCTCTTGGCCGGATCGCGAGGACTCTGGGAGGTGCCCGCCGCGGGCGGTGCGCCTCGCCTGCTCGTGGCGAACGATTCGGGGCGACAGTCGCGTGTCGGCAGCGTCCAGGTCCTGCGCGATGGGCGGCTGCTGCTGTCGCGCGTGTCGAATGGGCGCCCGCACGTGGAGGTGCGTCATGCCGATGGTACCGCTCCCTCGGACGTCCTGGCGGGGGCAGAAGGCGCGCGAATCATCGACGACATCGTGTTCTACTACCGCGAAGGCGTGCTGCGCGCAGCGCCCATCGATCCCCGATCCCTCAAGATCACCGGTGAGGCCGTCAACGTCGTCGGCGTGCGCGCGAGGCTTGGGCGGTCGATTGCGTCTTCAGATACCTCCACGCTCACGATCCAGCCCGTGTACTTGGCGTCCAATGGCACCCAAACGCCGCTTCCACTCGAAGCGACCGGCTCTTACGGCTGGCCTCGGCTCTCACCAAACGGGCGGCGGCTCGCCATTGGAACCCGGACAGGTCTGCGAGTCGTGGACCTTGAACGCGGCCTGAGCTGGGCGATCGGCGGAGGCGGTGAGCCGGTATGGACACCGAACGGCGATCGTGTCATATCGTCAATGGGAGAGCGCCCGCGGGGAGGCCTGCTCATAGCGGTGGCCGACGGAAGCCGCCCGGCCGACACACTGCTCACCGTTGTGAACGGGGATGCTTGGCCGACGTCGGTGAGCCGTGATGGGGCATGGCTCGCGTACTACGGCACGAAGGACAGCGCGGCCGCCAGCGGAGCCTCGCCCGACCCCGGCGATCTGTTCTTCATGGACCTCAAGACCCGCACGTCCCAACGACTGTCGCTGCCCGGCTGGCAGCGCGGGGCGCGGTTCTCGCCCACCGGAACGTGGATCGCGTACCAATCGCAAGACGGCGGGAGCAGCGAGATTCACCTTCGCGACTGGCCCAAACTCACCTCGCGCTATGTGGTCGCGACGGACGGCGGCGAGGAGCCCTCATGGTCGGCCGATGGGCGCACACTCTTCTATCGTCGAGGCGGGAGCATGATGGCCGTGACGCTCACCGAGTCCGCGGGAACCATTGCCGCCTCGGCGCCTCGTGTCGTGTTTACCGGCACATTCCGGTACGATCCCAACGGTGATCAGGGCTATGACGTCGCGCCGGACGGACGCTTTGTGTTGCTGAAATCGCGCGGTGGCGATCGCGTGGTGATCGATGTGGTGCTCAACTGGATCGATGAAGTGCGGGCGCAGTTGAACGGGGTCAGGAAATGAGCGGCGCGCGTGGCTGCTGTCTGTTGCGGCTACGACAGCGGTCAATGTGATTGCGTTTGGTATTACTAAACGCTAATCAATCGGCGCGATTGCCGAGCGTCCGACGCGACTTGCGTGACCCGGAGGCGTTTCTCGACGCGCATGCCGGACGCCGCATCGTGCTCGACGAAATTCATCGGCTCGACGATCCCTCCGAACTGCTCAAGATCGCTGCCGACCACTATCCCGGCATCCGGGTGCTCGCCACAGGCTCATCGAGTCTGGGCGCGCGGGCCAAGTTTCGCGACACCTTGGCGGGGCGAAAGCACGAAGTGTGGCTCACTCCCATGACGCACGCCGACACGGTGGCGTTCGGGCAGCCGAGTCTCGCGCACCGGATGGCGCGTGGTGGACTGCCGCCGTTCTTCCTCGCCAAGGCCTCGCCGGAACGTGACTTTCAGGAGTGGCTGGACGCGTACTGGGCCAAGGATGTGCAGGAGCTGTTTCGGCTCGAGAAGCGCGGTCCGTTTGCGCGACTGTTCGAACTCCTGCTCGTCGATAGCGGTGGCATCTTCGAAGCCACGCGATTCGCCCGCGCCTGCGAGATCAGTCGGCAAACCGTGATGAACTATCTCGAGGTGCTTGAGGCCACGTTCGTCATGCACGTGGTGCGTTCGTTCGCGTCGAACCCGTCGGCAGAAATCGTCGCGGCGCCGCGCGTGTACGGATTCGACACGGGGTTCGTGGCGTATCATCGCGGCTGGTCACCGTTACGGCGCGATGATTATGGCCCGCTGTGGGAGCATCTCGTGTTGAACGAGTTGCACGCCGCGCGCCAGCAACGCGACGTGCAGTACTGGCCCACCAAAACAGGCCACGAAGTGGATTTCGTGATCGCCCCGCGTCGTGCGGCACGGATGGCCATTGAATGCAAATGGTCGCAGGATGCGTTCGATCCGGCCGGGATGCTGGCCTTTCGGCGGAGCTATCCGCACGGGGAAAACGTGCTGGTCGCTGCTGACGTCAAGCGCGCGAGTCGGCGGCGAATCGGCGGGCTCGACGTCCGGGTGGTAGGGTTGGCGAAGGTGGCGGGACTGGTTGTCTAAGCGCGCTCGCCATCGCGCTGGTCGCGACGCACCTTTCTCGCGATGACCGCGCAGACCGACCGCCTCAACACGGCCCTCGACGGCCGCTACCGCATCATTCGCCATCTCGGCGAAGGCGGCATGGCGAGCGTGTACCTGTGCGAGGACCTCAAGCACGATCGCAAAGTCGCGCTCAAGTTGCTCAAGCCCGAACTCGCCGCAGTGTTAGGCGCCGAGCGCTTCGTGCAGGAAATCAAGACCACCGCGGCGTTGCAGCATCCGCACATTTTGCCGCTGTTCGACAGCGGTGCCGCCGACGGATTTCTGTTTTACGTCATGCCGTTCATCGACGGCGAAACGTTGCGTACGCAGCTCGCGCGCGGACCGCTCCCCGTGAACGAGGCGCTGGGGATCCTCCGGAACGTGGCGCAGGCGCTCGTCTATGCCCACGAGCACGGCGTCGTTCACCGCGACATCAAGCCGGATAACGTGCTGCTCTCGAGCGGAACGGCGGTCGTGGCCGACTTCGGCATCGCCAAGGCGGTGTCGGCATCGAGCACCCACGGCGCGGGCGCGACGCTTACCGCGGTCGGGACTTCCATCGGCAAGCCGGCGTACATGGCACCCGAGCAGGGCGTGGGCGATGCCAACGTGGACAAACGGGCCGACCTCTACGCGTGGGGCGTGATGGCCTACGAACTGCTGGCCGAGGCGCACCCGTTCGCAATGCACACCACGCCGCAGGCGCTCGTCGCCGCGCACCTCACCCAGCAGCCCACGCCGATCGCGTCTCGAGGCGGCACAATCATTCCGGCCTCGGTCGCGGCGCTGGTCATGCGGTGCCTGGCCAAGGACCCGGCTGCGCGACCCGCCTCGGCGCGTGAACTGCTTGGCGTGCTCGACGCCGTCAACACGCCGAGTGCGCTGCCGGCGGCCGCCGCGCCGATGAGCAAGCGGCAGCGTGGCGCGCTCATCACTCTCGTCGTGACGGTAGCGCTCATTGCGGGCAGCGTCCTGCTCAAGCGCGGCCCTTCCGTCGGCGACGCCGCGATGGACCGGTCCGTGGCCGTGCTCCCCTTCGAGAACGCCGGCGGCGACTCCACGCAGGAGTACTTCGCTGACGGGCTCACGGAAGAACTGATCGGCCGCCTCGCGGCCCGCGGGCTCCGCGTGACGGGACGCAACTCCGTGTTCACGTTCAAGGGGCAGCATCCCGCGCCGAGGCAGGTGGGCGAAGCGCTGCATGTGGGGAGCGTGCTCACCGGGAGCGTGCGCCGTCGCGGCGACCAGCTGCATGTGAACGCTGAGCTCGCGAGCACCATCAACGACGCTGTGCTCCGGGTTTTCAAAGTGGACGGTGCGGCGAGCCAGCTCTTCGCGCTGCAGCGGGAGCTCGTGGACTCGGTCGAGGCGCATTTCGGCGTCGCGCCGAGCGCCGCGCGGCCGGGACGCTTCGAGGGCACCTCGAGCCTGGAGGCGCACGATGCGTACCTCCGCGGGACGTTTCTCTTCAACCACCCTTCTAGCAACGCCAGCGCCGCCATTTATAGCGCACTCGCGCAGTTCGACCGGGCCATCGGGCTCGACCCTGCGTACGCGCAGCCGCACGTGGGGAAGGTGCTGGCGTTCATCAGCGTGGCCGACGGCTTCGCGCCGCCCAGCGATATCCTGGAACAGGCCGTGAAGGAAGCGCGGCTCGCGCTGGCGGCCGACAGCACGCTGTCCATGGCGTGGAGCGCGTTCGCGGCGGTCGCGGAATACCAGTACGACTGGCCGGCGGCACGCCGAGCATTGGACCGGTCGAGGCAGCTGGGCCTCCCGGGCGACCTGTGGCGGTGGGCCGAGTACGTGTACCGGTTGCACGGGAACCAGCTGAATGCGGCGCAGGCGGTCCTCGAGGAGGGGCTGCTCACCGACCCGCTCTCGACATTGCTTCTCGCGCAGCGTCAATTCGTTCCGCAGTTGGCTGGGCAGACTGATTCCGCCTGGGCCATTTTCCAGCGCTCGCCGTCGTGGATACAGGCGCTCGACTACACCGACTCGTTTCATGGCCGCATTGTGGCGGACCTCGGGCGAACGGCCGAGGCGGAGTCGCTGTTCGTGCGGGCGGAGCCGGGACTCGGCCACCGCTCACCGGGGCTTGGGTTGCTCTACGCCAGGACCGGCCGGCGTGCGGAGGCGCTCCGGCAGCTGGCGCAGATCGAGGCCGCGTGGCCCAAGGTATACGTCCCGCCCGAGCTGGTGGCCGAGATCCCGGCCGCGCTCGGCGACACGGTCACCATGTACAAATGGCTCGAGCGTGGCGTGAAGGCGCACTCGGGGTTCTCGATGTTCCTGGGGCTGTGGGGAAAGGAGTTGGGGTCGCACCGTGGAGAGCCACACTATCAAGCGATCATGAAGCGGGTCGGCCTCCCCGGCCGCGCGGAGGCGAAGTAAACGACGCGTGAGCAACCAGACCGAGCGCCTCAACGCCGCCCTCGACGGCCGCTACCGCATCCTTCGCCATCTAGGCGAAGGCGGCATGGCGAGCGTGTACCTGTGCGAGGACGTCAAGCACGATCGCAAAGTCGCGCTCAAGTTGCTCAAGCCCGAACTCGCGGCGGTGCTCGGCGCCGAGCGATTCGTGCAGGAAATCAAGACCACCGCGGCGTTGCAGCATCCGCACATTTTACCGCTGTTCGACAGCGGCGCGGCCGACGGGTTTTTGTTCTATGTCATGCCGTTCATCGACGGCGAAACGTTGCGCGCGAAACTCGATCGCGAAACGCAACTCGGCGTGGATGACGCGGTGCGCATCGCGCGCGAAGTGCTGGACGCGCTCGACTACGCGCATACGCGCGGCATTGTGCATCGCGATGTGAAGCCCGAGAACATCATGCTGCACGGTGGGCACGCGATGGTCGTCGATTTCGGCATCGCGCTCGCGGTCAGTGCGGCGGCCGGTGGTCGCATGACGGAGACTGGCCTGAGCCTCGGCACGCCGCACTACATGAGCCCCGAGCAGGCCACCGCCGAGAAGGAGATCACGCCGCGCAGTGACGTATATTCGCTGGGCAGCGTGTTGTACGAAATGCTCACCGGGCAACCACCGCATCTCGGCGGCTCGGCGCAGCAGATCATCATGAAGATCATCACCGAGCCCGCGGACGTGGTGACGAAGCATCGCAAGTCGGTGCCGCCGAACGTGGCGGCAGCGGTGGCGACGTCGCTCGAAAAACTGCCCGCCGACCGCTTCGAGAGCGCGAAGGCGTTCAGCGAGGCGCTGGCGAACCCCGCGTACACGAATGTCGCGTTCAGCGCGACGGCCGCCCGGAGCGCCGGAGGCAAGGCCAGGATATGGACGAGACCGTTCATCGCCGTGTCCGCGCTCGCCGTCGCGGCGGTCGCCGTGGCAGGATGGGCGCTGCTCCGGCCCACGCCGGCGCTTCCGGTCACCGCCACCTCGCTCAATTTCACGGCCGCCGATGCGCCGACCAATGGCTGGGACCTGGCCCCAGACGGCTCGGCGCTGGCATACGCCGGCGGCACTGGCAACGGGCGGCTCTGGATCAAGCACCGCGACGCGGCGCACGCGGTGTCCCTCCAGGGTACGGACAGCGCTTTTGCGCCGTTCTTCTCACCCGATGGCCAATGGGTGGGGTTCTTTGTTCAAGGAGGGCCCTTCAAGCTCAAGAAGGTCCCTGTGCGCGGCGGCGGGGTGGTCACCCTCGCCGCCACCGGCTTCGCTTTTGGCACCTGGCTGGACGATGGGTCGATTGTCTTGTCCGCTCCGGATGTCGGTGTGCGCAGGATTCCCGAGGGCGGCGGCACCGCCGAGACGCTCCTCACCTTGGATTCCCTGGGCGGCCGGAAGCCGTTCGGCGTCGCGCACTTGCCTGGCGCCCGCGGGGTGCTTTTCAACGCCTGCGCCAGTCGTGGTTTCCCCTGCGTCGTCTGGGTACTCGACTTGCGGACCGGCAAGCCCAAGAAACTGTTGGCGGAAGGCCGGGATGCACTGTACCTCGCCACGGGCCACCTCCTGTATCGCACGGAAGAGGGAACGGTCTTCGCGGTTCCCTTCGACCTGAAGTCGCTCTCAGTCCGGGGGCCGACCGTCCCTGTACTGGAGGGAGTCGGAGCGTTCGCTCTGTCCCGCGACGGTACCCTGCTGTACGGGGAGAAAGTGGCGGCAGGGGGACTCGCGCCGGTCTGGGTCACACGCAATGGGCACGCGACGCCGGTGGACTCCAGCTGGACGGTCGGCGCCGCCTTCAGTCTGGCTATCTCCCCCGACGGCCATCGCCTGGCGCTGAGCATCACCGCCGCTAGCGGTGAGTCCAACATCTGGGTCAAGGAGCTGGATCATGGCCCCCTCGACAAGCTCACCTTCGGGGGCGTGGACAGCAGCTATGCCCGCCCGGCCTGGAGTCCCGATGGACGCTCGCTGCTCTATCTCCCGACACCGAGGGGGGGGCCGGTCTACGAGAAGCGGGCCGACGGCACTGGCGCGGCACGGATCCTGGTGGAGAACGCGAAGCACGCGTGGGTGGAGGCGACGTATTCCCCGGACCGGACCTGGTTGCTCCTTCGCTCATACGACTCGACCAATGTCGCCCGCCGTCACATCTACGCCCGCCGTACCAGCGGGGACACCACGCTCCGTGAGCTGGTGGTATCTACCGGCGACGATGGAACGCCCGCCGTCTCCCCGGATGGCCGCTGGCTGGCCTACGCATCGAACGAAACAGGACGGAATGAGGTCTACGTGCGCCCCTTCCCGAACACCGCTGACGCCAAGTACCGGGCCTCGGTGAATGGTGGGGCGGAGCCGGTCTGGGCGCACAGCGGGCGCGAGCTCTTTTTTGTGGATGGTGCCGACCAGCTCGTGGCAGCGGAAATCTCGACGTCACCGACCTTCGCGGTGGGCCGGCAGCAGCGGCTCTTTTCTTTCGCCGCATTCGTTCACGACGAATGGGGACACTCGTGGGCGGTGGCTCCCGACGATCGTCGGTTCCTGACGCTCCAGCTTCCGCCCACGGGTGGGACGGGGGATTTGGTGATGATCGAGAACTGGCTCCAGGTGCTCAAGGGAAAGCTCAGGAAGTGACGGGCCCGCTCGCTGGGCTCGCCCCTCCCAAGGCCGGCGTGACCCAGCAGACCGACCGCTTGAACCAGGCCCTCGCCGAGTAAGGCGACGTGAGTCTAGCGCCGTCCGTACAATTGGCGTACATTGAACCATACCGGGAATTAGCCGAGACGACGAAAGGAGACACGCCATGCACAGCACCTCGCCGAAAGCCGCCGTCAAGTCGCGAGGCGCACGCCTGGAAGCCCGCATCTCGGTCGAGCAAAAGACCGTACTGCAACAGGCCGCCGCCCTGTCGGGGCGCACGCTGAGTGAATTCGTGGTTGCCAGCGCGCAGGAAGCAGCCAGCCGCGTCATCCAGGAACACGAGACCATCCGCCTGAGCCGCACCGAACAGATTGCGTTCGTTCGCGCCTTGGTCAATCCGCCGGCGCCCAATGCGCGTCTGCGCAAGGCGGCAGCGGCATATCGCGCACAGCTGGGGCGGTGATTGCCCGCGCGAGCCGCGCCGTATCGGATTGAGCTACTCGGCAAAACCCACGATCGCACCACGTTCGACTGCGGAAGCGTGGCGCTGGATCGCTACCTGCGTCAGCAGGCCGGACAGGATGCGGAGAAGAACGTTGCCGCTCCCTTCGTCCTGACCGTACCGCCCGCCCGACGGGTGCTTGGCTACTACACGCTGTCAGCGTCGCTCGTCGACGCCAACGAACTGCCGGACAACTTGGCCAGGAAACTGCCGCGCTATCCGCAACTGCCGGTTACGCTGCTCGGGCGGCTGGCCGTTGACCAAAGTATGAAAGGCAGGGGCGTCGGTCAGTTTCTCTTGATGGACGCCCTCCACCGCAGTGTGGAAGCCGCCGCCACCATTGCGGCCATGGCCGTCGTTGTCGATGCCAAGGACGATGCGGCGGAAGCCTTCTATCGGCACTTCAGTTTTCTGCCATTGCACGAGCGGCCCCGCCGCCTATTTCTGCCCATGAAAACCATCGCCAGACTGTTTGCTGATTGAACCCTCTTTCTGGCCGGCCGTGCAGAAGACAATCGCGCCGCAGTCAGACCAGCCGCTGAAGACGTCGCGTGCTGGCCGCACCCGCTGATCGGTCGTACTGTTGGCGATCCACAACCCGCATCCTCCCGTTTCCGCGACTGGCGTGACCCAGCAGACCGACCGCCTCAACACAGCCCTCGCCGGCCGCTATCGCATCCTTCGCCATCTCGGCGAAGGCGGCATGGCGAGCGTGTACCTGTGCGAAGATCTCAAACACGACCGCAAGGTCGCGCTCAAGCTCTTGAAGCCGGAACTCGCCGCGGTGTTGGGCGCCGAGCGGTTTGTGCAGGAGATCAAGACCACCGCGGCGTTGCAGCATCCGCACATTCTGCCGTTGTTCGACAGCGGTGCCGCCGACGGATTTCTGTTTTACGTGATGCCGTTCATCGACGGCGAGACACTGCGCGCCAAGCTCGATCGCGAAACGCAGCTTGGTGTGGATGACGCGGTGCGCATCGCGCGCGAAGTGCTGGACGCGCTGCACTACGCGCACGAACATGGCATCGTGCACCGCGATGTGAAGCCGGAGAACATCCTGTTGCATGGCGGGCACGCGATGGTGGCGGACTTCGGCATCGCGCTCGCGGTTTCGGCGGCCGCCGGTGGTCGCATGACGGAAACGGGTTTGAGTCTCGGCACGCAGCACTACATGAGCCCCGAGCAGGCCACCGCCGAGAAAGACATCTCCGCGCGCAGCGATGTGTACTCGCTCGGCAGTGTGCTGTACGAAATGCTCACCGGACAGCCACCGCATCTCGGCGGCTCGGCGCAGCAGATCATCATGAAGATCATCACCGAGCCCGCGGAGGTGGTGACGAAGCATCGCAAGTCGGTGCCGCCGCACGTGGCGGCGGCGGTGGCGACGTCGCTCGAAAAACTGCCGGCCGATCGCTTCGAGAGCGCGAAGGCGTTCAGCGAGGCGCTGGGGAATCCCGCGTACACGAATGCGACGCTGGTGGGCGCGGTATCCTCGCCGACACGCGCCCGCCGACAGCGAGCGACGACGATGGCCGGCTTCCTGCTCGCGGCGCTCGCATTCGCGGGATGGATGTGGAGCGAAATGCGGCCACGAGCCGCAGACTCCGGCGAGCCGCGGTTCTACTCGATCACCCTGCCCGACAGCGCGCCGGTCGTCAGTGGCCGCGATCAGTTTGACGCCACGTTGCGCTCATTCGACCTCTCCGCGGACGGGCGGCTGCTGGTGTACACCAGCCCCCACGGCAGTGCGACGCGGCTGTGGCAACTCCGCACCGACTTTGGCACCGCGTCGCCGATTGCCGGCACTGCCCGCGCGTTGTTGCCGACGCTGTCGCCCGACGGCCGCGCGCTCGCGTTCGTCGTCGACACCGTGGTGCGGCGACTGACCCTGGCCGACGGCGCTATCTCGCGGGTCTCCACGCAACCGTGGATCCAGAACTTGTGGTGGCCGTCGGCCGGACAGTTGGTCAGCGACAACCTCTTTGATTGTTTGCGCGTCGTATCGCCGAACGGCGGAGCCTGGACTCAATTGGCGCCGAAGGCCCCGTGCGTGCCCTCGGCGGGTTTTGCCGTCGCTGGAGGGGGCTCGGGCCCCTTGGTTCTTTCCATCGATGGCGTGATCACGCTGCAGGACGCGACCACGGGGCGGATGCAGCCCGTGCGGACGGCTGGGGCGAAGGACACCACTGACGCCACCACCGTGGTCACGGGCGAACGGCCTCTCCTCATAGGTGACCGCCTGCTGCTCTTCCTCCGCGACGGCGCGCTGGTCGCGGCCCGGCTCGACGTGTCCCGTGCGCGACTGGCGTCCGAGCCCCTGTCGGTTCTCGCTGGTATCCAGGTCGAACCGTTCACTGGCGCGCAACTCGCGCTCAGCTCGGAGGGCACGCTGCTGTGGGCGACAGGGGCCGATGGGTCCGTCGCCCGCTTCGTCTGGGTCGGCGGCGACGGCGGCGGGCGGGACACGCTCTACATCCCCGCGTCGTTCGTGTCCAGCTTCACGCTGTCGCCGGACGGACATCGCTTGGCGTATTCCGTCCGCCTGCCAGGCAGAGGGAGTGTGGTCCGGGTGGTGGATCTGACGCGGCGAGTCGTGGACGAAACCCAGTTCCCGGTGGAAGTGCGAGTAGACAACTGGATCGCCGGTGATACCGCGCTGACGGTGATGCTTCCGCAGAAGTACGGTTCGCGGTCGTGGGCGGTGCTGCGTATCGCGGGGCCCGCGTTGGTGCTCGACACGTCGGACGCGCAGGTGTCCGGGTCGTCGCCCGATGGTCGGATGCATTGCTGGGCGGGGCTCATGTGGCCAGCGGCCGCCCGCCGCGACTCGATTCGGTTCGATGTCCAGTCGACGTCCGTCAACGATATCAGGTGTCGCTTTTCTCCAGACGGACACCACATCGCGTGGGTGACCTCCGAAGGACTCTTCGTCGCGCCGGTCGAGGCGGGGGCGCAGCGCGCGCGCCGCAAACTGGCGCCTGCCGGGGCGGACGAGCCGCGCTGGTCACCGGACGGGCGCGTGGTCTACTACCGTGACGCCAACCGGTGGTTCGTGGTGGCGGCGGCGCCCGGCCCCGGGGGCACGGTGGCGCCACCCCGGCTGCGCCTGCGTGGGTCGTTCAACCAGGCCTTCTCCAGCTGGGAACTGGGTCCCGACGGCCGGTTCCTGCTACTGGAGGGGCCGCCGCCGATGCGTGCGACGCATCTCAACGTGATCGCCAACTTCCCGCGCTACGTCGAGGAGAAACTGCGGGGGGCGAAGCCCGAGTGACCGCTGCTTCCGAGCGCCTTAACACGGCTTTGGCCGGTCGGTATGCGATTGAGCGCGAACTCGGTGCCGGCGGCATGGCCACCGTGTATCTCGCGACCGACCTCAAGCACGAGCGCCAGGTCGCGCTCAAAGTGTTGCGCGCCGAGTTGGCGCTGGCCCTGGGGCCGGAGCGATTCCTGCGCGAGATCAAGATCGCTGCGCGGCTCGACCATCCGCACATCCTGGCGCTGCACGACTCGGGGGATGCGGACGGTTTTCTGTACTACGTCATGCCGTTCGTCGATGGCGAGTCGCTGCGCGACCGGATGACGCGCGAAGGTCAACTGCCAGTGGGCGACGCGTTGCGCTTGATCGCGCAGGTGGCCGATGCGCTCACCTACGCGCACGCAAAAGGTGTCGTGCACCGCGACATCAAGCCGGAGAACATTCTGCTCTCGGGTGGTTACGCGAAAGTCGCTGACTTCGGTATCGCGCTCGCGGCCGGCCCGAGCGACCACAAGCTCACGCAGACGGGGCTCGCGCTCGGCACACCAGCGTACATGAGTCCCGAGCAGATGATGGGCGACACGGCGCTGGACGGACGGAGCGATCTCTATTCGTTAGGCTGCGTGCTGTACGAGATGCTGGCCGGCGTGCCGCCGTTCGGCGGCGCGAATGTGCAGGCGTTGATGGCGAAGCGGTTCACCGAGGACGCGCCGCGCATCACGATGCAGCGCCCGGCAGTGCCGCCCATGGTGGAGCTGGTGCTGGCCCGCGCGTTGGCGCGCGATCCAGACGAGCGCCATGCAACGGTCAGTGAGTTCGGGGCGGCGCTGCTCGCGGAGATCTCGGGCGCCTCTGCCGCCGCCACGTTCAGTCATGTTGATGACATCAGCGCACCAACACGCACGCCGCTGATCGGGCGCGAGAAAGAACTCGGCGAGGCCCGGGAGTTCTTGTCGAGACTCAACAAAGGCAAGGGCGGGTTGCTCCTGATTGGCGGTGAGCCGGGCGTCGGCAAGACGCGCTTGAGCACCGCAATCATGGACGAGGCGCGCGGGCAACGCGCGCTGTGCGTGACCGGGCATTGCTACGAGATGGAAGGCATGCCGCCGTTCACGCCGTTCGCCGAGATCCTCGATTCTGTGGCGCGACTCGTGCCGCTGCGCACGTTTCGCGAGGTGCTCGGTGATGCGGCGTCGGAAATTGCGCGCATTCAGCCGTCGCTTCGGCAGACCTTTTCGGATATTCCGCCAGCACTCGAACTCGCGCCCGACCAGCAGCGGCGGTACCTGTTCAACAAGTACCGCGAGTATTTGGAACGGTCGTGCAGAGTTGCACCGGTTGTTGCGTTACTCGACGACCTGCATTGGGCCGATGATGCGACGCTGAGTTTGTTGGAGCACATCGCGGGATATGCGGCAGACCTCCCGCTGGTTATCCTCGGCACCTACCGTGACGTCGAGCTGGAAGTGAACCGGCCGTTCGCGCGCGTGCTGGAGTCGCTCACGCGGCAGCGCCTCGCAACGCGCGTCTCACTGCGCCGGCTCGACGAGGCGGGGGTGGGGGCGTTGCTCGCGGCACTTGGTGGCAGCGCGCCACCTGTGCCGCTGGTGCAGGTCATCTTCAAGGAAACGGAAGGCAATCCGTTCTTTGTCGAAGAAGTCTTCCAGCACCTCAAGGAAGAAGGCCGGTTGTTTCGTGCCGACGGGGCGTGGCGGACCGATCTGACCGTCGATGAACTCGACGTACCGGAAGGCGTGCGCCTCGTGATCGGTCGTCGTCTGGAGCGCCTGACGCCGGCGTGTCGCGCGGTGCTCACGTCGGCGGCGGTGATCGGATCGCGCTTCGAACTGGCGGTGCTCGACGCCCTCGGCGAGCAGACCGAGGACGAATTGCTGGACGCGCTCGAGGCCGCAACGGCCGCTCAGCTCGTCGTCGAACACCGTCGCGGGCGCGAGGTCGTGTACGGATTTGCGCACGAACTCATTCGCCAGACGCTGCTCGGCACGCTGTCGATGCCGCGGCGGCAACGGCGTCACTTGAAAATCGCCGCCGCGATGCAGACGACCTTTGGCGAGCGCATCGCACAGCGCGCGTCGGATCTCGCGTATCACTTGTATCAGGCGGGCCCCGCCGCCGATCCTGACCACACCGTCAAGATGCTGACCCTGGCCGCCGAGCAGGCGATCGGGAGTGCCGCGTACGGCGAAGCGCTCGCGCATTGCGATCGCGCGGCGACGATCGAGGAGGTCACGGACCGCGCCCTCCCGGGGCACCTGCTGCGCGTGCGCGGCGGCGCGCTGAAGGGGCTGGGCCGGTGGCCGGAGGCACGGGCGACCTTGGCCGAGGCTCTCGAGGCGCTGTACGATGCCGGCGATCCGTCGACGGCGGCGGTCGCCATCGACCTCGCCAGGCTCATGGTCTGGGGCGCGGACAATCAGCGAACCCACGAACTGTGCGTCGACTCGCTCGCCAAGCTTCCCGACGGCCCCACGCCCGAGCGCGTCCGCCTGCTGGCGATCGACGCGCTGGCCGTCGCCAACTTGGACGAAGCGGCATACGGAGCCGCGCTGAGGGGATTGACTGAAGCCCGGTCGATGGCGATGGCGCTGAACGACGACAGCCTGGTCGGCATTACGTACTTCGCGGAGGCGGGTATACAGTGGAACTTCGGCCGTATCGCGCTCGCCATGGGCACCGCGGACGAGGCGCTCCGGCGGCTGACGTCGGCAACGTGGGTGCAATCGCGAGGTGATGCAGCCGGCTTGCGGGCTGCGGCCCTCTTCCACGCTGGGCGGTTCACCGAAGTGGACGCGGTTGTCGGCGACATCCTGCGCGTCGCCGAGGAAGTGGGAAATAATGGTGCGATCCTCACGTCGCGGCTGGCTCGTGAAATCGCGTACCTTCAGCGATCCGGAGACCTAATTGGATCCGAAGCCCGGATGCATGAGGGCGTTGCCGCGACCAGCGGCGCTGCCCCCTCCAACAACCTTTTCCTGATCTGGGCAGCGACGCTTCAGGCGGAGCGTGGCGATCCCGATGGTGCGCTGGTCACCGCCATCCGGGCCAGGCAGGAGTTCCACACCAACCTTCCCTGGTCGGGCGCGTTCGCCGGCTGCGAACTGTGGTGCCTGGCGCTGCTGGACCACCCCGACTGGTCCCTTCGCCTGAAGGAACACGAGCACTTCGTGCCCGTGGCCGGCAGTCCGTCCTTCGCCGGGCGCCGTTGGTTCGCCCTGTACCTCGTGCTCTCCCATGTGACCCGAGGCGAGTTGGCGTCTGCCGCCGCACACAATACGGGTGAGCGCCAAACGCACGACGACGGTTGGCCGGTCGGGCCGCTCCCACCAGTCGAGGGTTTGGCCGGCCTCGCCCCCCCCGCCGGCGGCCCCAGGG
>JANMRE010000065.1:0-11465 GCA_031370885.1 Gemmatimonadaceae bacterium
CGCCTTTGAGCGCCTCGAGCCGATTGCCCGGCGGCACGGCCAATTCGCGGAGGTCGCGCACCCGGTTGAGTTGGGTGAGCTTGCGCGCCACCACCGCCCAGAGCGTCGACGGGCAGGCCTGCCGCGCCCGTCGGCTATCGACCCCGTTGAACAGGTCCTCGGTCACAGTGTTGGCGAAGGAGCGTATCACGCGATGTATTATAACGGACCACGTAGCAACCCGCCATCTCGCTCGCATCCAGGTACGCTCGTAGTCGCTTCGACTCTCCCCTCCCAAGGCCGGACAGAAGACAATCACGCCGCAGTCAGATCAGCCGCTGAACTCATCTCGTGCTGGCCGCGACCGCTAATCGGTCGTACTGTTGGCGATCCCACAACCCGAATTCTCCCGTTCCCGCGACCGGCGTGACCCAGCAGACTGACCGCCTCAACACCGCCCTCGCCGGCCGCTATCGCATCCTCCGCCACCTCGGTGAAGGCGGCATGGCTAGCGTGAATCTGTGCGAGGACATCAAGCACGATCGCAACGTCGCGCTCAAGTTGCTCAAGCCCGAACTCGCGGCGGTGTTAGGCGCCGAGCGATTCGTGCAGGAAATCAAGACCACCGCGGCGCTGCAGCATCCGCACATTCTGCCGCTGTTCGACAGCGGCGCGGCCGACGGATTTCTGTTTTATGTGATGCCGTTCATCGACGGCGAAACGTTGCGCGCCAAGCTCGATCGCGAAACGCAGCTCGGTGTTGATGACGCGGTGCGCATCGCGCGCGAAGTGCTGGACGCGCTGCACTACGCGCACGAACATGGCATCGTGCATCGCGATGTGAAGCCCGAGGACATCATGCTGCACGGCGGGCACGCGATGGTTGTTGATTTCGGCATCGCGCTGGCGGTGAGTGCGGCGGCCGGTGGGCAATGCTCACCGGACAGCCGCCGCATCTCGGTGGCTCGGCGCAGCAGATCATTATGAAGATCATCACCAAGCCGGCCGACCTGGTGACGACGCACAGGAAGTCGGTGCCGCCGAACGTGGCGGCGGCGGTGGCGACGTCGCTCGAGAAACTGCCGGCGGATCGGTTCAAGTACGGATTGCTCTCGCGTTTCACGCCGGGATCGGACAAGGCCCCGCGAACCGTGTTGGAATTGAGCGGCAATGATTGGTAGCAGTCATTTTCACCCGACGGCCGATGGATGGCGTTCGCGTCAACCGGCTTTCGAACGGAAGAGGCGGGTACGTTCGTGGCCGAGAACCGCGTCGGCGCGCTACCGATTCGCGTTGGAGCGTTTAACAGCCCCGTGTGGTCGTCGGACGGCCGAGAGATTTTTGGGCTCGATGGCCTCGATCGCTGGGTGTACTCCGTGCCGGTTACGACGGGCCCGCCAGCAAAGTTTGGCGCCCCGGTTCGGCTGTTTCGCGCGACAGGCGCGATAGACGCTGCGGGCCAAGATCTCGTCGTATCGCGTCAAGGTCGCTTCATCTACCGCCAGGGCGCGCCGACGCAGCCGATTACCGGGTTGAGTGTGCTTACGGAGTGGGCAGCACGGTACGCAGAACTCCAAGGATCGCCCGCAAAGAGATAGCCTCTCTCATCGCGCTTCCCTGCAGACTTCGCCGTCAAGCTGACTCCGAAAGAAGCCGCGGACTTGATATCACAATCCGTGATATCAAGTTCGCATGGCGGCCGGCGGAAGACGCCTCGCGTGTTTACGGAACAGGGCGTTGCGATGCTTTCCAGCGTGCTCCGCAGTCGGCGCGCGATCGACGTCAACGTCGCGATCATGCGGGCCTTCGTGCACGTACGCGAACTGCTGGCGACGCACGGAGATCTCGCTCGGAAACTCGAGGAGCTGGAGCCGAAGTATGATGGCAAGTTCGCGGTCGTCTTCGACGCCATCAAGGAACTCATGAACCCGGCGCCCCGACGCGAACCGCCACGACCGAGGATCGGGTTCATCAGGTAACGAGCGGGAAAGTCGTCGTCGCGTGCTGGCCGCAACCGCTGACCGACCGCTTGAACACGGCCCTCGCCGGCCGCTATCGTATCATGCGCCATCCCGGTGAGGGGGGCATGGCGAGCGTGTATCTGTGCGAGGACTTCAAGCACGATCGCAACCTCGCGCTCAAGTTGCTCAAGCCCGAACTCGCGGCGGTGTTAGGCGCCGAGCGCTTCGTGCAGGAAATCGAGACCACCGCGGCGTTGCAGCATCCGCACATTCTGCCGCTGTTCGACAGCGGTGCCGCCGACGGATTTCTGTTTTATGTCATGCCGTTCATCGACGGCGCTCAACGCCATCGCGCTTGGCAGCTGGTTGCTCAAGCGGTGCCGTGCCCCGTGACACACCATTTGTGATCTGGACTGACGCGGTGGAAGTGGACGGCGTGATGATGCCTGGCGGCGCGCATGCCGTCACACGCCGTGATCGACGGCGGTTACTACTGCAAGACGCAGGAAAATCGTCCGCTGGTTGGCCCGTTGCCCGTCGCCGGTGCGTACGTGATCGGCGCGCTGTCCGGGATGGGGCTGATGTCCGCGCATGCCTGCGCCGAGCTGCTGTCGCTCCATGTTGCGGGCCTATCGTTGCCAGACTATGCGCGCTGGTTTCTGCCGTCACGATACGACGATCCCGCGTATCAGGCGCTGGTGACGCACTGGGGTCCGCTGGCGGGACAGTGTAGCTGTCGTTGCGCGGTGTGTGATCCATGCACGCTTTCATCCCAACCACAGACCCATGACAACATCGACACGCTGTCGCGAGCGCTACACGCGACGGACTTCGCGTACGCTGTGCCGCGCCTCGCTGGTGATCGCGCTGGCGGCGGCATCCAGCACACGCGCGCACGCGCAACGCACGATTGACCTTGACGCCGCGACGATCATTGAGCTCAACGCGGCCTTCGATGCCGGGACGCTCACCGCAGAGCAGTTGGTGACCCGGTACCTCGCGCGCATCGCCGCATACGATGCGACGGGTCCGCGTCTCCATGCCGTGATCGCGCTCAACCCGCACGCGCTCGAGACGGCGCGGGCGCTCGACGCCGAGCGGAAGCGCACGGGCAAGCGGTCGTTGCTGCATGGCGTGCCAATCGTGCTCAAGGACAACTACAACACGCGAGACATGCCGACCACCGGCGGCTCGGTGTTCCTCGACGGCTACATCCCGTCGCGCGATGCGTTCCTTGTCGCGGCGACCCTTGCTCAGCTTGGACTCGGCACGGACACCGGCGGCAGCATTCGCGGTCCGGCCACGGTCAACGGGATTGTGGCGCTCACGCCCACGCACGGCTTGTTGAGTCGCAGTGGCATCATCCCGCTCGCGCTGACGTTTGATACGGGTGGACCCATGGCGCGGAGTGTGACCGACATTGCCGTCGCGCTTGGCGTCCTGGCTGGGGCAGATGCGGGAGACAGCGCCAGGCGAAAGAGCGACGGACATACGGAACGCGATTAGCCAAGTACCTGCTGCCCGGCGCGCTCGCTGGCGCGCGCATTGGTATCGCGCGGGACTTCATGGGTTTCGACGTCGACGTTTCCCGGAATTCCCCGGACAAATTGCGGGTATCTCAAGGACACGCCGAGCACGTATCCGAAGACGCTTGTGGACTTGGTTGCCGATGATGCGCGACGTGGTGAACGGTGTGCTTTCGTCAAACCGCTTGGACGCGATCGTCTACCCCACGCAGTCATGGTTGGTTTTTGTATCGCTTCGGTATATCTTCGGGTTCATTCACGACCCGCACTATGCCCCGCCCTGCCCCGCTTTACGCGGAACTGCACTGTCATTCCGCCCTCTCGCTCCTCGATGGCGCGTCGCTCCCCGAGGCGCTCGCCGAGCGGGCGGCCGAACTGGGGTACCCGGCCCTCGCCATCACCGACCACGATGAGATGGGGGGCGTCGTCCGTTTCGGTACGGCCTGCGACGCGGTCGGCATTGGCGGCATTCTGGGGGTCGAACTCACGGTGCGTGTGCCCGATGAATTCAAAACCTACGGCACGCGCACCACGCACCTGGTGCTGCTGGCCGAGTCGCGCGACGGCTATCGCAACATCGCGTCCCTGGTCACGCACGCGCGCATGCACACCGATCGCGGCGCCCCGCATGTCCCGTGGGAACTCGTGGCGCAGCATGCGCGCGATGTGTTCGCCCTGACCGGCTGTCCACGCGGGTGGGTGCCGCAACTGCTGGCCGAAGGACGCGACGACGCGGCGTGGCACGCGGCGTGTCAGCTGCGCGAGGTGTTTGGCGAACATCTCGCCGTGGAGTGCTGGGATCATCGTCTCCCTGAAGAACGCGTGCTGGTGCGACGCCTGCGCCCGCTGGCCGCGCGACTGGGCGTCCCGTGGGTGGTCACCAACGACGTGCACTACGCGCGCGCGGAAGGCCGTATCATCCACGATGTGCTCTGCGCGTTACGGCACGAACGCACCCTCGATGAAATGGGGGCGCGTCTGCGTCCCAACGCGGAATGGACGCTCAAGACACCCGCCTTGATCATGAGGCGATGGCAGGGCGCTGAAGACGGCGTGCACGCCACGCTGGCCGTGGCCGAACGGTGTGCGTTTCGTCTGCAGCAACTCAAGCCGTCCATGCCGGCGTTTCCGCTGCCGCCCGGCATCTCGGCCGACGAGTATCTCACACGGCTGGTCGATCAGGGCGCGCACGAACGCTGGGGGGGGGGACGCGGCTACGAGGCGAAACAGCGTGCGCAACTGTCGCACGAGTTGCGCATGATCGCGAAACTCAAGATGGCGGGATTCTTTCTCATTGTGTGGGACATTGTCCGCTTCGCGCGTCGTGAAGGCATTCTCTGTCAGGGACGCGGCTCGGCGGCCAACTCCGCCGTGTGCTTCTGCCTGGGGATCACCGCGGTCGATCCCATTCGCATGCAACTGCTGTTCGAACGGTTCCTCACCGAAGAACGACAGGAAGCGCCCGATATCGACATCGACTTCGCGCATCGGGACCGTGAACGCGTGCTGCAGTACGTGTACGAGCGCTACGGACGCGAACACGCGGCGATGGTGTGCGAACAGATCAGCTGGCGCGGACGGAGTGCGGTGCGCGATGCGGCGCGGGTGCTGGGGTTCTCGGTGGAGCAGGCCGATGTGCTGAGTACGCTGAGTGATCGGTTCAGCGCGAAGTCGACTGCAGAAGCTTTAAGAGCAGGGAAGTCCCCTGCGAACCCTGCGTCCCCTGCGGTTCAATCTTCAAGTGCGGTCCGCCCGAAAGACATCAGCGACCGCGATGCCACGTGGCAGCAGCGCACCGACACGCACGCCGAACGCAAGATCGCCATGGACGCCGCCGAGAATCTGGGCCCGTTGGCCAAGTCCAGTGATCGCGCGGCGAGTCCAACGCCTGTGCACGAAGCACACCGCAACCGCACCACCGCCAGCCGCGATGGCGTCAGCGGTCGCGAACTGCTCACACGCGCCGGTCTCGATCCTGACGATGCACGCGTGCGTGTGCTCGCTGATGTCGTCGAAGGGCTGCATCAGTTGCCACGACATCGTTCCATCCATGTGGGCGGCATGATCCTGACGGCAGAGCCACTGGGTTCCATCGTGCCCATCGAACCCGCGTCCATGCCCGGTCGCACCGTCATTCAGTGGGAGAAAGACGATCTCGATCCCACAGGACTCGTGAAGATCGACCTGCTGGGACTGGGCATGCTGACCGTCGTGCAGGATTGTCTCCTGTACATCCGGCATACGCGTGGGGTGACGATCGACCTGGGTCAACTCGACATGACCGATCAGGCGGTATACGACGTGATGTGCGCGGCGGACACCGTGGGCGTGTTTCAGATCGAGAGTCGCGCGCAGATGAATACGCTGCCGCGTCTTCGGCCGCGCTGTTTTTACGATCTCGTGGTGGAAGTCGCGCTCATTCGCCCCGGGCCCATTCAAGGTGAGATGGTGCATCCGTATCTGCGCCGTCGTGCCGGCACCGAGCCCGTTACGTATCCGCATCCGTCGCTTGAGCCCGTGCTCAAGCGCACGATGGGAGTCCCGCTGTTTCAGGAGCAGGGCATGCAGGTGGCCATCGTGGCGGCCGGGTTCACCCCCAGTCAGGCCGACCAACTGCGACGCGCCATGGGGCACAAGCGTTCGTACGAACGCATGGCCGCCATCTGCGAAGATCTCATCGCCGGGATGGCACGCAATGGGATTCCGGAAGACGTGGGCCGTCGCATTTACAACCAGATCAACGCCTTTGCCGATTACGGTTTTCCGGAGAGTCATGCGGCGAGCTTCGCATTGATCGTGTACGCCACGGCGTATCTGCGGCACTACTACGCACCCGAGTATTGCGCGGCGATTCTCAACGCGCAGCCCATGGGGTTTTATTCACCGGGCACACTGGTGGAAGACGCCAAACGACACGGCGTGGAGGTGCGTCCCATCGATCTCACACGATCGTCGTGGGATCACACGTTGGAGTTGGGAGACGGGAGAGTGCTGGTGCCCAACGACGGGCGAGTGGCGTGGGGACCGCATGCGCCGAGTGCCTCAGAGAACCGTACCGTCACGGTGCGACTCGGCGTACGCCTCGTGCGCGGATTGGGCGCGAAGGCGCGTCGTGCACTCGAAGCCGCGCTGCATGACGGACCATTCGTGAGCGTTGAAGACGCCGTGCGTCGCGTCACACTCGACAAAACGTCGTGGCGTCGTCTCGCCGAAGCCGGGGCGTTCGACAGCATGTTCCCGCACGAAGTGCCGGAACGTCGGCGACGCGTGGCGTTGTGGGATGTGATGGCCGCCACGCGCGGACCACAGTTGCCACTCGCGCCCATGCCCACATCAGAGCCACCAGTGCAACTGCCCGCGCTTCAACCCATCGAACTCACCGAAGCCGACTATCGCATGACCGGACTGTCGCTGGCGGGACATCCCATGTCGCATCTGCGCGCAATTCTCGCACCCAACGGCGTGCTGTCGTCGCGTCAGGCGCAGCAGGACGGGCGCGATGGCCAGGCGGTGGCGGTGGCGGGGCTCGTCATCTGCCGTCAGCGTCCTGGCACCGCCAAGGGGTTTGCGTTTCTCACACTCGAAGACGAGACCGGCATGATCAATGTCGTTGTCACGCCCGATCGGTTCGAGCGACATGCCGTGCTCATCTCCACCTCCCCGTTGCTGCTGATTCGCGGCGTGCTCCAGGTGGAGCAGCAGGTGGTGAATGTGCGGGCCAGGCAGTTCAAGGCGTTGCAGTTGGGCGGTGGGGAGCAGCATGCCAAGGGGCGGGACTACCACTGACGCATGCCCATTAACCCCACGCCATCTCGCGCCTGGAGCAGCGCGGGCGCATACTTGCCTCCTGACTGACTATTCCCCCCCACCGAAGGAGCGCGTCATGACCGAACTGTCCGCGTTGTGGATGCCGATTGCGTTGTCGGCCGTTTTGGTGTTCCTGGCGAGCTCCGTCATTCACATGGCATCACCGTGGCATAAGTCGGATTACCCGCGGTTTCCCAATGAGGACAAGGTGCTTGACGCGCTGCGACCGCTGTCCATTCCGCCCGGCGACTACTTCATGCCGCGCGCGACAAGCACGAAGGACATGGGTTCACCCGAGTTCATCGCAAAAATGAACAAGGGACCGGTGGTACTGATGACGGTCATGCCGAATGGCCCCATGAGCATGACGCGCAGCCTGTCGCTGTGGTTTGTCTATTCGCTGGTCATCGCATTCTTCGCGGCCTACGTCGCCAGCCGGGCCCTGGGGACCAGTGCCACTTATCTGCAGGTATTTCGTTTTGTGGGCGTCACCGTGTTTCTCAGCTACGCAGCGGCCCTCTGGCACGTGTCCATCTGGTATCGTCGCGCCTGGAGCCTCACCATCAAGGCCACCGTGGATGGACTGCTCTACGCCTGCCTGATGGCGGGTGCGTTTGGCTGGCTCTGGCCGAGATAGTGAGGCGCGAAGGGGTGAGGCGTCGGCCTATTTCCCCAGCTGCGCTTTCAGCATCGACAACCCCTTCGTCAACAGATCACTGCTGGCCGCTTCGACCTTGCCATTCGGCGTGAGCTGATTGATCAACTCAGGCAACACCGACGCGATCGACGCACTGGCCTGCGATGCATCCACACCCAGCGTCGACGCCACGTCGGTCACCGCCGCATGGCCGAGCACGTCCTGTACCTGGGTGGCAGAAATGGGCGCATTGGCGCCGATGCCAACCCACGACGCCACCACGTCGGAGAGACCGCCGGACTGAAACTTCGCGACCAGACCAGACACGCCACCCTGTTGCTGCACCAGCGCCATCACGGTGGCGAGCATCGCGCTGTTGCTCGCACCTTTACTGCCCCCCAGCTTTCCAAGCAGTCCGCCCAGCATGCTCTGCGCATTCGCGCCGCCGGCACCGCCCATCAAGCCGCCCACCGCATCGCCCAACGCTACGTCGAACAAACCCATCGTGATCTCCTGGTCAGTGAATCATGTGTCGCCCTTTTGTTTCCGTGGCAGGAAAGTAACGCCACCGTGGACTTCGAACCATCACGATCGAACGAAGAACCACTAATTTCTCCCACGAGTCTCATCACCTGGAGCGAGTATGACACCGCAGGACGCTGAAACCATTGTTGCCATCGCCGCCCTCGCCGCGCAGGCCGACGGACAACAGGACGACGCCGAACGCACGCGTATTCGAGAGATGGCCGCCGGACTCAGCCTGGCAGATCCCTCGGTTGAGCAAGCGTCCGCGATGGCGGCCCACGTTGGCGATCACGCCGCACTGGCCAGACTCACCGAATCACTCTCCGACGCGACGGCGCGCCAGACTGCCTATGATACGGCGGTGTCGGTCTGCTACGCCGACGGATCGATCAATCCCAACGAAACGGCGTTCTTGCGCACGCTGGCGGCGGCGCTGGAGATCGATCCCTCCCGCACCGATCGCGCCGCCGCCGCGGTGCAGGAATCTGCTTCCGTGGCACACACCAGTGCGGTGGCGAGCACTCCGACATCGAGTGATCTGAACACGCACATCCTTGATCAGGCGATCTTGTCGGCCGCTCTCGAACTACTGCCCGATCGTCTGGCGAATCTCGGGATCCTGCCGCTGCAACTGAGACTTGTGCATCAGATCGGCGCGCGTCACGGACAGACGATGAATGCGAGTCAGGTGAAGGATCTCGCGGCCGCATTCGGTATTGGTGCCGCAGCCCAGATCATGGAGAAGGTGGTCCGCAATACCTTGGGCGGACTTGCCGGAATGCTCGGCCGCGGCGCACTGGGCAGCCTCCTTGGCGGACTGGCGGGCAACGCGGCAGGATTTGCTGCTGGCGCATCAGTGACGTTCGCCACCACCTACGCGCTGGGGCATGCCGCCGAGCAGTACTACGCCCAAAGCCGGTCACTGTCGACGACCGACATGAAGGCGCTGTTCGCGCGCCTGCAGTCCGACGCGACAACGATTTTTCCAACGGTGGAAGCGCGTGTACGCGAGCTATCCCGAAGCGGAAACGTGGGCGCGGTGCTGAAACCCCTCGGCTGAAGGCCGTTGTCAGGCCGCGTCCAACGTAAACACCGTCACCTCTGGCCGAACAGCGAATCGGACGGGCAACACCGTCCCCACGCCGCGACTGATGTACATCTGTCGGCCGTGAGACAACACGAACGCACCACTGGTGTAGCGCTTGTTCTTCACCGGCAACACGGGTGGCGGCAGAAACGGCGGTTTGCATTGGCCACCGTGCGTGTGTCCGGCGAGGATCCAGCCGGAAAACGGCTGCCAGCCTGTCAGGTCTGCCGTATCCGGATTGTGACTCAAGGCGATGGTGGGCGCGTTCGGCGCCACATCCGCGAACGCCTGGCGTGGAGCAAACTGTCGACTCCACAGGTCGCCGAGTCCCACGATCTGCAGCCCTGCCACGTGGGCCATCTGGTTGACGAGCACGGTCACGCCAAGGTTGCGCAGGATCCCGGTGATGCGCGCAGCGTCTTCCGGATGCGACCAGTCCACACCGTAGTCGTGATTGCCGAGCGAGGCGAATGTGCCCAGTGCTCCGAACGCCATGTGACTGTAGATCCGCTCCGCGTGCCCGTACAGTCCCTCATGCCGACTCGTGAAATCGCCCGTGTACACCACAATATCGGGTTCGAGTGCGCGCACCTGATGGAACGTTTCGAGCACGTAGTCATCGGGAACGTTTGGTCCAACGTGTATGTCTGACAGCTGGACGAGCGTTTTCCCGACGAGCGCGCCCGGCAGATCGCGAATACGCATGGCGTGATGCGTGATCTCCAACCACTGCGGTTCGACATATCGCGTGTAGACACCAACACCAACCGCGCCGGTCACCAGGCCGGCGGACGTGACCAGAAAGCGACGACGGGAGAGCATGCGATTACGGGGTCACCGTCTGAATATCGACGCGGGACGGAGCCCGCGACGTTCGCCAGATACTGTGCGTCTGCGCGCGATAGTCGGCGGCCTTGGCGGTGAAGATATTCGGCACCCACGTTTGTGGATTGCGATCGATGATCGGGAACCAGCTGCTTTGCACCTGCACCATGATGCGATGTCCGCGTTTGAACCGATAGCTCTGCGTATGCAGATCGATCGTGAAGGGTGTCAGGGTGTTCGGCGCAATGGGCTCCGGTTTCTCGAAGGAATTGCGAAACCGCCCGCGAAACACGTCGTTCGCCACCATTAACTGATAGCCACTCAGCGTATGGTCCGGCGCGTTCTCCTCGGGATACACGTCAATCAACTTGACGATCCAGTCCGCGTCCTGACCCGTGATGCTGGCGAACAGGCGTGCCGTGATCTCCCCGGCAATCACCACGTCCTCCGTCAACACGGACGTTTGCCAGCTCAACACATCGGGGCGATTGTGCACAAAGCGTTGATCTTCGATGAGCCAGGTTCGCCAGCCGGATCCCCTGGGAAAATACGTGGGCTCGATAGGGCGCTTCCGATACGGCACCGGCTTGGCCGGATCGCTCACAAACCGATCGACACCGGTGCTGTCGGTCCTCGCGGGTGCGTCGAATGACAGCACGCCGTTCTCGCGAAAAAAGAGCGACTTCGTGACGGCCTCTTTGGGTGGCCACGACGTGAACGTACGCCAGGTGTTGCTTCCCGATTCGAACACCGTGGCTTCGGCTGAGGCGAAGGTTCCCCGATCCTTCAGGTGTTTGGCAAAAAACGGTGCCTGCACCATCGTGCGATAGTACTCACCGGTGGGTGATCCGAAGTCGATCGGACCGATCTTCTGTCCCGGTCCGTTGCTCCAGCCGCCGTGCCACCATGGACCCATCACCAGAACATTCTGGTTGCCGGTGTCGTGCGATTCGAGTGCGCGATAAATCGTGACCGGGCCGTAGAAGTCCTCCTGGTCCCACCAGCCGCCCACACTCAAGGTCGGCATCGTGACGCGCGTGAGGTATGGCTTCATGGCCTGTCGCTGCCAGAACGCATCATAGTTGGGATGTTCAGCGAAGTCGCGCCACGTGGGCAGC
>JANMRE010000087.1:0-5552 GCA_031370885.1 Gemmatimonadaceae bacterium
CGTGAGTGCCGTGCGCACGTAACCGCGCCCGTCTTTGAGGGTGGCCGTCAACGACGCGAGCGCCACAAACGAGAGGTGCATGCCCCAGAGCTGCGTGTACAGTCCCAAACCACGCCAGATGTAACTGTTATACTCGAAACCAAACAGCAAGTTGGCCGACAGCAGTGAGGAGGACGCCGCTCCCACGGCGGTGGCCACCGCCGAAAACTTCATGCGTCGCATTGACCAGGCAACCGTGAGCGGAAACGCCACCAGCAACACATACTGCGCGACGTGAAAAATGGTATCCAATTCGACGGTCTGAAGGAGCAACCGGTGGACCGCGACAACCGCGAGGTGCGGAAGATTCTGGTAGTACAGGAACTGCGGAAATCCGAGTTCGAACTGTGGAATCCAGAAGTCCAGCACATTATCCGACGCGCGCAGCGCATCGCTGGCCGCATGCACCATCAACAGGTGCAACGCGCTGTCATTTGGGCTGGGTGCGACGGTCCGAAATTCCGGCGCCAGCCAGATGGCGTTGAACAGCACGGGCGCCAGCACGAAAACGCACCACCACCACGACGTCCACGGATTGGCGTCGTGCTGGGACCGGACCACCTCGCGAGGCGACGTCCTCACCGGGCGGCTGGACAACCTGTTCGCGCGCACTCCCTGACGGCGAGTGCCGTCAGGACGGACGCGGCCGAGGCGACACCACGTGGCGTCGCGTGCGCACAAACATCAGGAACATCGTCAGCACGGTGAGCGGAATCACGCACCAGATCATGGCCTGGGTGAACAACGGCAATGCCGCGTGCCGTTGTGCGACCAAAATCAGATACAGGGCGTAGGCGACGTAGTACAGCAGGAACACCGCGCCCTCCCAGCGCGAAATCTGGCGCGCCCTCATGAACACCGGCAGGCACGCAACCGCGGCGGCCAGCATCACCCACATGTCCATGTGAAGCATTGACGCGGCCACGGGTACTCCTCCAGGCGCCGCGATGCTCGCCAGACCCAGACACCCAAGAATGTTGAACGTATTGCTGCCCACCACGTTGCCCACTGCGATGTCGCGCTCGCCTTTGATGGCCGCGGTGATTGAGGTTGCCACTTCGGGGAGAGACGTGCCGGCAGCGACCACGGTCAGTCCGATCACCACATCGCTCACCCCGAGCATCTTGGCGAAAATGATGGCCGTATCGATCAGCCACTGGGAGCCCAGCACCAGCAGCACGAGTCCCGCCACCACCAACAGTATCTGCACCGACCAGTGTCGGTCCCAGCGAGTGTTGGCCGGCATCTCCTCGGCGAATTCACTCTTCGCTGCCTGCGTTTGTCGGCGCGACTGCACGATCAGAAACGCCACGTAGACAATCAGCAGCATGAACAGCACGGCACCATCCAGTCGCGACAGCACACCATCGAACAGCGTCATCGCGATAAGCAGGACGGACGCACCAATCATGATCGGCACTTCCTGCCGGATCAGTTGCACGTTGACGATCAGCGGCGTGATCAAGGCCGCGGCGCCAAGAATAAACAGCACATTGAAAATGTTGCTGCCCACCACGTTACCGACCGCGATATCGGCCTTGCCATCGAGTGCGGCGCCGACCGACACGGCGAGTTCGGGCGCACTGGTGCCGAACGCCACAATCGTGAGCCCCACCACCAGCGGCGACACGCCAAACGACAGCGCGATTTTGGAGGCGCCTCGTACCAGCAGATCGGCACCGGCAACCAAGGCGGCCAGACCGGCAAAGAACAGCACAACGTTCAAGTACTTACTCCGGAAGATGACTCGGCGTACCTCACAACGGTACGCACAACATAAGCCTACCGCGGTCGCGCCCGCTCGTATTGCATGGGCCACGGCACGGTGACCCCGAGCGCATGCGCGGCCATCAGTGGCCAGCGCGGGTTTCGCAGTATTTCTCGCGCCAACAGCACCATGTCGGCGTGGCCGTCACGCACGATGCGCTCGGCTTGTTCGGGCTCGGTGATCAGTCCCACGGCTGCCGTTGCCACGCCGGCGTCGTGACGAATACGCCGAGCGAATGGCACCTGATAGCCAGGACCGGTGGCGATTTGTTGATGGGACGCGAGACCACCCGACGAGCAATCGACCACGTCGATGCCATGTTTTCTGAGTTGCATCGCGAGCTGCACGGCTTCGTCGATATCCCAACCACCGTCGGCCCAGTCGGTGGCCGAGATGCGCACAAAAACGGGCCACTGATCAGGCCACACGGCGCGAACGGCCGCTGCCACCTCAAGGGTCATTCGCGCCCGATTGGCGAATGATCCGCCGTAGTCGTCGGTGCGATGATTGGCCAGCGGTGAAAGAAACTCGTGCAGAAGATACCCATGCGCGGCGTGAATCTCCGCGACCTGAAAACCGGCCATCAGTGCGCGCTGCGCCGCAGTGCGGAACGCCGCAACAATGCGGGCGATACCGTCCAGCGTAAGCGCGTGCGGTTGCGGATAGCGGTCGGAGAACGCGATGTCGCTGGGGGCGCATACATCGTCCCATCCCCCATTGGCAGGAGCCACAATGCCGGAGCCTTCCCACGGGCGCGCCGTACTGGCTTTGCGGCCCGCATGCGCCAATTGGATGCCAACAACCGCCCCCTGCGCGCGCACAAAATCCGTGATGCGACGCAGCATCGCAATGTGCGCGTCGTCCCAAATGCCCAGATCGTGCGGACTGATGCGCCCCTCGGGTGTCACCGCAGCCGCCTCGGAGAAAACCAGTCCGGCACCTCCTGTGGCGAGTCCGCCCAGATGCACCAGATGCCAGTCGTTGGCAAAACCGTCGATGCTGGAGTACTGACACATCGGTGAGGCGCCGATGCGGTTGCGCAGCGTGAGCGAACGAAGCGTCAGCGGTGAGAAGAGTTCGGACATGGAATTGTGCGAGGGGAGGTATCGCGGGAGCCTCGACACCGCGCATGGAATATCGTCGGTTGACGAGAATCGCGCCCCCGACTGACGATGCGCGTCTATCTTTCCCCAATGACCAAACGGGTGATCGTTGTCGGTGCCGGCGCGGCGGGCACCATGGCGGCGATCTTCGCCGCTGCCGCGGGCGCGGACACGGTGCTGATCGAGAGCACCCGGGATGGCGGGCGAAAGATCCTTATCAGTGGCGGTGGCCGCTGCAATGTGCTGCCGTCCCGCGTTGACGAATCACGCTTCGTCACCGACTCGTCGTCCAACCTGCTGCGCAAGATGGTGCGCGCCTGGCCCCTGGCCGGTCAGCGTGAATTCTTCGAACAGACGTTGCGGATTCCGCTCGTGGAGGAGGTTGAATCAGCGAAGCTGTTTCCCGCCTCGCACCGGGCGCGCGACGTGCGCGATGGCCTGATGAGCCAGGCGCGCGCGCAGGGTGTGCGGATGGTTATGGACACCCGCGTGACGACGATTGCGCCAACCGCTGATGGTTGGGTGGTGTCGCTCGACAATGACCTGCCGATGACCTGCCATGCGGTCATCATCGCAACCGGCGGACTGTCGGTGCCCAACACGGGCAGCGATGGCGCGGGCCTGCAAATGCTGGCGGCGCTGGGGCACACCATGCATCCCACGTACGCGGCGCTCACTCCACTCACCACCAACCATGCGGCCTTCAACGTCTTGTCGGGTGTGTCGCTGGTCGTATCGCTCACGGCTCGCAGCGACGAACACGCCGCTCAGGCCGCGGGCGGATTCCTGTTCACGCATCATGGGTACAGCGGGCCGTCGGTATTGAACGTGTCGCACGTGGCGGTACGCGCGCGCGCGGCGCGCCCATCGGGCCAGGACGGCCCCAACGCCAGCCGCGCCGGCGTACGGCCATTCGCCGCGGCGCACATCCAGGTGCAATGGACGGCGTTGGACGAGGCGGGGTGGGAGGCTGCGCTTAAACCGCATGGCGCGCGCACGGTGACGGGTGCGTTGCGTGCGGAGTTACCCGACCGACTGGCCGCCGCGTTGCTCGCGCAGGCTGGTGTGGACCCTGCGCGTGGGCTGTCTGAATTGCGGCGCGAAGAGCGACACGCCCTGATCTCCACGCTGGTGCGTGGCGAATTGCCGTGGCAAGGCGACGAGGGCTATAAGAAGGCTGAAGTCACCGGCGGCGGTGTGGCGCTGAGTGAGGTGAATCCACGCACGATGGAGAGCCGCCGACACCCCGGACTCTTTCTGTGCGGCGAAGTGCTGGATGCGTTCGGGCCGATTGGGGGATACAATTTTCTGTGGGCGTGGGCGACGGGACGCGCGGCGGGTACGGGCGCGGCAGCACAGGCGTGAATCGCTGAAACGTTCATCACTTTCTGGAGGTTGTCGTGAAATCGTTCGCCGCCGTTCTGCTTCTCGGAATCATTCCCGGTATCGTTGCTGCGCAGTCTTCCGTGCCGGAGATTCGCTTCGATGCCAACATCGAACCGCTGAAACTGCCTCCGACGATGCATTTCGGTGAAGTCGTGGGCATCGCGATGAACTCCAGGCGACACGTGTTCGTTTTCTCGCGCACCGGTGTGCGATCCACCGTGCACGGGGCATCTGCGTCGCAGCTCTTCGAGTTCGACGCGGCCGGCACGTACCTGCGTGAGATTGGCAAGGACCTGTACGGCTTCTCGTTTGCCCACACGGTGCGCATCGACCGCGACGACAATATCTGGGCAACCGACGAAGGCACGAATATGATCGTCAAGTTCAACCCGGCCGGACGCGTGACGATGGTGTTGGGGCGTCGGGAGGAAGCCGTGGAGCCCGCCGCCGAGCCCACGCCGGGTGTGGAACCCCGCCCGAGATGGGGCACCTTCAATCGACCCGCCGATGTGGCCTGGGATCTCGTCGGCAACATCTTTGTCGCCGACGGCTACGGCAACTCGCGGGTGGTGAAAGTGGACAAGAACGGTCGATGGGTGAAAACGTGGGGATCCCGCGGATCGGCGCCGGGACAGTTCAATATCCTGCACACGATCGTCAATGATGCGAAGGGCAATATCTATGTCGGCGATCGCACCAATCGCCGCATTCAGGTGTTTGATCCGGAGGGCAACCCGATCCGCATCATGCAAATCGACGTGCCGTTCGCCAGGGAACCGAACATCATGGTGGGTGCCGCGCCCGGCAGTGGCGGCAATCCACTGGCAGCATCCGGTGCACCATGGGCCATGTGCATCACACCGGGCCCAACGCAACATCTTTACGTATCCGACGCCGTTCCGGGTCGTATCTACAAGCTCACCCTCGATGGTCAGGTGCTGGGAGTGCTCGGCGAAGCCGGAAAACAAGCAAAGCAATTCGGATGGATTCACCAGATCGCCTGCCCGTCGGAAAACGAACTGTGGGTGGCCGAGATTTTGAATTGGCGGGTACAGAAGCTCACGCTGCACCCGTGAGGGGCCTCCGCACCGTCTTGGCAACGCCAAACGCGACCGGGTCCGCCTTGCCTCCCGGTTGCTCATCGAACAACCATTCGGGAACGAAACGCGGAGAGTCGTGATGTATCGCACTGCGAACGCTGGTTTGGTGGCGCTGTTGGTGTTGTTGAACGCCACACAACCGGCTGTGGCGGCGTC
>JANMRE010000111.1:0-26034 GCA_031370885.1 Gemmatimonadaceae bacterium
GTGACTTCACAACCCGCCGCGTATGCCAGGCGCTCGATGGTGCGCCAGGTGGGGCTCTTTCGATCACCTTCGTACGCGGCCACGGCCGACTGCGACGTGCCCGCCGCGTCGGCAAGCTGTTGTTGCGTGAGACCAGAGGCCTCGCGAAGCGTGCGCACGGGGTTCATGCTGGAACTATATCTGATCGGATATACCCCAGCAAGCAGAACGCCAATGCGAATGAGGCATGGACGTTTAGCGCATGTGCAAGGTGATCACTTGGGCGTCACCCGAAACAACCCGCCCGTTGGGGTATTCTCGATCACCCACACCGCGCCATCGGGCGCAATCGCCACATCGCGAATCTGGTGGCCCACCGCCCAGCGTTCGGCCGGCACAGCTCCGCCTTTTCCATCAAACGTGATGCGATTGAGTGTTTGCGTGGCCAACCCACCCATCAGCGCCGAACCGTTCCACTGCGGAAACATCGCACCCTTGTAAAAGGTGAGGCTTCCGGGTGCGACAATCGGTGTCCAGTAAATAGCCGGCTTCGTGAGATCGGGACGCGTGTCGGGGCTGGGAATCGGCACCGTGTTGTAGTTCACGGCGTACGCCACCAGCGGCCATCCGTAGTTCTTGCCGGGCTCGATCAGGTTGAGTTCATCTCCGCCTCGCGGTCCATGCTCCACCTCCCACAGCCGACCATCGGGCGCGAAAGCCAGTCCGTACGGCGTCCGAAAACCTGTCGCCCATGTCTCCGATGGCGTGAGGTTGGTACCGGGGAACGTGTAGCTGAACACCACGGCGGCGGTCTTGGCCAACTCCGTGTCGCGCGGCGGATTGATTATGCCCAGCGTGGCGTCGGCGGTTTTGCCCGCCTGCGGATTGCCGGGCGCCGGTTTGCCATCAAGCGTGAGGCGCAAAATTTTGCCCAACGGCGAGTTCGGATCTTGTGCCGGCGTCATACGCTGACGGTCGCCGACGGTGAGGAACAGGAACTTCTTGTCGGGAGAGAACGCGACCGCTGCGCCGAACTGGCCGCCACGCCCACGCGCGCCGTCGCGCCAGATCACCTGCAGTTCATCGAGACTGGCCGAGTCTTTGGTGATGGTCAGTTTGGCGCGGGCGAGTGCCAAGCTCGAGCCGCTATCACCCGGCTCTGAATACGTGAGGTAGACGTTGCGATCGGTCGCGTAGTTGGGCGAGGTGTACACGCCCAGCATGCCACCTTGGCCCTGCGCCCGCACGGCCGGCACGTTCGCCACCGGTGTTTTGACACCCTGCTGCGTCACGAGCCACAGCGGACCCACTTTCTCAGTGACCAGCATGCGTCCATCGGGAAGAAACGCGATACGCCACGGCAGGTTGAACGTTGCCACCTGCGTCATCGTGAATGGCAGGGTCGCTTCGGCTGTTTGTGCGCCCGCATTCACCTGCGCTTGGGCAGCGGTGGAAGCAAACGTCAGAAGCAGTGCAGCACGCGCGAACACCTTCATCGGGCTCTCTCCTCAAGGGTTGTTGACAGCAATGTTGAACGATATGGCGCGAGCGTCGTCACGCCAGCCCCGCCGTGCAAGAGCTGGGCTTCGTCGAACGTGATCTGGCGCGGATAGAGCCGCAGGAACGCACAAACTGTCTTGCGAGCCAGGGCTAGGGCTTTGCCTCGTCCACGACCGCCGCGACGGCACGCTTGATCGCGCGCTCGCGGTCGCGCAATCGCTCGAGAATGCGCAATTTCTCCGCGACTGGCGCGGCGGCGGCCGCGGCACGTGCGGCGCGTTTCGCCCGGAGTGCATCGTCCATGGAAAAACTCATCGTTGATCCTCCATCAGCGACACAAAGCGCGAGAACCGGTTTGTCAGCCCAAAGCGTTCGATCAGCGCGTCGAATTGCGCCCGATCGAACGTCTCCGACATGAGAAATTGCGCCAGACGAATCTTGCGTACCTCCTGCTCCCTCCGCCACTCCGGTGAATATCCGGCAACTCATCGACACTCACTGCGTGCTGACTCGTGACCGGCAGCTTCGTGTGCCCGTTGTCCAGCAGGCCGCTTGGTCTACCGTCTCGCTGAGTCCAGGTCAACCAATGTGCCTTGACGACGTGCCGTCGATGACCAGGTCGGGCGCTCTCTGCGTGCCGCCGCAGTCCCCTCGCCCTCAACTCCGCCTGCGGACAGACGATACTTTCATTCCATGCGTACTCTCTTCATTGTGGTTTCAGTTGCCGTCGTCGTGGCCGTGGGAGCCCTCGCGTTCGTATGGCCGCCGATCCTCTGGTCATTGGTAGTCATCCTGCCGCTGATCGCGCGCGGCGTGGCAGACATGCTCCAAACCAAACAGGCCATCAAGCGCAACTTTCCGCTGATCGGCCACGCGCGGTATCTGTTGGAAATGGTTCGCCCGGAGATCAATCAGTACTTCGTTGAATCGAACAGCGACGGCCGACCATTCAGTCGGAACGATCGCTCGGTGATCTACCAGCGCGCGAAGGGCGAACTCGATACCCTGCCCTTCGGGACGCAAAAGGACGTGTACGCCACTGGCTACGAGTGGATCAATCACTCGCTGGCGCCGGTGCATCCGGATCCGTCGCTGGCGCGCGTGACGGTCGGTGGTCCTGATTGCACGCAACCGTATTCGGCGTCGATCTTCAACGTGTCCGGCATGAGCTACGGCTCACTCAGCAAGAACGCCGTGCTGGCGCTCAACACTGGGGCCAAGCTGGGCAACTTTGCCCACAACACCGGTGAGGGCGGATTGAGCCCGTATCACCTGCAGCCGGGCGGCGACCTGTTCTGGCAGATTGGCACGGGCTACTTCAGTTGCCGAGACAAGCAAGGACGATTCAACGAAACCGAGTTCGCAAAGAGAGCGTCGCTGCCAAATGTGAAAATGGTGGAGATCAAGTTGTCGCAGGGTGCCAAGCCGGGCCACGGTGGTATTCTGCCCGCGGCCAAGCTCACGAAAGAAATTGTCGAGATTCGCGGTGTGGAGCCCGGGCACGATGTGGTATCTCCTCCAGCGCACAGCGCATTTTCCAATCCCACCGAGCTGTTGCAGTTCATCAAGCGACTCCGCGATGCATCCGGCGGAAAGCCCATCGGATTCAAACTGTGCGTGGGCAAGCGTCACGAGTTTCTGGGGATCATCAAGGCCATGATGGCCACCGGCATCACGCCCGACTTCATCACGGTTGATGGCGGCGAAGGCGGCACCGGCGCGGCGCCATTGGAATTCTCCGACTCCGTGGGCACCCCGCTCAACGAAGGGTTGTCGTTCGTACACAACGCGTTGGTGGGCGCCGAACTGCGCGACCGAATCCGCGTGATTGCCTCGGGCAAGGTGAACACGGGTTTCGCGTTGGCCACCAAAGTGGCGTTGGGCGCCGACATGTGTAACGCAGCGCGCGCGATGATGTTCGCGATCGGCTGCATTCAGGCCCTCCGCTGCAACAGCAACCACTGCCCCACCGGCGTGGCCACGCAAAATCCCGAGCTGGTGGCCGGGCTGCACGTGGGCGACAAGTCACAGCGTGTGGCACGCTATCACCGGGAGACGGTGAGGAGCTTTCTGGAGGTGTTGGGGGCGGCCGGTCTGCAGCGTCCGCAGGAGCTCAAGCCCTGGTTCATCATGAAGCGCGTAAGCGCTATGGAGATCCGGAGCTATGCGGACATTTACCCGCATCTCGAGTCGGGTCAGTTGTTGACGAACCCCGGCACGACGGGTATGTCACGGGCGTGGGAGCATGCGAACGCGATGCACTTCTGAGCGAGCCTGCGCCCTCGTTTCCTCGGTTTGTTGTCTTCTTCAGGAAAGTCTTTCATGGTTCGCGTGATCCCGGTCGGTGTCAGGATGTTCGTCGCCCCGATGTGTCTGCTGTTTTCCATGTCGTCGGTGGCCGCGTCCCAGGGGTCGTCACCCCCCATCGACCCGCGACTCTACGCTGGGCTCACCTGGCGCAACCTTGGCCCTTTCCGGGCCGGTCGAGTGGGCGCGGTGTCGGGCGCGATCGGACAGCCCGGTGTGTACTACGCCGGCTACCCGGGTGGTGGGCTCTGGAAAACCACCAGCGCCGGCCAGACGTGGTTTCCAGTATTCGACGCCGTCACCACCGTGTCGTCAGTGGGCGCCGTTGACGTGGCGCCGTCAAACCCCAACGTGGTGTATGTGGGCACGGGCGACATGATCACCGGCGGCACGCTCGATCAGGGCAATGGGGTCTACAAATCCACCGATGCCGGCGCCACCTGGGCATCGATCGGTCTTGAAGGCTCGCGACACATCCAGACAATTTCAGTGGATCCGCGGTCGCCTGATGTGGTGTTGGTGGGTGCGCTGGGCGAGCACGTGCATCACAGTGATACGCGCGGCGTGTATCGCAGCACCAATGGCGGTCGCTCGTGGACGCAAACCCTGTTCATCGACAACGAAACGGGCATCACCAAAGTGGCGCGGGCGTTCGATGTGCCCGACGTGGTGTTCGCGACGTCCACGCGACACTACGCGCCGCCAGGCTACGCCGTGGGTTCATATCGTTCGTGGCAGTTCAGCGTAGCCGCCCGTCCGTTACCCGACACCGGACGTACCAGTGCGTCGTTGTACAAGTCTCTCGATGGTGGCGTCACCTGGACAGAACTTGCCGGCGGCGGACTCCCGCGTCACGATGGTCGCATGTCGGTCGCGATCGCGATGGGCACCAACGCGCAGCGCGTGTACCTCATCACCAACAGCGCGCTCTTTCGCTCGGATGATGGTGGCGCAACCTGGCGTCGCATGGCGGCCGACGACGACCGCATTCGCAACGGACAGGGCGGCTACAGTTGTGGCGTGTACGTCGATCCGAAGAATCCGGACCTCGTATATACAATCAATACGGCGGCGTACAAATCGACTGATGGTGGCACCACGTTCACCGGCATGAAGGGCGCGCCGGGCGGCGACGATCCTCAGCAGCTGTGGATCGATCCTACCAACGGACTGCGCATTTTCATGGGACTCGACCAGGGCGCGACGGTCTCGCTGGATGGCGGCGCGACGTGGAGTTCGTGGTACAACCAGTCCACTGAGCAACTCTATCATCTGTCGGCGGACAACTCCTTCCCGTACTGGGTGTACGCCACGCAGCAGGACGCCGGGGCGATTCGCACCCGTATCCGCGGCAACTATGGTGCGATCACGATGTTCGACTGGAACTCGGTGAATGGCTGGGAATGGGGAACCATTGTCGCCGATCCGCTCAATCCGCACACTGTGTTTGCCAGCGGCAACGGTCTCGTGCGCATCAGTTATCCCAGCGAACAGCGCATCAATGTGAGCCCCGCCATCGACCCGGCCGCGAAGGCACGCACTACGTCATCGCAGCCGCTGGTCTGGGCACCGTGGAATGCGCGCCAACTGCTGGTGGGGCTCAACTACGTGGCGAGTACCATCGACGGCGGCGCGCACTGGACACGGATCAGCCCCGAACTGGCCATTCCCGACGGCATGGATTCCGCCACCGCGGCGAAAACACTTGGTGGGCGCGGTGCCATCGAGTCGCTGGCCGCGTCGTCGGTAGCACCGGGCGTGATCTGGGCGGGGACAAACAACGGCCTCATTCACGTCACCCGTGACGGTGGCACAACGTGGACCAACGCCAGCATTCCGGACATCCCCAATCCGCGTCGGGCCAATATTTCGGCTATCGATGCGTCGTACCATGCGGCGGGCACGGCCTACGTTGCCGTCGAGTACCTGCGCATTGGCGATCATACGCCGTATCTCTTCCGCACACGCGACTACGGCAAAACGTGGTCGAAGATTGTCAATGGACTGCCTGTCGATGAACCCAGCGGCAGCTTTGCCCGCGTAATTCGCGCCGACACCAAGAAGGCGGGTCTGCTGTTTGCCGGCACGGAAAGCAGTGTGTACGTGTCGTTCAACGATGGCGAGCAGTGGCAATCGTTGGCCATGAATCTGCCGAACAGTCCGGCGCGTGACCTGCTGATCAAGGGGAACGACCTGCTGGTGGCGACGCACGGCCGCGGATTGTGGGTGATCGACGACATCTCCATGTTGCGGCAGGTGACGCCGGCAATCGCGTCCAAATCGGCGCACCTCTTCGCCTCCGGGCTGACCACCCGTGTGCGTCGCAACGTGAACGACGACACGCCGCTACCGCCAGAAATTCCGCACGCGTTGAATCCGCTGGACGGCGGGATCATCGACTACTGGTTGGGCGCTTCGCCCACCGGAGCGATTGCCCTTGAGATCATCGACGCCAATGGGGCCGTGGTGCGCCACCTCTCGGGTGTGCTGTCCGCAGCCGTGCCCGAAGCGGCCAAGCCACCGCATCCCAACTTCTGGCTGGCCTCACCAGCGGCATTGCCGGGAGGAGTCGGCATGCATCGCGTAAGCTGGGATGTGCGGTATGACGCGCCACCGGCCTTCTCGCACAGCTTTGAAATCAACGCAAACCCGGGGCTCACGCCGGCGACACCGGAAGGCCCGCTGGCGTTGCCAGGCGTATACATCGTGCGGCTCACTGCAGGCGGCACCACGATGACGCAGGCACTAACCGTACGCAACGACCCGCGCTCCACGGCAACGCCAGCGGCGCTGGCGGCGCAGCACGCACTGCAAATGCAGATCACGACCGCCATGCGTGCGGCCTGGGATGCACAGCGACAGCTGACGGAACTGCGCGGCGCGTTGCCGCAAGCGGCGAGTGGGAGCGCCAGTGCCGACGTCGTTGCGGCTATCGCAACACTTCGCGCCGCTCTCGATTCGGCAGTGGGTGGTGAAGCGGCTCGCGTGTCGTTTCGAGGCGTGAATGGCGCGATGGCGAGTTTGTTGACCGCTCAGGACAATGCCGACTTTGCGCCGACACCGTCCATGCGCGCTGCATTTTCGGCGACATGCCGCGAGCTTTCGACGGTGCACGCCGCGTGGCAACGCGTCTTGCAGCGCGACGTGCCGATGGCAAATGCCGTGCTGGCACGACACAATGTCGCGCCGTTGCCGGTGCGGCGCGCGGAAGCTCCACCGCGGTGCTGACGCTGCCGCACCTTCTCCGCCACGGGTCCGCGTTGGGGACGGGATCTCGATCTCTGGTGGACGGAGGGCGTCACACGACCCCATTCTCACTCCTGGCTCTCTCCAAGAAATCGCAAAACTGCGATTTTCCGGACACGCGCCAGTCGTAGGGCCTGGCCGTTCCCCCCGCGTGCTTTTGGTCGCGCGCCGCGTTAACGTTTACCGCCCTTTCCGCGCGTGGAGGCCGGAGTATGCCGCACGACCGTTCGTCCTATGATGTTCAGATTGATGTCGATGTGGCGCGCGCTCCGCGCGCGGGCGACGAGGCGCGCCTCGCGGAAGACGTCGCGTTCCGGATGGCAATCTGCGGTGACTTCAGTGGGCGGTCCGGATCGACAGCGCCGACGAAGGTCGAGCGTGCTGCCTGGCGTATCGATCGCGATGACTTCGACCATGTCCTCGCGACCGTTGCGCCCTCGCTGCACCTAGAGCTGAGCGCCCACATGGTCGTTGACGTGCGTATCCGCGAGATCGACGACTTCCATCCGGACAACCTGTTTGATCAGGTGCCGCAGTTCGCGCAACTGCGAGCGCTCAGAAGCACACTCGCCAACCCGGCCACGTTTGCTCGTGCCGCCGCGGAGTTATCGACGCCCACCTCGGCACCGACACGACCTTCCATCCAGACGTCGGGTTCTCTGCTCGATTCGATCGTCGGTGTGGACGCGCCCGCCTCGCACGGGGTGACGGCGTCCGACAACCTCTATGAGTTCATTCAGCGCGCGATGGCGCCGCATCTGGTGGCACGGACCGATCCTCATCAGGCAGAGTTGTTGGCGCAAATGGATGCGACCATCGCGGCCATCATGCGCTCATTGTTGCATCATCCGGCGTTTCAGGCGCTGGAATCGCTCTGGCGCGGCGTCCATCGGCTTGTTCGACACGTTGAGACCGATGAGCGACTCCAGATTCACCTGATCGATGCCGGTCGCGAATCGCTGATGTCGGATCTGCGCGGCGACACGAGCGTGCAGTCAACGACAACTTATCAGCGGCTGTCCGAACGCGCGGCGGCGGCGCAGGGCGGATGGGGTTTGCTCGTGGCGCATTGCGCATTCGGCGGCGCCGCTGACGATATCGCGGCAATGGAAGGACTGGCGGGTGTGGGTATGGCGCTAAACGCGCCCTGGCTGGCCGAGTCGCATCCCGAACTCGCGTTGGGTCCGCCGGAGGGATCGGCCGCGTCGTGGAAACGTTTGCGATCGATGCCCGCCGCACAGTATCTGGGGCTCGCGCTGCCACGTGTCCTGCTTCGTCTCCCGTACGGCAAGGACACCGACGCCATCAACCGTTTCGCGTTCGAGGAACTGGAGAACGCTGACGCGCACAGTTCGTATCTCTGGGGAAATCCGGCGCTGTTCTGCGCAACGCTGGTGGCGCAGGGATTCACCGAGCGCGGCGCGGGGCTTGCACTCGCGTCGCCGGTCATCGACGGACTGCCGTTGCATCTGGTGACGCGCGATGGAAGCGTCACCGCGAAGCCGTGCGCGGAAGTGTTGATGAGCGAAGACGACGCGTTGGCGATTCTCGACGCGGGGTTCATTCCCATGCTTTCGCTGCGCGACCAGGACGTGGTCCGCGTGCCGCGCCTGCAATCCATTGCCGAACCGGCGTCGCGTCTTCGTGGGCGGCTGGCGCGATAGTAGTGTGAACAGCGCCGATACCGTTGGGGCATTGGGCTCGTGGCCCGTGCATCAAGTTCACGACTCGCAGGCCGATGCCCGTCGCGCTCCCGGCGCGCTCTTTCCTGACGGAATAGTTTGCGAACAGGTTGATCCTGACAACGTGAATATCGGGGAGTTGCACGCCACAGAGTTCCCTTTTGTGGCCCGCGCGGTCGAACGCCGTCAGCAGGAATTCGCTGCCGGACGTGTCTGCGCCCGACGCGCGCTGGCCCGGTTGGGAATTCCAACGGTGGCGTTGCTGGTGAGCTCCGATCGCCAGCCCATGTGGCCCGACGGGGTAGTCGGAAGCATTGCGCACACCGAGGGTTACTGTGGAGCTGCCGTCGCGACTCGGGCATCCATCGCGGGAGTCGGATTCGACGTCGAGCCCGCCTCGGCCCTTCCAGCTGAAGTATGGCAATCCGTGTTGACCGACGAGGAGCGTCGCCAACTCGGCGTGCACTCCGAGCCGGCTCGAGGCATTCACGCACGGCTCCTCTTCAGTTTGAAGGAGGCGTTTTACAAATGCTGCCAGACAGCGGGCGGTGGCTGGCTGGACTTCCACGACATCGAGATACATCTCGACCCCGCGACGGGCGATGCGCCATCGCACGTGTACGCACGGAAACGAATCTGGGACGGAACACCGCAGTTGAGTGGCCGTTACGCAATCACCTCACACTACATTTTCACGTCCTTCACGATGTACGTGTCGTCAGATACGCGTCAATCGCCCGGCTGGCCCGCGTAACCGTGCGCTGTCGGCAGGACGGTCGGATCACTCCTGCAACGAAAACCCTGCCACAACGAAGTCCTGATCGAACGCGAACACGCTGCCGATGCGCTCGCGTGACATCAATTCGCACGTCACGGCGTCAGTCAATGAGAGGCGCTGATCGGGGAAACGCAGCAGCCAGTTGGAGGTTGCGGCGTCGATGAGCGAGTCGTCAACGGCGGCCCATTGGTACGCGGTATCGCGACGCACGGCGTCGAGTACGCGATGCGCAATGCGTGGCTCGCGCCAGCGCAACAGATGCCCGTGCAGTTCTGCCAACACCAGCACCGATCCAACCCAACGTCCACCCTTGGCCAGATGCGCGCGGGCGATACTCACGGCTCGAGCGTGATACTGATCGCGCGGCGAGGCGAGCGCGAGCAACGCCCCGGTATCAATCGTCGCCCGCGGGGTCCGCATCGGGATACAGGTAAGTGTCGTGGCGAACCGACAAGTCATTCGGGATGTCCGCGTCGTTGCCAAGTGCCCCGATAAGCGACGCCAGCGACTGGCCAGGCGTGGCATCAGTTGTGATCTCCGCGGCCAACCGACGAAGACCACGTCGCATCAGTTCGGCGCGACTGAGCGACGTGCGAAGCGACAGCTCATCCAGCATCTGTTTTTCGGAGGATTCCAGATACACCTGGACGGGTTCGCGAACGCGACGAGGAGGAGGAGACATGTCTAAATGTAGAATGCTACGTTCCGAATGTAAAGTTCAATGCAGAATTTTGATTTTACATGCACTATTCTGGTACTATGGTGTTTTTGAGAATTCCTTGCCTGCACGCGCAAACGTGCCCGTCGCAATGAGCGACGCGGCACGTTTATATCCCGTTGACACGTATCGATTTAGGTAATAGCAGGGGGGGGGCTCGAACCCCCGACCTCACGATTATGAGTCGTGCGCTCTGACCAGCTGAGCTACCCTGCCCCACTCGGCACCGAGCCACAGGCACCGACGCAAACGGCCGGCCCTGGTAGGACCGGCCGATGCGAAAACTCCTTCAACCTCACTATGGCGGGGGCGGGATTTGAACCCGCGACCTTCGGGTTATGAGCCCGACGAGCTACCAGGCTGCTCCACCCCGCGTCAGTGTGCGGAACCTAGTGCGGCGTGCTGCTGAGTCAACCCCTCGAACCCGCGTGTTGCACCCACAGTGCGGTATTGACGCTCAGTCATGTCGCTGCCCCGACGTATCGGACACTGCCACCGCCGTAGCAGTGGCCGGTTTCGTACCGTTACCCACCCAGTACAGGAGCTCTTTCTCGCCCTTGACCATCCCCCACTCTTCTCGCGCCACGCGCTCGAGTCGAGCATCGTCGGTCTTGAACGCCTTGAGCTCTCGCCGCAGCGAATCGACATCGATCTTGAGCTGCACCACTTCCGCCTCAAGCTGCGCTCGACGACCCTTTTGTGACCACAAGTCCAGCGTGCCGTACTCTCCACCTTCGACGGTGAAAAACAGCACTGCGACCGTGAGGGCGCCCAGGGCAACACGCGAGAAAAGAGACATGGAGAAGGAAGTTTGAAGTCGGAAGTACGACGAACCGAGTAGGGAGTACGTGAACTGAGTATTGAGTACGTGAACAGCAAGGGCAAGTACTGAGTACTCAGTAATAAGTACTACCGACTACCGACTTCCTACTTCCTACTCTTTTACAATCCGTACAACGCGCCGCCTGGATATTCCGAGTAGTCTTCCAACTGCTCTTCGATGCGCAGCAGTTGGTTGTACTTGGCCACGCGATCGCTGCGTGACGGTGCGCCGGTTTTGATCTGTCCGGCTTGCGTGGCGACCGCCAGGTCGGCAATAAACGTGTCCTCCGTTTCTCCCGAGCGGTGCGAGATAATGGAGTTGTAACCGGCGGCCTTGGCCAGTTCCATCGCTTCCAGCGTTTCAGTGAGCGTGCCGATCTGATTTACCTTCACCAGTATGGCGTTGGCGATCTGCTGCTCGATGCCCCTTGCGAGGATTTCGCTGTTGGTGCAAAACAGATCGTCACCAACAAGTTGGCAACGATCACCGATGCGTTCGGTGAGGAGCTTCCACCCATCCCAGTCGTTCTCCGCCATGCCGTCTTCGATGGACACGATGGGATACTCGCTAAGCCAGCCTTCGTAGAGATCAACCATCGCCTTCGGGCTGCACGACGCGCCACCGCTCTTGCGGAACTGATACTCGCCATTGCGGTACAGCTCACTCGCCGCCACGTCAAGCGCAAGCGCGATGTCATTCCCGGGCTGGAATCCGGCGGCCTCAATGGCTTCGATAATGATCTTGAGGGCGTCTTCATCGCTCGCCAGGTTGGGTGCGAATCCGCCTTCGTCGCCCACGCCGGTACTGAGCTTGCGCGCCACGAGCACTTTCTTGAGCGCATGAAACACCTGCGATCCCATGCGCAACGCGTCGGCAAAGGACTCGGCACCGACCGGCACGATCATGAACTCCTGAAAGTCCACGGTATTGGTGGCGTGCGCGCCGCCGTTGAGAATGTTCATCATGGGCACGGGCATCGTGCGCGCCATCGGGCCACCCAGATAGCGATAGAGCGGCAGGCCAACCTCCATCGCGCCGGCCCGCGCCACCGCCATGGACACGCCAAGAATGGCATTCGCGCCGAGACGCCCCTTGTTCTCCGTGCCATCGAGGTTGATCATGGTGCGATCAATCGCGATCTGATCGGTCGCGTCCATGCCTTGCAGCGCTTCCGCGATCTCGGTGTTGACGTTGTTCACGGCACCCAGCACCCCCTTGCCGCCGTACCGGTGTGCATCGCCGTCGCGCAACTCCACTGCTTCGCGTTCGCCCGTGCTGGCGCCACTCGGTACGGCCGCCCGTCCGGCGCTGCCGGTGTCGAGTATCACATCCACTTCGACGGTGGGATTGCCGCGGGAGTCGAGAATTTCGCGGGCCGAAACGGAGACGATAGTGGACATGAGCTGGCGAGGGTACGGGAAGGAGAAGGCGCTATCAGGGCGAAACGGTAATGGCGATCACGGCAAAATGCCAACGATGGTCATGTGGAGAGCTCAGGAATCGGGACGACCGAGTGTGAGACCACACGCGATTCGAGTGCTGGCTCGACACCATAGTGGGTACGTAACACGTCGGCCATACGAAAGCGGACTTTCTCGGCAAGGGTCTCACGATCGTCGTATGTCAGCCCCGCCGTCGAAATTGGTTCGAGCACGTGCACATGCACAACACCCGTCGACACGCGAAACCCGGTACGCGGATTGACGGCGATGGTGCCGTGAATGACAACGGGCACGATCGGAACACCGGCGCCGATCGCCAGCACGAACGGACCCTTTTTGAACGGTCGCAGCGCGTAGCGATCTCCGCGGGTGCCTTCGGGAAACACGAGCACCGACTTGCCACCGCGGATTCGGGAGGCCGCGTCATCGTAGGCGGTGAACGCCGCCTTGAGATTCTCGCGATCGATGTAGATCACGCCGGCCGCGCGCGCAGCGGCGCCGAACAATGGGACGGTTTCCAGTTCGCGTTTCGCCACGAATCCGTATGGGGGCAAGGCGGTCAGCGTTACTGGAATGTCAAACCAGCTGATGTGATTCGCCACGAAGACATGCGGCGCGGCAGGCGGCAGATCATGACCACCGTGTCGAACCACCTTCACACCGGCACCACGCAGCAACCATCGCCCCCAGCGGATCTGAGCCCGCTCGTATACGCTGCCCGGCTGATGTGGCACACCCACCAATTGTGCAAGCAGCACAAGGCTGCCGAACACGAAAGTGCCGACGAACAGAACGAGGGTAGCGTACGCCGTGCGAATCATTACCGCGAAAAGTGATCGTGCCCGGAGTCGAATTCAACGCGCCGACGGGTATTTTTGTCGGAATCGGGCGCGCCGTCATCCGCCACGACGTCCACAGCCCCGCCTGGCTCAATCGCAACCACCGTTCCAATGGCCGTGAGCGGCACGGAGAAGCGGCTCGACCACTCGCTGAGAACGCGGTGGGCTACTTTCAGGGGGAGTGCCGCCAGCAGTTCATACTCCTCGCCACTCGACAGCGCCGTTTCAATGTTGATGCCGGGGCCAACCGGCACTCGCCCTTCATGTATTCGCAGACGGACCGCGCTGGCCGCCGCCAGATGTCGGGCATCGGCAAACAGTCCGTCGGAAATATCGAGCATGGCACGCGCGCCGGCCGCAGCGAGCGCTGCCCCCTCGTCCAGGCGCGGCGAGGGATCGGCAAACCGCGCCGACGCCCAGGGCGATGGTGTCTGGCCCGCATACCACGCGCGGGTTGCAGTGCCCGGACCGCCGAGCGTTCCCGTGACCACCAGCACATCACCCGGTATCGCTCCCCGACGCGACACCACGCGCTCCGCAGAACCAATCGCCGTGGTCGTGACCGCAAACACGTCACTGCGGCTCAAGTTGCCTCCAATGATTCGTGCACCAGCGGCCCGCACCACGCGGGCGATGCCATCGGCCACGTCGCCCAGAAGGGGTCTCCACGATTCGGGAACCATGAACGCCACCAGCAGCGCATCCGCACGGGCACCCATCGCCGCAATATCACTGAGAGCCGCGGCCGCCGAGCGTACGCCCACATCAAACGGCGTGATCCACTCGCGCAGGAAGTGTGCGCCCTCAACGCAGGCGTCGGTACTCACGACGCGTGTGCGATCTCGCACGGTATCACCCGTGTTTGGCAACACCGCTGCATCGTCACCGATATCAGCGGCAAGATCACCCCAGCGTCGCATCAGCATGCGAATGGTGTCGAACTCATGACCGGGGCCCATTGCTTGATGCGCACGAGGGGTTGGTGACTGATCGTGCGTCGTCACGGCAGACCACCGTCGCCGGCGCGACGCAATCGCACCAGTCCATCGGGTGTGGCGATCCACAACCACTCGCGACTCATTGCGACGTCAAGCGCCGGTCCCGGCAAATCGCGTGGCACGCGCAACACGCGCACACCACCGGCGCGCTGCAACACCACCACGCCATCGGTGCCCGCCATCACGATCGTGCGATCGTCCATGGCCAGGCGCGTCACCTGCCCCACTTTCGAGACGTCGAGCGACACGACGCGCGTGGGTTCGACACCACCGCGTGGCGCCAATCGCAAGACGTCGGTGTCGGTGGCCGCCAGCAACACGGTATCGCTCCAGGCAAGCGCCGTGATCCGGCGTCGCAAGGCCGGGTCGCTGCCCAGCGGTCGCGACAGCGTGCCATGGAGTGGCAGTGCCACCAGTCCGGCGGCGCTGCCAATCCACAACGTGTCACCAATGGGCAAGAGCGCATACACGGGCGTGTTCTCCAGCAGTCGCTCCCCGATACCGCGGGTGCGCGGACTGCGTGCGTCGGTGGTGTCGGTTACGAACACCAGTCCGCGTGCCGTACCAACCCACGCGCCGTCGTCGCGCGCGGCCACGGCGAACACGCGATCGTCGGGCAACCCGTCCAACGATGTCCAAACAGACATCGCTTCGGCACCATCCAAGCGCGCCCGCACTACGCCGCGATCGGTTCCGATCCATGCGCGTTGCGCGCGCAACGACAACGACGTGGCGCGCATGCCCATCAATGGCACGGCAATGGTGCCATCGATCCAGCGCCAGCGCTGCAGATCCGTGCTGGCGAACGTCAGTCCTCCGCGAAGTCGCGACGCGCCGAGTCCCGCCGCCCAAACTCCGTCGGCGGCCAAGGCCAACGCGCCGATCCCACTCTCGAGCAGGCCGAATCGCAGCGGGACCGTTTGTTGCAGCAGCGCATCGACCTTGTACAGACCGTCGCCGTTCGTACCCAGCCACACCTCATTGGGTTGGTCGGGCGACATGCTGCCGCTGACCACCGGATACGATCGCAGCGGTCGGTCGCCGGCCTGATTGCGAAACAGCAGCGGCGAAGCGCTGCGCAGTGCCGGATACATGGCGTACACATCATTCAGCGTGCGCGGAGTGAATCGCTGGTTCGCGTCGGGTGGTCCGGGCACGGGCGACGCCAAACCAATGCGCGACACGCGGGTCCACTGCCCCCCTGCCCTCACGTACGCATCACCGCTGGTGGCGCGATCGAACACGATGTAGTCGGGCACTCCAGTCACCACGGTGCGCTGCAGTTGTTCGCTCTGCGGTCGATACACCAGCACCGCGCCAGGCACGCCGAGCCACACGGCGTCCTCCACAGGATCACCGGTCATGAACGTCACCTGCACATCGGTGAATCCATTCTCGCGCGACAGTGGCGCCAGCCACGTATTGAACAGGCGATCGTACACGCCGATCCCGCTGGTGGTTGCCGAGTAAACGAACCGACGAGAAACACCCACGGCGCGCACATCGGCGAAACTGCCGATCACGCGGCTCTCGTCGCGACGCCCGAACGCCGCGCCCCCGCCACTGTTGTTGGCCGCGCCACCTGACGCGCATGCACCCACGGCCGCCCATGCACCACAGGCGACGACGATACCCATGGCGTTACGATGATGACGACAAACGGACACGCGATTTACCCGGGAGCAGGTAGCTCAGCCAGCACACCAGGAGGAAAGGTCGCCGGGCGCGCCATGTCGCGCCACGCATACGGCAACTCGCGGAGCACGTCGTCGAGTGTCGGTCCGCGGATGGCACCACTCCGTGCGCCGGCGCGCTCCGCTGCGAGCGCGTGTGCGGTAGCGCCCAGCAATGCAGCGTCCGGTGCCGCGACGCCCTGCGCCAGCAGCGTCCCGATGATTCCGGTCAACAGGTCACCACTTCCGCCGGTCGCCAACACCGCCGAGCCACGCGGCATCACGACGAGGGGCGCGTTGTCGGGTGAAGCGATGAGCGTGGGCGTACCCTTGAGCAGCACCGTCGCCCCCGAGCGAACGGCAACGTCACACAGGTCAACCGCGCGCTGCTCCCAGTCGTCCGAAACGGGCTGCCCCGTCAACCGCGCGAACTCGCCGGGGTGCGGCGTACAAACCACGGTGCGACCATCGCCACACCACTCGCGCACCTGCAGCGCAGGATCGGCGCCCGATTCAGCAATCAGCGTCAACGCATCGGCGTCGAGCACGACAGGCAGACTCGGGTGCACATCCAATGCAGCGCGCAGCACCGCGAGAGACTCGTGGTGACGACCCAGACCCGGACCAAGAGCAAGCGCGTGCCCCCACGGCGTCGGTGTTGTCACCGTGATGTCCCATGCGTTCGCGAGTGCCTGCGGAACGTTCTGCTGCAACGCCGACACGCCGGGTGCCTGCACCCATGCGCGCACCAAGCCGATACCGGACGCCAGCGCCGCCCGCGTGGCGAGCACGATCGCGCCCGCCATGCCAGTGGCCCCTCCGATCAGTGCGAGATGTCCGCGACGACCTTTGTGCGCATCCCAGGCGATTGCCGGCAACTGCTCCGCCAACGACCACGCGCTGGCGGCGTGCCATGCGCGATCGCGCAGTGCATCGTGCACCCCGAGTCCGATATCGAGCAGGACAATGCGACCAGCGTGCGGGCGCGCCAGCAGGAGCCCGCGCTTGATTGTGCCGTAGGTGAGCGTGACGTGAGCGCGCACCATGCCGCTGGCGCACGCACCGGTGGTGGCGTCAAGACCAGAAGGCACATCGAGGGCAATCATCGTGGCGCCTCGCGCGCAGCAGTCGGCCAGTTGTGCCAGGTGCGTCACGATCGGCTCGCGCAGTGCGCCGCGATGGCCCGTACCGAGCAGTCCATCAACACACAGCTGCTCGCTGCCCGTTGGGTCGCCTGTCGACAGTTGCCCGCCGGTGTCGCGAAAGGCAAGTGCCGCCGCGCGCCGCGCATCATCGGTGCGAGGTGCCGCCGCAACCACCAGTCGTACGCGCACGCCCGCCCGCGCCAACTGCGCCGCGACGACATAGGCATCACCACCATTGTTGCCCGGGCCGACAAATACTGCGACCCCGTGCGCAAGTTGGTGGTCGTAGTCGCGAAGGATAACGGCGGCCGACTGCGTCCCGGCGTGCAACATGAGCGCGAACGAGGGGACACCGGCCGAGATGGCCGAGTGGTCGCGCGCCGCTGCCTGATCCGCCGAGGTGACGCGCAGCGGATGAGCGCGTGGGGAGACAACGCGGTCCGACGCACCGCGCGCTGCGTCAGACGTGCGCGGTGCTCCAGGGGTATTCGCGCTCGAACGCATCGGCGAAATCGAATACGCCGTAAAAATCGTCGCGCGAATCCTGCGGCTGACTGATCAGCAGTCCCGTGTCGACGAGTGTAAACACGATGTCGCCAATGTCACTGGTGCTGCACACACCCCAATGCTCGAGCACGAGGCGCGCTGTGACGCCAAAGCGCTGCAGTGCGAGCGCGCGACAGGCGTGCGCCAGCTCGGGGCCGGTGATATGCCGCCGTTCCGTCAGGTCCGCCTGACAGTGCTCAAGCGCCGCGAGCAGAAACAAGTACGCGCGCTCGTCAAAGCGCTGCTCACGCAGTCGGATCTGATCCATAATGCCATCACGGAACGCCAGCTCAGCCACTACGTCGGACCTCGAGGTGTGAAAGGTGTACACGGCGCGTCACTAAAGGACGCGCCGCCGCCAGCACAGCAACCACTGGCGCGCTGGTAAATGATGCGGGACGGGACTGCGGGACACAATAGGGCGGACCGATCGGCAACTAGACCGATCGATAGAGCGGGAACTCGTCGGCCAGCGCCTTGACATCGGTTTTGGCGTCCGCGCGTACATGCGTGTCGTCGGGCGCCGAGAGCACGCGATCGAGCAACTCCGCAATACGCACCATCGCCTCGGCACCCATGCCCCGGGTGGTCACCGCCGGCGTCCCAATGCGAATCCCACTCGTTACGAAGGGCGACTGCGTTTCCCTGGGCACTGTGTTTTTGTTGACGGTGATACCGGCCAGGTCAAGCGCCTTTTCCGCCACCTTGCCCGTGAGGTGTTTGTTGCGCAGGTCCACCAGCATCAGATGGTTGTCGGTACCACCGGATACGATGTGGTAACCACGCGCAGTCAGCGCCGCCGACAGCGTCCGCGCGTTGTCCACCACCTGTTGGCAATACACGGAAAATGACGGCTGCAACGCCTCGTGAAACGCCACTGCCTTGGCCGCGATGACATGTTCGAGCGGTCCGCCTTGCATGCCGGGGAACGTCGCCTTGTCCACCGCTTTGGCGTGTTCGGCCTTGCACAGGATGATACCACCGCGCGGGCCGCGCAGCGTTTTGTGGGTGGTGCTGGTGACGACATCGGCAAACGGAACCGGCGACGGATACACGCCCGTGGCAGCGAGTCCCGCGAAGTGCGCCATATCCACCATGAACAGCGCGCCGATTTCTTTCGCCACATCGGCAAAGGCCTGCCAATCGATGGTGCGGGAATAGGCGCTGTACCCGGCAATGATCATCTTGGGACGGTGCGTCCGGGCCGCCGAACGCATGGCGTCATAGTCGATGATTCCCTCGTCGGTCACGCCATACGAGACGGCGTGGTACAACAGGCCGGAGAAATTCACCGGCGACCCATGTGTGAGGTGGCCACCGTTCGACAGGTCCATGCCAAGGAAGGTGTCGCCTGGCTTGAGGAATGCGAGAAACACCGCCGCATTCGCCGACGCGCCGCTGTGCGCCTGCACGTTGGCGTGTTCCGCGTTGAAAAGCTGTTTGACACGATCGATGGCCAACTGCTCGATCCGGTCGATCACTTCGCAGCCGCCATAATAACGTTTGCCCGGCAGTCCCTCGGCATACTTGTTGGTGAGCGGCGACCCCATGGCTTCCATCACGGCCGGTGACACGAAGTTTTCGCTGGCGATCAGCTCAATGCCGTCACTTTGCCGTTGGATCTCCTGTTCGATCAGGAGCGCAATCACGGGATCTGCGCTGTTCAACGCCGAACCCGGCGGCAGACGGTCCCATTGATGCCACGCGGCACTCGTGTGCTCGTTCCCCGCGGCGTTGACGGTCATGCGTGACGCTCCACCTGTTCTGCATCGCGCTCGATCTTCGCCACGCGGGTCCCGTGTCGGCCACCTTCGAACGCGGTTTCCAGCCAGGTGCGCAGTATGGCAATGGCATCCTCGTCGGACACGAATCGCGCCGGCAACACCAGCACGTTGGCGTCGTTGTGCTTGCGGGCCAGCAAGGCGATCTCCGGCGTCCACGCCACCGCCGCGCGTACTCCCGGGTACCGATTCGCCACGTACGACATTCCCAGCCCAGTGCCACACAGCAGCACCCCGCGCAACGCCTCACCCGACGACACTTCTTCCGCGAGCGGGTGCGCGTAGTCGGGATAGTCGGTGCTGGCCGTGCCATGCGTGCCGATGTCGTCGACGTCAAATCCCATCTCGGCGAGCGTGACGCGCAACCGTTCCTTGAGTTCGAATCCGGCGTGATCGGACGCAATAGGAATGCGTTCGCCCGGACGTGCAGGATCTACCATGTTCACCCCTCGCGATTGGGATATTGCGGCCACGTTTTGATCATGCCGCGCACCGCACTGATACGTTGTTCGGCAACCCGGTCGGCGGCCTGATACGTTGGAATATCGGTGTCTTTGGCCAATCGAAAGACGCTGCGCACGGTGGTGTAAATTTCATCGGCCTTGCGAAGCGAACGCTCGCGGGTCCAGCCGGTGAGCTCGCTGTACACGTTAATCACACCGCCGGCATTCGCCACATAATCGGGGGCATACAGAATGCCGCGCGCCTCGAGGGCATCACCGTGTCGGTCTTCGAGCAGCTGATTGTTCGCCGCGCCGGCCACAATCTCGACTTTGAGCTGCGGGATTGTCTCGTCATTCAGGATGCCGCCCAACGCGCAGGGCGTGAAGATATCGGCCGTGACGCCGTAGATGTCCGGCAACGGCACGACCGTGGCACCGGTGGCGTCCACCACCCGTTGAATGCGACCGGCGTCGATGTCGGTGACGATGAGCCGCGCACCTGCCTTGTGCAACTCGATTGCCAGATGATGGCCGACATGTCCCAATCCCTGAATCGCCACGGTGCGTCCGTCCAGCGAATCACCACCCCACCGCTCGAACGCGGACGCCTGAATGGCGCGAAAGACTCCGTGCGCGGTCACCGACGATGGATCACCCGACTTGGACCCGATGCCGGTCACGAATTTCGTCTCCATGTGCACGAAATCCATGTCCTCGACGTTCGTGCCGACGTCTTCGGCCGTGACATAGCGTCCACCGAGTGAATCGACGAAGCGCCCGTGCGCGCGGAAGATCATCTCGCGATTGGTCGTGGCGTTGTCGCCAATGATGACCGACTTGCCACCGCCCAGATTGAGACCGGCCACGGCATTCTTGTACGTCATGCCGCGCGAAAGGCGCAGCGCATCGATGGCGGCGTCCTCGTCGGTGGCGTAGTTCCAGAAGCGGCACCCGCCCAGCGCGGGGCCCAGTGTGGTATCGTGGATCGCGATGATGCCGCGATAGCCGGACGCCTTGTCATGGCAGAAAACCACCTGCTCGTGACCCATCTCGGCAATCGTGTCGAAGTAGCGCATGAAGAGGAACTCAGTCTGGGAGAGAGCCGTCGGCGGCCGCCGCAGCGGCCAGCGTTTCCCGCGAAATCACGATGCGCTGGATCTCCGAGGTTCCCTCGTAGATCTCCGTCACCTTGGCGTCGCGGAAGAAACGTTCAACGGGATAGTCGGTCACATAGCCATAGCCACCAAAAATCTGGATCGCCTGGGTGGTGACCCACATGGCGGTTTCCGCGGCGAACAACTTCGCCATGGAACTGAAGCGGGTGATGCTTTCGCCGCGCTCCTTTGCGGCCGCCGCAGCATGCAACAACGTGCGTGAAGCGGTAATGCGTGTCGCCATATCGGCGATCTTGAACTGAATGGCCTGGAACTCGGCGATGGCCTTCCCGAACTGCTTGCGGTCGGCCGCGTAGCGCACACTGGCTTCGAGTGCGGCGCGCGCAATGCCGATGGCCTGCGCCGCAATGCCCAGCCGTCCGTGATCGAGCGATCCGAGCGCGTAGATGAAACCGCGGCCGACTTCGCCAAGGAGTCGATCGCCCGGCACCCGACAATTATCGAGACTGATCTGGACCGTGGGTGATGCGCGCAGGCCCAGTTTTGATTCTTTCTTGCCGACGTGAAAGCCGGGAAGGTCGGGCGTGAGAATAAACGTAGAGATGCCCTTCGCGCCACGACGTTCGTCGGGCGTATCGGTGCGAGCCATGCACAGCAACACGCCGGCCTCACTGCCGTGCGACACCCACGCTTTGGTGCCGGTAAGCAGCCAATCGTCGCCATCGCGCACCGCCTGGCACCGCAACGACGCCGCGTCCGACCCGGATTCGGGCTCTGACAACGCGAACGCGCCGAGCAGTTCTCCGCGCGCCATCGGCGGCAGGAATCGCTGCTGCTGGGCGTCGTTCCCGGCGCTGAGAATCATCTGCGTCGGGAGCGAGTTGTGGACGCTCAGCAACACCGCCGCCGAGGCATCGGCGACGGCAATTTCCTCGAGCGCCAGCAGGTAACTCTGCGCGTCGAGCGCCAGCCCATCGAAGCGCTCCGGCGTGAGCATGCCAAAGAATCCCAGTGCCGCCATCTGCGAGACCATCGTGCGGTCGAACCGCTCTTCCCGATCACGTTCGCCAGCCAACGGCGCGAGCTCGCGTTCAGCATAGGCACGCGCGAGTAACTGAATTTCCTGCTGGGTGTCGTTGAGGGTGAGAAGTCCCATGACGCGCTCAGTACGTGTAGAAGCCGCGGCCCGACTTCTTGCCGTGCCAACCGGCGGCCACATACTTGCGCAGCAGTGGGCACGCCCGATACTTGGGATCGCCGAGTCCATCGTGCAGCACATTCAGTATGGCGAGACACGTATCGAGGCCGATGAAGTCGGCCAAGGCGAGCGGCCCCATAGGGTGATTCATCCCCAGCTTCATTACCGTGTCGATGGCGTCTGGCGTCCCGACGCCTTCCATCACGCAGTATGGCCTCGTTGATCATCGGCATGAGAATCCGATTGGCCACGAATCCCGGATAGTCGTTCACCTCCACGGGCGTCTTGCCGAGTGCCTGCGCCAACGTCATGACGCGCTGCGTGGTCTCATCACTTGTGGCGAGGCCACGAATCACTTCTACCAGCTTCATGACCGGCACCGGATTCATGAAGTGCATGCCGATCACGAGGTCGGGACGCTTGGTCTGGGCAGCGATCTCGGTAATGGCGATCGAACTGGTATTGGTGGCGAGAATGGCGCCCGCCGGAGCCAGACGATCAAGGTCCTCGAAGATGCGGAATTTGAGATCGGCGCGTTCGGTGGCCGCCTCCACCACCAGGTGGGCATTCGCCGCGGCATTGAGCGTGATGGCGGTGGAGATGCGATTGAGCGCGGCATGTGCATCGTCGACGCTGAGCGTGCCCTTCTTCACCTGTCGATCGAGGTTTTGCCCGATCGTGTTCTTGCCGCGCTCGAGGGCCTCGGCGCTGACGTCGATCATCGTGACGTCGTAGCCATTGGCGGCGAACACGTGTGCTATGCCGTTTCCCATCTGGCCCGCGCCAACAACCGCCACGACCTTCATCGAATTGCTCACGGTGCCACTCCGTGAATCGTTCATAGCGAACTGCGCCTCGTGCCGAATGGTCTCCATGATGCGGGTCGAACGGACAAGAACAGCGCGCTGCCCATGACGAGCAATGCCGCCGCTCCTCCTTCCGGTCCCCACGACCCGCCGGTCCACCACGCGGGTCCATTGATCACCGTGCGGTATCCCGGTGTGTCGAAGGCCATTCCGCTCACCGGCACATGCAACACGGCCGCCATCGCCCAGTTCCACGCCAAATGGGCCAGCCAGACGGCGGCGAGACTTCCGGTCGCTTCGCGCACGGCACCCAGGCAGAAACCGGCGAGCGTAACAAGCATCGTCGAGAGCGCACCGGCGTTCGGATTCAACAGATGCACGGCGCCAAACGCCACGGCGGTTGCCCAGCGCGCCACACGCACCCCGCCCGCGTCTTCCGCAACCGTCCACAGATACCCGCGAAACACCAGCTCTTCCCACAATGCTGCCGGAGCGAGCAGCATCGTAATACGCAATGCGGTCGCCATCCAGGCGTTCGAACTTGCGGCGGTTGCGTCCAATGAGCGCGCCATCGTTTCGACATGCACCGTGCCCGTTGCCCAGAGCAGCGCAATGGTTCCGCCAATCGCCGTTGCACCCAGCAGCAAACCCAGTATCAACACGCGAATGCGCCACGCGTCAATACTCAAGGCCACCGCACCCCACGGCGCTTCGTCGATGAGACGCAAGGTGAGTGTCAGCGACGCGAACACGCTGGCCAGCGTGATCCAGGGGTAGGCTGGCACGGGCTCGCCAACGGTGCGCGACAGCAGTCCGAAGAGTGGTGCGATGATTGCTTCCGTGATTGGCTGAAACACCATCAGCGCCAGCCCGAATGCGGACAGCCGCCAAATCGCGCGCAATCGACCCGGCTGGGCGTACAGCCAGCGCGGTCCGTCAGCGCGCGAGCGCCATCGATCGGGGTTGATGATGCGCCCGCGCGGGGTGGTGTGGTTCGTCACCGAAATCGCCAACGCCATGGGGTCGGCCTTAGCCGACGCGTTCCACCGACAGCGCTACGGCGTCGCCGCCGCCCAGACACAGCGTGACGAGTCCGGTGCGGGCATTCCGGTCGGCCATCGCGTACAGCAACGTCACGAGCACGCGCGCGCCACTCGCCCCAATCGGATGGCCCAGCGCGATCGCGCCGCCATTCACGTTCACCCGATCGGCATCCCAGCCCAATCCCGCGCCATCGGCCAGCGCCTGCGACGCAAAAGCCTCGTTTGCTTCGATGAGATCGAAATCGTTGATGGATGCGCCGATCTTGTGCATCAGGTTCTTCACCGCCGTGATGGGCGCGAAGAACAGGTCGCGCGGATCACCGGCGCCCGTGGCGTATCCTGTGATGCGCGCCAGCATTGTCAATCCTTGTTCACGCGCATACGCCTCCGACGTGACCACCACGGCGGCAGCGCCATCGTTAAGCGAAGAGGCATTCCCTGCGGTGACGCTCAGCGTGCTGCTGTCGACGCCGGCCGACGGGAATGCCGGACGCAGCGAGGCCAGTGAGTTTTCCGTGGTGTCGGCGCGCGGGCCTTCATCGTTGCTGATAACGGCAGGGCCTTTGCGACCGGGAATTTCGACCGGCACGATTTCCGCCGTGAACTTGCCGGTCTGTTGGGCGGCAATTGCCTTGCGATGCGACGCCGCCGAAAAGATGTCCTGCTGGTCGCGCGTAATGCCCGCCTTGGTCGCGGTGTATCCGGCATGCACGCCCATGTGCACATCACACGTGCCACACCACAATCCGTCTTTGATCATGCCGTCTACCATCGTCTGATTGCCGATCTTTACGCCGCCACGCATGCCGTACACATAGTGCGGCGCATTTGACATCGACTCCTGCCCACCGGCAATGATCACCTGCGCGTCACCTGCCTTGATGGCCTGCGCAGCGAGCATGACGGCCTTGAGTCCCGACCCGCATACCTTGTTAATGGTGACCGCCGAGATCGACGACGGCAGTCCGGCCTTGAGCATCGCCTGGCGTCCCGGTGCCTGCCCGGTTCCGCCCTGCAGCACGTGACCCATGATGACTTCCTGGATCTGGTCGAGGGCAACGCCGCTGCGTTGCAGCGCGGCACGGATGGCGATGGCGCCGAGTTCAGGCGCCGAAAGAGGGCTCAAGCCCCCGAGATACCGCCCGATCGGGGTGCGTGCGGCGCCGACAATTACGGGCTGGCGGGAAAGGTCAGTCATGGAACGGGAAAGGGGCGCGGAGGTCGCACCAGTGCGCCCGAGCGCGCGCACGGACGGCTCCCCGGGGGGAGCACTGAAAGATAATCGATTACGAAGGGGAGAAGGGCGTGGACGTTATGGGCCGTTCACGCATCGTACCCCACCACCAGATTCATCCCCGCCTGCTTCGCGCGCTCCACCGCCGTTGCGGACGCCGCCAAGAGCCCCTCGACCGTGCTGATCTCGTCGAGCACCTCGGATACGCCGACCGACAACGTGCACCGTATGCCGTGTGACTCGCCGGCGAACACGTGACGTTGCATGCGTTCGCGAATGCGCTCGGCCAATACCAGACCGCCGGACAACTCCGTGCTGGGTAGCAGCACCGCGAATTCCGCGCCGCCCACCCGGCCCTGCACATCGGTGGTGCGGGATTCCTGCCGACACACGCTGGCGATGGTTCGCAGCCACTCGTTCGTGAAATCTGCGCCGCGCGTGTCGCCAATGTCGCGAAAATTGTCAGGGTCGACGAGGAGCAGTGACAAGGGCTGTCCGTATCGGCGCGCGCGCGCGACCTCGGACGACGCGACATCGAAGAACGCACGACGCGTGAACGCGCCAGTCAAGTAATCCGTATTGCTGGCCGCATCGTCGCGCGTTGCTTCCTCGAATTTGCGACGCTCGGACTGATCACGTGTCTCGACCGAGAATCCCAGCGCCGTGCCGTCCGCGCCGCGCAACGCAGTCACGACGGTGGTGGCCCAGAACGATGATCCGTCGGCGCGCAGTCGATAC
>JANMRE010000147.1:0-23063 GCA_031370885.1 Gemmatimonadaceae bacterium
GCGGTGTTTCTCGCGCACCAGCAGCAACCCAACCGCCGCGTGGCGATCAAGCTGCTGCTTCCCGCTCACCTCGACTCCGCATGGGCGCTCGACCATTTCCGCGGTGAATCGCAAAAAATTTCGGAATGGCGTCATCAGTCGGTCGTCACGATTTACGAGGTGCACGAGGTCGAGGATCTGTTCTTCTTCGTGATGAGTTACGTCGAGGGCGGCTCGCTGCACGATCTCATCGCCAAACTCGGACCGCTGTCGGTGCCGATTACGCGGTCCGTGCTCTCGCAGGTCGGTGGCGCGCTGCAGTATGCTCATCGGCAGGGGGTCACGCATCGCGATATCAAACCGCACAACGTGCTGATCGACGTAGATGGCGGCGCGGTGGTGACCGACTTCGGCATTGCCAAGCAATCCGGTGGAACGAGTCATACCGTGACCGGCATGATCTTCGGGACGGCGCCCTACATGGCCCCCGAACAGTGCGAAACCGGCACCACGAGCATCATGTCCGACCAGTACGCGTTGGGCATTGTGGCCTACGAAATGATGACCGGTGAGCCGCCGTTCACCGGTCCGGCCACATCGGTCCTTATGGCACACCTGCAAAAGCAGGCGCCACTGCTGAGTACACTGCGACCGGATTGTCCGCCGGAATTGGCAGCGGCGGTGGCGCGCATGTTGTCCAAGAATCCAGCGGACCGCTTCGCGAATATTGCCGAAGCCATGCAAGCGGCCGGTGCGGTGGAGTTGCCGGAGTACAACCCCGATCGGCGACGGTTTGCGCAGGCGGCACGCGACATCGCGGCGCGTGCCGAAGCGCACGTTATCGATATCGTTTCCATTCCGCCGACGCTCGAGGTTGGCGATCGCATTCCGTTGCACGCGTCGGCCAAAACGAGCGCCGGCGAACCGGTTGCCGCCAGCCAGATCGTCTGGTCGTCCGACAATACCGACGTGGCGGCGCTGGACGCCAGCAATGGTGAGTTGACGGCACTCACGCCAGGCTTCACGACGCTGTTCGTACGAAGTGGCGGCGGCGAACAGCAGGTGCGTGTTGATGTGAAGCCACCACAGGCCGCGTGGATTCAGGTTTCAGGCCCTCGTGCACCACTCCACGTTGGTGAAACGTCGCAGCTGGCGGCAACAGCGCGCAGCAAGCATGGGCTCCCCGTATCGGGAGCGACGGTTTGGGTCTCTGAAGACCCGAAGCTGGTGGTGATCACATCGGACGGCGTTTTGAAGGCGCTTGCCGTAGGCCGCACGCGCGTGTTTGCGCAAGTGGATCAGGTGAGCAGTGAATTTTGGATCGACGTGGCGCCCGCGGCGGTGGCAGAGTTGCGTATCGTCGGGGCGCCAAGCCGGCTCACCATGGGCGATCGTCGCCAGCTCTCCGCGGTGGTGCTCGACACGGCCGACCATGTGCTCACCGATCGCGTGGTGCAGTGGAGCTCGAGCGATCGAAAGCTGGCAACCGTGTCGCCCAGTGGTCTGGTCACGGCCAGCAGCGCAGGCGTCGTCACGATTTCGGCGTCTTGCGAGGTGCACTCGGCGTCCATTCGTTTCACTGTTGAAGAGCTGCAGGCAGTGATGGTCGAAATCGCCAACGCGCCGGGTGCACTGCGCGTCGGAGAGAGTGTGCGTGTGCGGGCGGTGGCCCGCGATGGACAGGGCAACGCGATCGATCGCCCGATTGCCTGGATCACCGACGATCAGGAAGTGGCCCGCGTCTCGGCCGACGGCACCTTGAGTGCGGTCGCGCCGGGAACGGTGGTGGTAGCCGCGTCGATGGACGGCGTCACGCGAGCCGTGGTGGTCGAAATCACCGCCCGGACGGTGATTGCGACGGCCCCGCCGATAGTCCCACCGCTTGCCGCGACGGCGGTGTTCGGAACCGCCGCGGCGCCCGCGCCGGTTGCTCCCAAGGTCGTGCCGCCGGTTATACCGCAAGTCATACCGGCGGCGAAGCCGGTCGTTGAGCGGCCCGTGGAACGGTCCATCGACATTCCGGTTGAGCGGCCGCTCGACAAGGCGATCGCCGTGGACGTGATCCATCCCGCGCCGCCGTCGGCCCGTAACGACGTGACCATCATGATGCCGGCTCCCTTGCGGCCGCCAGCGGCGCCACCGGCTAGCCCGCCAAAATCCGCATTCGCAAGTGGACTGCCAATGCGCTGGATCGGCATTGGTGCCGTCGCTGTATTGGCGGTGATTGCGGTGATTGTGATGAAGCCGGGCGGAGCGGGCGAAGGAGCTCGAGAGCCTCTGCCTGACACATTGATCAAGATCGATTCCACTAAACCCAAAATAGATAGCGTAGCACCCGATACTTCAGATACGCGCAAGCCCGATAAACGCTCGCTCCGACTGTCCGGCGCGCCGAAGATCATGACCGTGGGTGAAACTCACCCGCTTGAGGCCGCAGGCGATCGTGCTACTCTGACGGCGCTCAAGTGGACGAGCAGTAATACGCAGATGGCAGCCGTCAACGCGCGAGGCGTGATTCGGGCGCTGCGTCCAGGACGCGTGTTGATCACTGCCAGTGCGGGCGATTTGCGAGAATCGGTGTCGATCGACGTGCAAACCGCGAAGGTCGGCACGACTGCCATTGACTCTGCGGCGATACGGGCCACGCGCGACTCGATCGCACGAGCAGTGGCAGTTCGCGACTCGATCGTGCGAGCGACAGTTCGCGACTCGATCGCACGAGTTCGCGAATCGATCGCACGAGCAGCGGCAGCAGCTCGAGAATCGACATTACGAGCACGTGATTCGACGGAGGCAGCAGGCAAGGCCGCTAGCGGAGCGACCGACGACTCGACCGCTGTTCTCAGGCTCGTGTCCCAGTACGCCGCCGCACTCAGCGCCGAAAACCTCACTGCCGCCGTACAGTTGTTCCCCGGCATGCTTCCCAACGTCCGTGCGGGATATCAGGACATGTTCAAGCAACGCACTGACCTGAACATAAGATATTCCGTTTCGGCGATGGATCTGCAGAAAAACGCGGGTACGCTGACGCTCAACAACGTGACCGATCTGACGTTCGCCACCAAGGCGAAGTGTCGAATCGTGTTTACCGACGTGATGGGAGTGGAGCGGGCGGGGAGTGGCTGGCGCATTTCAACGCTGTCAACGAAGCAAAACAGCAAGTCGGGCTGCTAGCGGGGCCAGAGGAATGAGCTGGCAAGAGGGGTGAGGGTAGAGGCACAAAGGGGTGAGGGCGGAGCGGTGAGGACAAGGGTAGAGTCCTCTACCCTCATCCTCACCGCTCTTCCCTCACCCCTGCCTCTGCTCTCTCCTCAGGACCCTCACCCCTCACCGCTCAATCCTAGAATCGGCGATCCACGCCCAGGGTCCAGATAAAGTTGGCCTGCAGTCCACCTGATTTCACCGGCACCAGAGCGTTCGCCAGGATCGTAAAGGCACCCGCCACAAACCGACCACCGCCTGAGAGACTGATCGGGTTGTCCTTGCTGCTCGGGATATTCGAGCCTGTGTAGAAGAGCGTCTTCCCCACTGGTCTGACGGTGAAGTCCAGCGGTAGGTCTCCCGCGTCACCACCCGCCTGGAACTCCGACAGTACCTCGAACGCCACCGTGACCTTTGGGCTGAGCATCTGATCGAATCCGAAGGTCCCTAGCATCGCGTTGTTCTGTCCATCGCCCGTACGAATCGCCAGCCCCACGTTGGCATGCGGCGAGAATTTGCCGAACGTGGATGACGCGATCACAAGGGCATTCGCCGATACACTGCCCGCGCCCAGAAAGTCTTTCTCGCTGCCCGTTGGAAGCCGAACGTCCGCCAGAAACGCCAACCCCGCCTTGTCGGTCTTCCCGAGGTTGTATTTCAGGCGCGCGGCGATATCGCCAAGCCCGGCCTTTGAGCCGGACACGGTATTCATCTTGAGGTACGTGCCAGGCGTATCGAAGTAGTGGTTGCCGGTAACGGTTGAGTCGCTGAACACCTGGCCGTGGGCCGTCGCGTCCAACGACGCCATCACAAAGGGGATTGCGACGCTCACGTCGAGCCGGTCGGTAATGCCATAGGTGCCGAAGAGGGACGTGACCTGCACATTGAACTGCATGTTGAGGTTCGCGCCAATGACATCGCGCTCATTGGGGGAATCGCCGAGCCCCACCAACCCCACGTCTTCGTGCGCCAACTGGAGGCTCAACGAGTCAATCGACTGCCCACGCAACTTGTTGTATCGAATGCCCGTGGTGTTCACGCCAAACAGTGAGCGCCCCTTCCCCATGGTGGCCGCGCGCTCGGCGAATACAGGTCCTGCCGACGTGGTGCCCTGCACCAGCGCTCCATTCACCAAGCTCACGGTGTTGCCGCTGCTGGTCGCGCTGATTGGCAATCGGCCTACGCTGGCCGTGATGGAGCCGGTGAGGAAGTTGACCAACTGATCCCCAGCCGTTTGCGCGGACTTCAGGTAGTGGCCTCCATGTGTGCCCGTACCGGTGACAATGCAGAGGGCCTGGCCACACGATCCGAAACTGATCAACTCGCCGATCTTGCCTGACAACCCCTGCCCGGCCGCCGGGAGTGGCGAGAGCGCGGTGAGGGCGACGACTGCAGCGACGGCAGTGAGTTGAATCTGATGCTTCATGGGTCCTCCAGAGTGGATGTGCAGCGATCGCTGCCGCCGCAATTAGCGCACGAACCAAGGACGGAATTCTGACATCGGCGGAACCCGCGGCGCTTGGGCCGCTCGTGTTGTCGCGTCGTTCAGATATCGATGACGCCAATTGTGCGGGTAGATCGCCTGAGGCGCTAGCCTTTCGGGCCCGGTTTCGCCGAACTCGACGGGAGCGCCCGCCCCGCACGTCGTGTGCGCGGTGGACTTATCGGCTCCCTTGGCGCGCGGCGTCGCATCGGAGGCCACGCCGGCGGTGGCGCGGATGTGACGCGATTTCCGGTGCAGGATCTCGAGATTGCCACGCTGTTGCGACGACTCTGGCGATCCCCTCCTCCGCATCACCCATTTCGCCGGTTGTCAGAATTGTTGACACACTGGGCCAACGAGGCCCTGGTTCGACGCGACCAGTGGCACGAGCCAGCGTTGGTGGGTGAAGGATTGGCCCTGTTCCACGAGTTATCGCGTTCGGGGTCGGACCGTGTTCTACTCGCGACGGATCTGCACGCCGGGAATGTGCTGCGGGCAGAGCGCGAACGCTGGCTGGTGATTGATCCCAAGCCGTTCGTTGGAGATCCCGCGTTCGATGCCACTCAGCACTTGCTGAACTGTCGTGCGAGATTGCATTCTCATCCCCACGACACCATCTGGCGATTCGCCGATCTCCTGCAGGTGAATCCGGAGACCGTTCACCGGTGGACGTTTGCGCGGCTGGCGATCGAGTCAGTCAGTGAGTCAGCGCCACATGAGGCCGAGGCGCTTGCACGGTCGCTCGCACCCTGAGGATCGCGTTTTGTTGCTCGCCATCGTGCGCTTGCCGACCTCCGTGCGCCGCGTGTATATGACCTGATGCCACATCTTGAACTGGTCGCGCTGATTGTCAGCGAGTACGAACCGGCGATCGACTTCTTCGTGAACGTCTTGAGGTTCGAACTGGTTGAGGACGTTCCATCGCTCACCAACGACGGACGCCCCAAACGCTGGGTCGTGGTGCGACCTGTTGGCGGACTGACCGGCATCCTGCTGGCCCGCGCCGATGGTGATCATCAACGGACGAGGGTCGGCGACCAGTGTGCCGGACGGGTTGGCTTCTTTCTCCGCGTCGACGACTTCGAGACTGCGTACGCGCGGATGATCGACGCTGGTGTGGTGTTTGTCGCGCCGCCCCGTGTGGAATCGTACGGACACGTTGCCGTGTTCCTTGATGTCGAAGGGAATCGATGGGACCTCCTCGGTCGCGTCACGCCGCTGTGAGCAGCGCGGCTGTGTGTCAGCTCCGTGCTCGCCGTGGCCGTGGCGATGCGTGCATATTAGGCCTGCATGAGAGTGCCCCTGTCAATCCGACATCTTGTCTCGTTGCCGATCCGTCGGATCGCCGTGCCTATTCAGGCGGGGCCGAATCGTGGCCGGAAATGGAGTATTGCCGCCAGCGGACAAGGCATCGCCGCAGGCCACTATGAACCGGAACGGTTTGACGCCTTCGCGGCCCTGATTCAACCCACCGACGTGTTCTGGGATATCGGTGCCAATCATGGCTATGCGTCGCTGATCGCCGCGCGCACCATCACCGCGACATCGGGCGAGGTGCATGCGTTTGAACCGGCGGAATACAACCGCTGGTATCTCCGAACGCATCTGTCGTGGAACGCGGCAGAACACGTGCACGTGCAGCCGTTCGCGCTGGCTGACTACGTCGGCACATCAACATTTGGCGGTTCGGGATCGTCGGCCGGGTTCTCTCTGGGCAACGGACGCGAACCGGTGCAGGTGTCGACGATATCCCATCTGGTTGCCGGCGGACTGCGCGCGCCCACCTTTCTCAAGGCCGATATCGAGGGTGCCGAAGCACAGATGTTGAAGGGCGCCGCAGCATTTCTGGAGAACGCTGCCGCCGCTGGTACATTGCCGTTGTTCCTGATCTCGGTGCATTCACCGGCGCTCTATCGCGACTGTCGCGAGATCCTGCGTTCGGTTGGCTACCACGTGCACGCCTCACATCGCCTCGATGCCAGCACCGGTCACGGCGCCACCTGGGATGCTGATCCCGACCTGCTGGCAGTCCCGCCCGGCCGAGATGTATCGGCCGCGCTTGAGACGAGGTGGTTAACCGCAGGACTGCCACCGCAGTTGGGGTACTGACACTGCAGTTGGGGTACTGACACTGCAGTTGGGGTACTTCCACTGCGGTTTGGTACCCCCACTGCAGTTTGCTTTACCACAACCGCAGTTGCTTTACCACAACTGCAGTTGCCGTAAAACTGCAGTTGAAGTACTGCAGTTATCCCCCTACCAACACCGTTGGGGCGCCAACCATGATCATCCCGCCGTGTGCGGTCATGTCGAGCATGCGTGCGGCGGGGAGTTTCTGAATCAGGACGGTCATCGAGCCTTTGACAATCACGTCCGGTGGCCCGACGCACATGCACATGTTCGTCACGGTGGCCGCGGGCAGCTTGCAGATCAGCACCATCGGAACGCCTGGCGGCAGGATCGGACCACCGACATGCGGGATCGGCGGTACGCCCGGCGTGACCATCGGGCACATGTGGAAATCGGTAATACGCGCCGCAGGAAATGGCATATCCGGTTACCTCAACGGGGTTGGCGGCGCGGCAGGTGTCATGGCGCGCAGGTACTCCTGCATTTGACGCTGATGGGTGTCGTAGGCCAGTTGCAGCGCGGGCTCCCACCCTCCCAGCCGCTTGACGATCTCCATGCCCTGGGCGGCAAACGCCGCGAGTGTTGGGGCGATCTGTGTCGGGTCGGTGGTGGACACGCTCGACAACTCAACGACTCCGGCAATCAACGGTGTGGCCACACCTGGTGGCGGCGGCACCGGTGGGACGTTGGGGGGCGCGATCGTGGTGCCACTGAGAAACACGGCGGTGGTAATCATCCCGACGCTGGTGTCGAGCCCGGCGGCGTTGCCGGCGTCCCACACGGTGCGGCGCGCGTCGTCGTCGGGGCGAACGATCCACTGCTCGACGGCAGTGAGCGCCGTGTGCTCTTCCGCGGTAGGCACCTTGCCACCCGGCATCTGCGTGGCGTGCCGCGCCGACACCCAGGCCCACCAGATGCTTTCACGCTGCGGCAGCACGCCGGCAATCATCCGGATGGCCGCCGAAACCTGCTCACCCTGCATCCACCTCGCGTAGAGATCGTCAAGAGACATCTGCGGGTTCACAAACTCGAGCGCGGCATCATCCAGTCTGGCCCGCTGCAGCAGCCAGCGTACCGGTGGAGCGAGGGCGGCAAGCGGGTCGGCCGCGATCACGGGAGGTGTGGTCATGAGTACAGCCCTCAGTTGATCATCGTGATGCCACCCTGTATCTGCACCATCGCGGAGCCTTCCACCTTTGTCATTATGGATTTGACAGTGGCCATCAGCGTTCCCTCAACCGTGACCATCATGCCTTTCACCTTCACCCCCGTGTTGTCGATCACGATCGAACTCTGACCCACCTTGAGTTCGATCTTCTGCATCGCTTCGATGGTGATGCTTCCGGCATCGGCTTTGATCGTGATGTTGCCCATTCCGGCCTTCGTACTGATGTTGCCCTTCTTCACCTCGAGCGACGAGTTGCCGCTGCTCACAGTTTTCTTGTCGTCGTCCTTGATCGTTTGCGTTTGCGCCCCGTCGATCGTGACCGTGTTGTCCTTGGTGATCGTGTGCACCTGATTCGCCTGCACGACCACTTTCCGATCCATCCGCACGGTGATCGATTCGTTGCCGTTGACCGTTACCGTGTGGTCCTTCTCCACGTGCAACGTCCGTTCATTGTCGGCCACCTTGATGTGCTGCCATCCCTTCTCGATGGTGTGGGTCTCATTCCCTTTCGTGACCGTCTTGATTTCGTGATTGATGATCGTGGTCGTGCGATCGTGGTTCACTTTCCTGGTTTCGTCGTTCTTCACCAGCGTATCCAGGTCCTTCTCGGCCTGCACCCAGATCTGCTCCTTGCCCTTCAGGTCCTCGAATCGCAATTCGTTGTGATTGTCGGCGCCGCCCTTGAGCGTGCTCTTCGTGCGAATGCCACTCTGCGTTTTGTGTTTCGGCAGTTCCCACGGCGGCATGTTCGTGCCGTTGTACATGCTGCCAACGACAATCGGATTATCCGGATTGCCATCCAGAAACTCCACCAGCACCTCGTGCCCGATGCGCGGCAGGAACACGCTGCCATACTGCTGACCCGCGAACGACTGGGCGACGCGAATCCAGCATGAGTACTCCAGCGTCCGATTGTCGTCCTGGTCCCACTTGAAGACCACCTGCACGCGACCGTGCTTGTCGGGATAAATTTCTTCACCCGGCGGACCAACAACCACCCCAACGTGTGAACCGCCCACGTGCGGCCACGGCGTGACCCGTGGCGGGCGGTACGGGGTGCTGGCGGGAATTGCCTCGAAGTGGTTGGCATACGACGCCTCGGTGGAGTCGCCCGAGTAGTAGCCGCCGTTGCTGCCGGTATGGTGCACCGACAGCACGAACAGCAGCGCATCCATCGCACCGTTCGGATGTTTGGTCACTTCGGTTTTCGCACCGGCCTCAAGCCCCACGTACCGACTTTCGCCGGAATAACAGACCGACATCGCCTCCGCGCGCTCCTGACGCACGCGCGAGTACATCTTCGTATCGGCGGGCAGCTTCGCGGCGTCCCCCTGCGTGTCGCCACCGCTGTGCGAGATCCCGGTGCGATGCGCCGTCATCTGCTGCTCATACCGGTACGCCTTCACATCGGCCGGCGGCTTGAAGGCGCCCGATGATGAAGTCACATCGCCAACGTTTTTATGGTACAGGAACTCGCTCGCAGTGCGCACGCGCGTCTGCGAAACGTACGGACGTGAATCGACCTGCAAGCTGGTCAACCGCGGGAGATGGATTTCGTGCTCGTTGTATTCGAGGGTAGCCACGCCCCACGCAGGCTGGGCCGACGCCACCGAATCGTGGAGCATCAGCATCGCGTCACCGCTGCGGTGATCGTAGCGATAGAAAATGCCTTCTTGTTCCAACAACCGTGCCACCACATTCCAGCGACTCTCGCGATATCGAAAGCAATACGGGCGTGGCGCCGGACTTCCCGTCAGCTTCCAGTCGTGCGGTGTGCCGGTCAGCAGTTTGTCACACACATCGCGGGCACTGAGCCCTTGAAAGATTTCAAATCCTTCGTCAAGGTCGAGCACCCAGTGCGGCGGCACGATCTCCAACTGATAGCCGACAAACCCCGCCGGGGCCGAGCCACCTCGACTGAGATGGCTGACCACGCCGTGAATGGTCCGATCGGAACCGTCAGGCAGCCGCAGCGCGAGCGACACCTTTTTCAGCAGCAGATCCTTTGCGCTGATGTCGCCGCGCTCGCTGAACGCCGTCACCGTGAAGCGGAAGAACGAAGACACATGCTCTTCGCCCGTCCACTCCGTCAGCAGCAGCACGTCCTCGCCCAGCGGTGTCGTCAGACGAAATGGGCGATTCGCTTGTGACCAGGCCATGCGGCGCGTCCTCGAGAGTGCACTGGTGACCGCCGCGTCAGACTGCGGCGGTGTCCGTTACGGATTCATACGTGAAGTTGCCATCGTCGCCGACCCCAACCCGCAACGCGGTGGGCTTGATGCCCTCGGCCATCGTCGCGAGCAGCATCATCGAGACCTCGGGCAACAGCGTGTTGCTGAGAATGTTGTCGACGTTGCGCGCGCCACTTTCCACTTCGGTGCAGCGGGCTGCGACCTGTGCGATCAGCGTCTCGTCGTAGAGCATCTCGACGCGATGCGTCTCGCGCAGTCGCCGTGCAATCTTGGCGATCTTCAGTCTCACGATCTGCTTCAGATTTTCGTCACGCACGGGATAGAACGGAATGATGACCATGCGTCCAAGGAACGCCGGCTTGAAAACCGCGTCGAGCTCTGGCTTGAGCGTCTTCGCCAGCACGTCGGAAAACGGCATCGTTTCCGGATCGGCCGTCAGCTTCATGATGGTTTCCGTCCCGGCGTTCGTGGTGAGAATGATGAGGCAGTTGCGGAAGTTGATCTGCCGCCCTTCGCCATCCTCCATCACGCCCTTGTCGAACACCTGGAAAAACAGCTCCAGCACATCGGGATGCGCCTTCTCCACTTCGTCGAGCAGCACCACGCTGTAGGGCCGCCGACGGACCGCCTCGGTGAGCACACCACCCTCGCCATACCCCACGTACCCCGGCGGTGAGCCCTTGAGCGTGGACACGGTGTGCGCTTCCTGAAACTCCGACATGTTGATGCTGATGATGTTGTGCTCGCCACCGTACAGCAAATCGGAGAGCGCCAACGCGGTTTCTGTCTTGCCGACGCCGCTGGGTCCAACCAGCATGAAGACGCCTTTGGGCTTGTTGGGATCCTCGATGCCGGCCTTCGATGTGCGCACGCGCCGGGCAATGCCCTCCAACGCGTGTCCCTGTCCGATCACGCGGGCGCCGAGGTGTTTCTCGAGCTCCAGCATGGTGACCAGTTCGTCGCTCATCATCTTGCCGACGGGAATGCCAGTCCACCCGGAAATAACCTCACCAACGATCGACGCATCAACAAACACGCGCACCAGAGGGGTTTCACCCTGCATGGTCTCCAGTTCGCTGTTGAGCGCGTTGAGCTCCGTGCGAAGCGCGACCGCCACTTCCCCCTCGGGGTTCGCGGCCTCGGCCTCCAGCTTCTCGCGCACCCCTTTGATTCGCTCCACCAGATCGCGCTCCTGTGCCCAGCGCGTCTCGAGTGCCGTGAGTTCGGTCTGCACCTTCTCCCGCTTCGCGTTGATGGCGTCCAGTCGTTCCTTGTGATCGGCGCCCGACGCCTGCTCGCGTGACAACACGCGATCCTGCAATGCCAGATCGTCGAGCGTCCGCCGCGCGTCCTCAACCAGTGCCGGTGTGGCCGACTGCCCGAGGGCCAGTCGCGCGCACGCGGTGTCGAGCACACTCACGGCTTTGTCCGGGAGCTGGCGATCGGGCAGGTACCGGTGCGACAGCCGAACCGCCGCTTCGGCGCCACTATCCAGAATACGGACATTGTGGTGCAACTCGAGCGCCGGCACCACCGAGCGCATCATGATCTGGCAGACCATTTCGCTGGGCTCTTCAACCTTGACCAGCTGGAAACGTCGCGACAGCGCGGGGTCCTTCTCGAAGAACTTCTTGTATTCACTCCATGTCGTGGCAGCGAGCGTACGCAGCTCGCCACGCGCCAGCGCGGGCTTGAGCAGATTGGCCGCATCGCCTTGTCCCGCCGCTCCACCGGCGCCGATCATGGTGTGCGCTTCGTCGATGAACAGGATAATTGGCGTGGGGGAGTTCTTCACTTCCTCGATAAGACCCTTGAGGCGATTCTCGAACTCGCCCTTCACGCCCGCACCGGCCTGCAACATGGCCAGATCGAGCGAGCGGAGGGTGACATTGCGCAGCGGCAGCGGCACATCCCCTTCAACAATGCGGCGTGCAAAGCCTTCCACCACCGCCGACTTGCCAACGCCGGCCTCGCCAACAAGAATGGGATTGTTCTGTCGGCGCCGGGTGAGAATGTCAATCACCTGTCGCACTTCGAAATCACGCCCCAGCACCGGATCGATCTTGCCGGCGCGGGCGTTGGCGGTCATGTCCACTGTATACGCGTCAAGGTTCGGTGTACGACCACCGGCTTTGGGTGCCCCGCCCGCGCCCGATGCACTGGCCGACGACGCCGCCGAATCGATGGCGCCAAGTTCGGCCGACGCTTCTGTCGACGCCGCCGTGATGGTCACGAACTCCTTCTTCAGCACATCGGGCGCAATCTTGTCGAACTCCTTGCTGATGTCGGTGGCCATGCGCGCCAGTTCGCCAACCGTGACGAGCGACAGGATGCAATGGCCGGTGCGCACGCGCGGCGCGCCGTATTCGACCGAGCCGAGCATCCAGCCTTCGCTCAGCATGTTGACCAGCGACGGACTCAGCGACGGGGTGCGGGCGTTGCCGGTTTTCAGTTTGTCGAGGGCGCGCGCCAGGTCATCGGCCAGTCGCGAGCGGTTGACCCCAAAGTGTTTCAGGATGGCCGCAACATCGTTGTCGGTTGCGTCGAGTGTTTTTACCAACAGATGCTCCACCTCGACATCGTAATTCGTGCGCGCAAGGCAGAGCCCCGCCGCACCTTCGACAGCGCTTCGGGTGGGGGCGTTCATCTTGGCGATCAGGCCACGCAGGTTTACAGCCATGACATCTCCGTCAGCAGAAATCGGGGGGAAGCGGGATCATCAACACAGGATCAAACGAACATCATCTGCATCGCGGACCGGTGGCTTGGCCCGCAACCACGTGCCGAAGCCGAGAGTCGGCGCCGACGGAACACCAAGCGTTGCGCCAGGAATCGCATCGCGTTTCAGGATCAGTTGTGCTTCTACGCCAACTTGGTCGTCGGCGTACAGTCGCGCCAGCGCACAGAGCCTCCGGTGCGAATCGCCCCCAGGAAGAAACGCGTCGAATTGCACCCGCGTGAGTGGGCCAAGGCGCAGGCGGACCCGCGCCAGTACATCGAACACTGCATCGCCCACAACCGCCGCACCCAATCGACCGTCGTCGTCATCGGCGTCCAGACACACCTGTCCTCCGTGGCGCAGTGGCCGCCACTCGCCGATGAACTGTTCGGCCCTCACAGGTACCGAGAAGTAGTCACTGACCAGCTGCACGAGACCCTCTGCGGGCCTGGTGCGCATCGCCAACAGTCCCGCATAGTGCGCCAAGGCGTCCAAGGGTACCGCCGACTTCGCCTGCACACCGGCTGTGCCAACACCGACCAAATCGAGCAGATGGGAGTGTAACCGATCCTCCTGGCCGCGCTCCGCCGGAACAGTAGGCCGATGGCGCTCCCAGGCGCGATAGAATAGCGACAGCGCGCGATGGTGGAACAGGTCGAGAAAATCGCGAAACGCCGTGTCCTTGGCACGGGTGCGGAGTGCCGCATGCTCGGTATAAACGTGCGGCAGAACGCCTTGCGGTCCGGTCAGGCCAAAGAACCGCACCCCCATGCGCGCAGGACCACTGGCGACCTGTTTTCCACCCTCAGTGGTGGCGTGCCCCTCGGGCAATTGCAGAAAGGCAATCTCCGACGGTGGGAACGCGAAGGACGGCGGGACCGAGAGGCGAACCACCTCGCGCGCCGGGTCGTCCCACCCACCAATCGCGGCGCGGTCGGGATACAGTCGTGAGAGCAGCCGCATGGCTTGTACGAACTCGAATCCCGTCCCTTGGGTGGCGAGGGCCGATTCAATCTTTGCGCGGGCGCGGGCGCGGCGGGTAGCGTTCACAGCAACGTCCGCCAGCCGGCGCGTGCCGGCCAGTTCGCGACCACGCGTCGCCGCTGACGTGAGCGCACACTCATTTTCGTGAAGCTGTTCATCGAGGCGTATAGCGCCACAAATCGCTCCAGCACGCTCGCCATCAGAAACATGCCGCCGCCCGGAAACTGCTCTTCGTCGAACTCGAGATCGATCTGCCGTCCGCGCGCAAAGGCGATGCCATGTTGGGCCGCGACACGCGCGAACGACGGCTCACTGCGTACGCCAACCAGTCCGTCAATCTGCCGTTCGGCGCTCAGCGAATTGTTCACGTTGTGCAGGCGCAGCAATTCCCGCAGGGCGTCCGGGGTTCCGTCGGCAAGCGACAGATGATTCAGCGACAGCGACGAGATCATGCGCCACAACAGCGCCTTCCCGAGCGCCGGATGCACCGTTTTGGTGGGTGTCACGATACACGTAATGCGCTGTATGGGCCCGCCACTCAGGAGTTCGAAATCGCCGCGCTCGTCCACGCCAAACGGCAAGAGGCTTGGCAGGTCGCCGTTAAAGCACGTCACTTGCAGCGAGGCCACGTCGGCATCAGGCGCGCGCAATTCGCCGGACAGGTCGGTAAACCCGAGCCACAACTCCGAACCACTGTCCGTGCGCCATCCCGACGCGCGGCGCGTGGTGTTCCAGAACACATCATCGCCGGCGCCGCCGACCTGATGTCGATGGGAATAGAGCGGCGACAGTTCGCGACTCGCGCCCCCGTCATGTTCAATCAGTTTGACCCGGTCAACGCTCCATACCTGAACAGGGACCCGTCGCCGCGCGTCGGCCACGACAATGTGCTCAAATGTGCGTTCGGTCAGCAGTATCGGCTCGGCCAACGCTTCGAACAAATTGACGGCGGGCACCGCGCTGATCCGAAAACTCTGTGGCGACAGTTCCAGCTCAAGCGCCTGTCGTCGCTCGGCCCGTTCAAACGGCGTGAGCAGAAACCCCACTTCAACCCGATCCGTCGCGCCGAGTGTCCGCAGCGCGGCACCGAAGCCCTGCACTTCCACGAATCGGAACTTCTCCGCAAACGCAAACAGCTCGAGCAACATACTGAAACCGGTGAACGTGCGCGTGGGGAACGGCAGCATCTGCTCGTCGGGACCGAAGCCCACCGGGGTGACCGCACGCGGTCCCAGCACGACGGGCGGCGCGGACGGCCGATCGGGATTGCGCACCACAACCGGCGACGCATTGTTCAACAACAACTCGTACAGCGTATCGGCAACGCTGGCATCGCCGGATAGATAGAGGCGGAGCGAATCGATTGACAGATCCTGCAGCTTCACCCCGTCGAATGCGCGCAGTTCGATACGAATGGCGCCCACCGCATCGCGCCCCACTTGGCCGGCGCCCACCCGATCTGGCGACGTCCACTTCGCGGCCGTGACCGTCATCGGCCACAGGGTGGTATCGTAGGCTGTGCGAAAAACGCAGGCCACGCCGTCTGCAGGTCGCGAGTGCAGCGTGCTGCCGCGCGGGACGTGGTGCCCCTCGGGGAGACGTCCCTGCGCCGGATCGAGCGGCATGTCGACAATGCACATCGCGGGCAAGGGTCGCACCAATTGCGGATGCAGCATCTCGAGCAGGGTTTCCGAGATCTCCGGAAAGTCATCATCCAGTCGGCGATGCACGCGCGCCGCCAGAAACGCAAACCCTTCCAGCAGTCGCTCGACGTGCGGATCCTCGGTCTTGCTGGATTCCAGCTGCAGTCGGGAGGCCACCTTTGGGTACTTCTGGGCGAACTCGGCGCCGAGCTTTCGCAGATACGTCAGCTCGCGTTCGTAGTAGAGCAGCAGGTCGTCCTGCATCAGGTGGCGCTGGCAACGTCGTAGGTCCCACGGGCAACTTCGAGCACCGTGTCGAACACCACTTGCTCGGGGCTTGGGTCCATGCGAAGCGTCGCCTCGATCGTGAAACGGACTTGTTGCGCCCGCAGTTGGCTGCTGTCCACGAGCACCACACGGACATTGATGAGCCTCGGTTCGAAGCGCAGCAACGATTCACGAATGTCGTCCGTAAGCCGACGGCGTCCCTCGGTGGTTCCCACCGCGAGTCCGGTGGTGTCGCGCAGTCCGTACTCGTGTACCGACCGCAGAATTTCGTTGCAGCCGGGCGGCACACCCACGATGGTGCGACGCGTGTTGAGCAACGCCTCGACATCGCGCTGCACCGATCGCCGGTACGCGTTGGCCGACTCCTCGCGCGTGATCTGGTGATCAGCAGGCTCGCGCGGCGTCAAATCCGTCAGGCGATCGAACAGTGACGGACGAACTGCGCGATCAAGTTCGGTGCGAGCCATGTGGAGCGTCCGTTACTTCGTTTGAAGCGCGATGGCTTGCAGCGGATCGAGTCGACACACGCGCAGGTACAGGTCGTAGCGCTGCGCCGCTTCCTCACCGCTGCGATCGAACACCCGGCACATCAGCGCCATCGGCTGTGCGACGATGGGTCCCGACTCCCACTGATCCAGCGACTTTTCGTCGATCGTTTCGATGAGTCGTTGCAGGATTGGCGTGGCCACGGCGTCCAGTCCTGCCTCGACCATCACGTACGCGATTTGCGTCTGACGCACGAATCGCCCGCGCGGTGACTGCTCGCGGGCCAGCTCGGCCATCAACAATTCGATGGCGCGATTCGGGCGACCGGCCGACAGCTCACTGCGCGCAAGGTCGAACGTGTCGCGACCGCGCGCTGCGACCGGCTTCCGGGTTGCGCGTGTCCGTGTGAATCCACCCTGATGGGCCGATGAGGCGTCGTCTTCAAGTGCTTCCGCCAGCACCTCACTTCCGTCAGAGACGTCGGTGTCCGGCGTCTCGTCAGACGCACCCGCTGCGTCGGCCGCTTCGCCTGCATCGGGCGACGCCAAGCTCTCGCTGTCCAGCCAGGCGCGCGTTTCTTCGTTCGCCGTAGGTGTGTCGTCCATAAGCGTCATCCTGGTAAGCTGCGGCAATGCGCGCAGCAACGCGCGCAGTTCACTGCGAATGGCCGCGGCAATGGCGTCGTGACTGGAACCGAGTTGCGCGCAGGCAGTAAGCGCATAACGTTGGAGATCCAGCCATCCGCGCCCCGGTGCCGTGGCCATGAGAATTTCCGACTGCTCGAGCAGCTCTGCCCACTTCGCGTCGAGCAACAGCGTCTTGATCTTGGCGCGCGTTGCCGTGGGAGGTGCCTCGAGGAGCTTGGGTTCGAGGTCGGGCGCATTGATGCGCAATTCCCCCCATCGAAATCCGCGCACCATGAGATACGGCGCCGGGCTCGCGGCGTCGTTCTGCCGAACCCAACGCGCGATCACGCCAATGCGTCTCGCGGCATCGGCGCGATTGGTCGGCTCGGCCGTCATGGGGGAATCGTCTTCACCCGCGGCGCCGGCGTCGCCTTCGACGCTCTCTTCGACGATCGGATCCGGATCCAGTTCCAGCAGGCGTGCCACCTGTCCGGCGATAAACCGACGCACCTCATCAAGCGCGCTCCGCAACGCATTGAACGCCGGGGCTTCGCGGCCGAAGCGCTCGTCGGAAACTTTCTCAAGCGCGGCCAGCGAGGCAATTGACAAATCGACATCGGCAAGAATCGCGCGCGCGCTGACCTTGTTCAACAAATCGATGGCGTTATCAATCGCTTCGGGCGTGGGCTTCCCTTGCGCAATCAACTGGGCGCGCAGATCACGCTTGGCGCGGTCGCTTTCCGACTCGGCTTCAGTCGGCATGGACCGCGATTCAACATACTGAACCAGGGTGAACCCGGTGGCACCCAACACGGTCATTCTCGCCGGAACCACCAGCTTGTTGCCAATGAACGCGACCGGCCCGCTGCGCAACTCGAGATCGTCATCCTCGGGCAGCGGATGTACCGTGTCCCAAAACAGTTGGAGCATGCCGGTCAACGCATCGAGACCGGTGGCCATCCCGCCGAAGCCGTTCTTTTGCAGGAGCGCTTCGGTCAGCCACACCTGCAGTTGCAGGTCCTTGGTTTCTTTGGTGAGCAGTTCAGTGCATTTCGCGATAACGGTTGGCCAGTCGGCCAGCTTTCTCGGGCCATCTTCAGGGCGCCTCGGGATGTCAGGATCTTCGCGGCGCGCCTCCTTGATGGCATCGACGCGCGAGTCGTAGCGAAGGTCGCTGCCGGAGGGTGCCTCACCCGGAATCGGTTGAAGCAATGCGGCAACGAGTTCGGTATTCACGGGCATGAGGGCGATCCGCTAACGATACGAGAGAAGATCCGGCGAACGAGGTGCGCCGGTGAGACCATCCGACACCGTCGGCGCAGGCGGTTCAGTCGGACGTCAGGATGAGCTGGCGGATGTCGAGGAGCGGAACCTCGCGCCCATCGATGCGCCACACCTTCTGACCAACTGGAGCGAAGTCACCGTCGGGCAACTCTTCCCAATCGGTCGCGCGACCGAGTCGGAGTTCGGCATCGGCGTTGCGCCAGACGGCGGGAGACAATGCCGGCAACAACACCTCGCCGAGGTCGAGATGCCGAATCTCCTCGCTGGTTTGGACGCGCGCCGGAATCCAGCGTAAGTCGCGCAGTCTGGTGGGTGGCTCAATCGTTACTGATGCCAGATGCGCGAAAGGGATCCACAGGTAGCGTCCACCGGCGCACACTTCCAGCCGTGCACCGATACGCGGATCGGCGTCTTCGATGGTGGTGAAGGGCGCGTCGTTGCACGTTCCGCCTTGCACCACAGGCGCGGTGTCGTGGGGGTAGTCACCGGTGGCAAACATGTGCTCGCGCACCCGTTCCGCTACCAACGCGGCGCGATAGGTGGCCGCGCCGGCCTCGGCCATCGCCCCGTCGCGGGCGAGGGCGTCCAACTGCTTTTCCGCGCGGTCGTATTGCCCCGCGAACGACAGCAGTTCAAACAGAAACGAACGCCGCTGGACGTCGGTCGGATTGCTCCGAAGCTCGACGCCCAGCGTTTCGATGGCCGCTTCCAGCCGACCGTCCTGAAACAACTCGTTGGCGGTAGGCATGGAAGGGCTGCCCTTTACGCTGCGCTGGAGACCGTCGTGAGGTCCCACATGCCCTGACCAGCGGTGGCCATCTTGCCGGTCTTGTCTTGCTTGAAGTACTCGATCGCGCACTTGCCGAACGCCAGCGACACGGATTCGGTGGGCGAATCATCGCCACCCGACGACCCACTCCACTGGATCGACTCCACCATCACTGTATCAAACGTGTACGTCAGAAACACCTGCTGACCGGCCGTTCCGCCCGCCTTGCGCATCGTGACAATGACTTTGTCGATGTGCTGACCGTCGCAGCAGCTCTGAAACAGCATTGCCGACGCCTTGTCGGTCTTCTTCATCAGGTTGAACGAAGACACCGACACCTTGCCGCCCGAAATGCCGGACGATCCTGAGCCGATCGTGGTCGGATTGGAGGCGCCCCAGCTGAACGAATAAATCTCGATCTTGCCCTCGAACCCCTTTGCGGTGCTTTCGCCCTTGATCTTTTCGCCAAGGTCCAGAAACGTATCGAACGCCATGGTAGGAGCTCCTCAAGGTGATAATGTGCGCCGCGACCGGGCGCCGCGGCGATGGAACGGGATCCTGCTGGAACAGCTACTTCGCCGGAGGCGGCAGCTCGGCCACCAACCGCATGGCAACGCCAAGTTCATCAAGCTGGTAGTGCGGCCGCATGTACGCCACTGCGCGGTACGCCCCAGGTTTGCCAGGTACTTCGACCACATCGATACGCGCTTCGGACAGCGGCTTCGCCGCCTTGATGGCCGCGGGGGCGTTCTCCAATGCGATGTAACTCTGGATCCAGCGGTTGAGAAACGCGTCCACGTCGTTCCGGGTGGCATAGCCGCCGATCTTGTCGCGCATCATCACCTTGAGATAGTGCGCGAAGCGCGACGTCGAGAAAATGTACGGCAGCTGCGCCGACAGGCGTGCGCTCGACGACGCCTTTGGATCGTCATACACTTTTGGCTTCTGCGCCGACTGCACGGAAAAGAACGCGGCTTTGTCGGTTCCTTTCTGATGCACGAGCGGTGCGAAGCCGAGATCGGCCAGCTCTTTCTCACGACGATCGGTGATCTGCACTTCGGTGGGGCACTTCATGGCAATCTCGCCCGACTCAGTGCGGAAGTTATGCACCGGCAGCCCCTCCACCAACCCACCACTTTCGACACCACGAATGGCCGCCGTCCAGCCATAGAAAGCGAACGCCTTGTTCACGTTGGCCGCCAGCGCGTACGCCGCGTTGCCCCAGCAATACTCGTCGTGGTTTGTGCCATCCACGCGCTCTTCGTAGTTGAACGCCTCGATGGGCACAGTGGCCGTACCGTAGGGCTCACGCATGAGAATGCGGGGAGCACTCAGTGAGACGTAGCGCGAGTCTTCACTGCCGCGGAACGATTTCCACTTCGCATACTCGGTGCTGTCAAAGATCTTCGCCAGATCGCGTGGGTTATCCAACTCCGACCAGCTGTCGAGATTGAGCATCTCATGCGACGCGGCCGTCAGGAACGGTGCGTGCGCGGCGGCCGCGACGTTCGAGATCTTCTCGAGCAACTCGATGTCCTGGCCGCTCTTGTCGAAGTAGTAGTCGCCCACCAGCGCGCCGAACGGCGTGCCGCCGAATACGCCGTACTCTTCCTCGTACACCTTTTTGAACAGCGCACTCTGGTCGAATTCCGGCGCCCGTTGCAAGTCGCGCAGCAAGTCCTTCTTGGAGACATTCAGCACCTTGATTTTGAGCATGGTGCCGGTTTCGCTCTGCTTGAGCAGATACTGCAGCCCGCGCCACGAGCCCTCGAGCTTCTGGAAATCGGGGTGATGCAGAATCGCGTTGAGCTGCAACGACAGGAGATGATCGATCTGCGCGATACGCGCATTGATCATCGTTTCCGTGTCGCGATTCACCGTCATTGTCCCTTCCAGTACCTCCGAGACAAAGCGTCGGACAAGGTCCTTGCCCTTCCCCTTCGCTTCGGCATCCTTGCCCATCTTGCCCTGTTCGACAATCTGGTCGAGCAGGGACAGATCGGCATCGATCGTTACGGCCGCCGACGCCGCTTGTTGTTTCGCTTCAGCCATGGTCAGCTCTCCAGCCCAAGTTCGGCCTTGAGCTTCGCCATTTTATCGGCGTCACCCAGTGTACTCTGCAGCACTTCATCGAGCTTCTCGTTGGTTTGCAGGTTGGCTCGCAGGTTGGCGAGTTCCGTGCGCAGCTCGAGCAGTTCCCGCAGCGGCTTGACTTGCCTTGCCACGGCATCGGGGGCAAAGTCGTCCATGCTGCGGAAGTTGAGCTCGACCGCAAGCTTCGGCGCGTCGGCATCTTCACTGAGCTTGTTCTCGACTGAGAACTGCAAGCGCGGCTTCATGCTGGCGAGTGTGTCGTCGAAATTATCCGGTGTGATCTCGACAAACTTGCGATCTTTCAATCGCGCCAGCGGCTCGGACGGGCTGCCACTGAAATCGCCCAACACCCCCATGAGGAACGGCAGCTCCTTCATTTCGATGGCGCCGCCAGTCTCGACTTCGTATGAGATCTGAATCCGGGGTGGGCGGACGCGCTCCAGCTTTTTCTGCGTACTGTCGGCCATGCGAATACTCCAGCGCGATTGAGCCTGAGGTAAAGAAGGCAACCAACTATCGGGGCGAGTATGGCAAACTCCGACCGGGCGAACGAATTGTCAAGCATCGTGCGAAGAACGGTTTGCTGGCAGGGTCAACAGTGATCCGCGACGGTTTTCAGGGTCCGTATTTCCCGGTATCGGCAGACTCTCACGGCGACTCGCTCGTCGGGGTAACTTTCCGGAATGCGCCATATGCAACCGGTTCTGTGGACCAAGGGAGTCCTGCTCACGCCTCAGCATTTACAGGCGCAGGACCGCCATCATGAAGAGACACTGGCATTTCAGGTTGGCGCCCTCACGTTCTGTCCGTGGGGGTTTTCCCGCGTGGCGTTCGACCACGAAACGCTGGCCGGCGGCACCCTCGTGGTGTCGGCGGCAACGGGGCGATTCCCCGACGGACTGCTCTTCAACACACCGGCCGGCGGTCCGTCCGCTCTCCCAAAAGCCGTGGCGCCCGCGTTTGGCCCTGATCAACGCTCGTTGCTGGTGTACCTGGCAGTATCCGAGTATCGGCCTGGCGCGAGAAACGTCGCGCGAAGCGGTGACCATGCCATCACGCGTTGGCAGGCCGATGAATTGTTGGTGCGCGATGAAACCACCGGACTCACCGAGCGTCCCATTCAGGTCGCGCCACCCAGTCTGCGGCTGTTGGTTGAGGGCGAATCGAGCGATGGCTTTGTCACCCTCCCCATCGCCCGCATTCTTCGTTCAACGAACGGCGAACTCACGTTCGATCCGACATTCGTGCCGCCGCTGCTCGATCTTTCGGCCAGTCCGACGCTGATGTCGATGGCGCGCCGACTCGTCGAGCGCCTGTCTGCGAAGAGCGCGTCGCTGTCTGGCAGCCGTCGGCAGCGCAATCAGGGGCTGGCCGATTTCTCGGTGGCCGACGTCGGGAGCTTCTGGCTGCTGTACACATTGAATACGCATCTGCCCGCTGTACGGCATCTGCACGATGTGCGACGCGGTCACCCGTCGCTGCTCTGGGAAACGATGCTCGCGGTGGTCGGCGCTCTCTCCGCCTTTTCCTCGAACGCCGACGCGCGCACGCTGCCAGCCTACGATCATTTGCGATTGGGTGAGGGATTCGCCGAACTTGAGCGTCGACTGTTCGAATTGCTTGACGGCGCGGTCGTGGATGCGGCGGTATCGTTGCCGCTCAAAGCAGTGCGTCCGACACTGCACGCGGTGGCGATCGAACAGACCGCCTGGCTCGACGCGCCACAGTGGTTCCTCGCCGTGAGCTCGGCGGTGCGTCAACAGGAACTCATCCCGAAAGTGCTGCAAGGATGCAAGGTCGGATCTGCCGACGTGGTCGATACGCTCATTCGACAGGCGTTGCCGGGCATTGAACTGGCGCACGTGTCGTCGCCGCCATCGGCGGTTCCGGTCAAACTCGACTTCCAGTATTTCGCCATTCGCAAAGCGGGTGGAGCGTGGGACGCGATCAACCGCGCGCGCAATCTGGCGGTGTATGTGCCGGCCGAGTTGGTGGACGCACGATTCGAATTGGTGAT
>JANMRE010000216.1:0-5713 GCA_031370885.1 Gemmatimonadaceae bacterium
CAGTTCGTGAACGACGATCCCAAGGGGTTTTTCGACTGCATGGATTTCTGGGATGCGAAGCGCGGACTGGTGATCGGCGACGCCGTGGACGGAAAAATCACTCTGCTGCGTACCGACGACGGCGGCGCGCATTGGACGCGCGTGCCATCGACCTCGTTGCCGGCGGCGCCGCCACAGGAAGGAAGTTTCGCAGCCAGCGGCACCTGTCTCATCACGGGGAAAGGCGGACACGCCTGGATTGTCGCCAGCGCTGCTGAACGCGGACGGCTGTTGCACACCAAAGACTATGGACGCACCTGGGCAGTAGACACGCTGCCACTGACAACACGCGCGGGGTCGGGACCGCAATCGGTTGCCTTTCGCGATGCGCGACACGGCATGGTACTGGGCGGCGGTAACAGTGCCGTGGCCGGTGACGTGCTCATCGCTGTGACCGACAACGGCGGCGCCACGTGGACACCGCGCACCAGTCCACTGCTCGCCCGTGGCGTGTGGGGTGGCGTATTTGTGCCCAAAGCCAGGCGGCCGACTGTAGTGGCCGTTGGTCCGTCTGGTGCGGTGGTCACGCGCGACGATGGCGCGACGTGGAGCAGCATTGACAGCAACAATTACTGGTCGGTTGGCTTTGCGTCGCCGCAGGCCGGCTGGGCCGTTGGACTGGGTGGTCGCATCACCAAGTTGTCCGGATTCTGATGCAGCCCACTACAACAGCGTGGTGAGCACGCCAATACTGAGTGCTACCACCGCTGTGTTGAACGCGAACGACACGATGCCGTGCAGCAATGCTGTACGGCGGATGCTCTTTCCGCGGATGTTGACATCGGCAGTCTGCGCCGTCATGCCGATGATGAACGCAAAATACGCGAAGTCGAGATAGTCCGGATGGTTCTCGTTGCCCGGGAATTCCAGCGGATGCGGCGACTCGGACGTACTGTGATAGAGATGAGCGTAGCGTAGCGTGAACACGGTGTGAATCAGGCACCACGCCAGCGCGACCGCCGAGAGCGCCAGCACAATCGCCTGAGTTTTTGCGCTGCTCCGCATGGTCATGCTTTCCTGCAGCAGCACCAGCACGGCCAGCAGCGACGCGCCCGCGCCGAGCACGACCAGCACGAGCGACGCCAGACGACTTGGATCTTCGCGCCGCGCCAGCGTGCAGATTTGCGCGGGCGTCAAGGTGAGAATCGTCAGCCAGGTGAGCCCCAGTGCCACCACGGCGAACCCGTCCCAGGAGGCCACGGCACGCATCTCGACTGACAGGTGGCTGGGGAGCAGCCACGCCGTGAGCGCGCTCGCCAGCAGCGCGGCGAGCAGGCGGGTACCTGCACGGACGTGGGCCAGTCGTTGCCGCCATCCGCGGTGCGTCGTAACAGTCAACAAATTTCTCCAACGACGGTCAGGGATCGATCTGGACGACTCGACGCTACGGAGTAACTTGGGACTCGTCACGCACGTTGGCAACGCGCATCATATTGCAAATCGACGTGCGCTTCACCTCACGAACCGAGTGCGGGGAGGAAACTCAGAAATCTCACGATTCCTCACCATCCCTGTGCCTCAATACCCTTTGACCGGTTGTCAAGAGAGCTGACCCATGTCGAATTGGTCGTCGCAGCGGGACGTGGCGTTAACCGCGATCACGACTGCCCGGATCGCCTTTGAGTCAGAGTACGACCTTGTCGACGAAGTTCGTGGCGCGTACGGCGTCACAGAAACCGCTGACATCCTCGGGGCCATCTCGCTTGCGTTTATCGATGCCGAGGAGGAATGGCTTGCCGACCACCAACAGCCAAAAGGCGGATGGGGTGATACGCTCGTCGAATTTGAGACCGCGATTGCTTTGTGTGTCGAGGCCGGTCTACGCGCGGCGCTACCCGGGCCAACTCGGACTCGCGCCCGACAGGCTCCGCAGTGGGAACTTCCGTTACACCGAGCCGTTTCCCAAACGTTTTGGTCTGTAATGCGAGGCCCGGACTAGTCCGTCGCGAGGCCGTTAGGCAAGTGAAGCCCGATACGCAATCGGATCAAGGATGCACGATTGGCGCAGCGATCCTGACAGGACGAAAACTTGGAGGACAAACGCTTCACCGGCCTCGCCGAGCGACGCGTTACGCGCTTCCCGCTCGAGATAGTTGATGCCGAGCAATGGAGTCGGTGGCGCGACCGGCCTTTCATAGGTTCGGTCTGATCGTCGCTCAAGTACGGGAGCGGCTACCAGAATGTCTGTCAACGGCCGAAGTGCTGGTACTTCAAGCGCTGGGGCAATTGCTACGCGCGCAGTAGCAGCTATCAACTCCCGGTTTGCTGCGAGGTGATCCAGCACAGACTGCCGCAGGAGTGCCTGATAGTTCGAGCGCGGTTTGTAACCATCTATGTAGCGCGGAAAACCGCCGTCAAGCAGCACCGCACTGATATTCGCATGCTTGAACTCAATGGCAGTTTCGGAGCGTCCGCGAAGGATTTGCAGAAGTCGACGACGATGGGCACTCTTGTTGTACGGCTCGCCTCGGCGCTCGCATTCAAGCATCGCGAAATAGTCCGCGACAGTTGCAGCAACTTCTTCGGGTGACCAGTCTTCAGCCACAGGCGATAATCGGCGGAAAGCGCTGCAGGAGTATCAAGTAAAGCGTCATCTGCTACGGCTGGCCAAAAGATGCGACAAGTAAGCGTGGCAAACAAGGCAATGTCCTGGCCTCTGCCGCCGCTCGCCCCTACGCAACAGCTGGTGCCACCGTGAAATGCAGCGCAAAATGGAATTCCGCACCGGAACCGAATTCGCTGTTCACCTCAATGCGGCCGCCCATCATGCCCACCAGCCGTTGGCTGATCGCCAACCCAAGGCCACTCCCCCCTGCCTGGCGCGATGCAGAGGAGTCGACCTGTGAAAAAGCGTGAAACAAACGCGCCTGCTGCGATGGGTCGAGACCAGGGCCGGTGTCGATGACCGTAAACCGGACCCGCTGATCGGGGAGCGCATGCACGCGCAGCGTGACGCTGCCGGTGGTCGTGAACTTGATGGCATTCCCGACCAGGTTTGTCAGCACCTGGTTCAGACGGCCAGCGTCGCCAAGCAGGCGCTGCGGCACGTCCGCATCGAGGTCAACGTAAAGCGACAGCCCCTTCCGCGTTGCCTCCGGTCGCTGGGTCGTGTCGATGCGACCGACCACATCCGCGAGAAGAAACGGGCGAACCTGAATGTCGAGTTTGCCGGCCTCAATCTGCGAAAAGTCCAGCACGTCGTTGATCACGGCCAGCAGCGATTGACTGGAGGTATCGATGACCGACAGGAAGCGGTCTTGCGTGCTGTTCAACGCCGTCGTCCGCAACAGGTCCACCATACCAATGACACCATGCATCGGCGTCCTGATTTCGTGGCTCATCATCGCCAGGAACTCACTCTTGGCTTGACTCGCGGCGCTGGCTTCAAGCGCGAACTGGCGCGCCGCCAACGCCTCCTGTTCTGCCGCGGTCAGTGCATCAGCCAATGCCAGACCCGCCTTCACCTCACGGTCCCGGGCCTGCGCCCGCGACTGCTCTGTCAGATACACCAACCACGCCACGGCCATGGAGAGCATCACCAATGCCGCCCATGTGAGCTGCGCTACGCGCAGTATGCGCGCCAGCCGACTTTCCAGTTTCGCCACCCACATGTCGATGCCGACGATCCCGACAAACTGACCGCGTCCATCGAAAAACGGCGCATACGCGGAGAGATACGCGCGATGCAGCTCCTGGCGCGGTGTGAGTTGCGTGACCTGCGTCTGCGTGCGAATCGCCCGATACATGTCCGGATCCGATTCCGCTTCCGGTGCGGACAGCATGATCGGATCCGGAGGCAGCGAGTCTCCCTCGACCCGGTAGAAGTGGTCGGTTCCAAGGACATAGTGGAGTTGGTCGTTGATCAACACCGCCGTATAGACGTAGATGATGTCTTTGGTGGCCCTGTGGAAGCGCAACAACGACTCGGTGGCACGCCGGTGTTCCGCGTTGCCGGTTTGAGCAGGAGACACTATCTGGCGATGCAGATCGCCGTCAACCAACGACGCGGCGACGTTCGCCAATTGCGTGAGTTCGTCCCGTACGGCCTCTGTTTGGGCCTGTCGCGCCGCCCGGTACATATAGCCTACACCGGCCGTCGTGAACGTCACCAGGAGCACCAGCACGCTCAGGGCATTGCGAAGCGACTGACGTGATATCACGAGGTTCAGCGCGGTGACGCGGTGGGTCGGCCGGCCAGACGACGTCCGCGGCCAGGTTGGAACTGAGACGGATGCAGGTTATTCATCGTCAACAGATGAGAAGAGTTTGACGAGCCACCACGCGTTTGGGAAACCGACAGTGTCCATACTGAAGGAGAATGGCGTCCACGAATCGTCATCGTCTGGCGAGCGCGCCGAAGCCACCTCACGACGAATTCTGGTCGTCGAGGATATGCTCGTCAATCAGGAAGTCATTTCGGCCATGTTGCAGGCCTTTGGACATGAGGTGATCGTGGTGGACAATGGCCCGGCGGCGCTGGCCCTGCTGAACGTCGATCAGTTTGATCTGGTACTCATGGACTGGCATATGCCCGGCGAGGATGGTCTCGAAACGACTCGCCGCTTGCGACAGCGTGAAGCCTCGCGGGGCGGTCGGCGCACGCCGGTCGTGATCGTGAGTGCGAGCGCCTTCGAACATGAAGTCGTCGCCTGTGTTGCGGCTGGTGCGGACAGCCATCTGGCGAAACCGTATCGGATGCACGAACTGAAGGACGTCGTCGAACGCTGGAGCGGTCGAAGCTAAGAAGGCGACGAAGGGGTAATCATTACATCCAATGCGGCCCGGCCATCATCAAGAGGCGAAGCATCAGTCGGCCCCACCGCCACAGAATCCGTTTCGTTCGACAGACTGCTTCGAGATTGCGGAAACCCATCGATCACTATATCGTTGTACGACAAACCAATCGATGAGGTGCAGATGACCATCGTAACGGTGTCCCCGAAGTTCCAGGTCGTCATTCCGCGCGAGATTCGCGAAGCGCTCCGCTTGGAACCCGGCCAGAAGGTGCACGCACTCCAGTATCAGAATCGCGTGGAGTTCATACCCGTACAAGGCATGCGGAAGATGCGCGGCTTTCTGAAGGGGATCGACACGACCGTCGCGCGCGACAACGATCGCGTGTGAATCTCGTCGATTCGTCGGTCTGGCTCGAATACTTTGCGGCAGGTCCGCAGGCGGGACAGTTCGCGACGGTGATTGAGGACATAGGCCATCTCATCGTCCCGACGATCGTCTTGCTCGAAGTCACGCGGCGAGTGATGCAGCAGCGAGGGGAAGACGAAGCGCTGCAAGTGGCGGCGATGCTGCACCAGGGACAAATCGTTTCGCTCGATAGTAGGATCGCGCTCAGTGCGGCACAGCTTGGCGTTGCGCACAAATTGCCACTGGCCGAAAGCATCATCTACGCAACGGCCAGGCACTATGAAGCCACCGTGTGGACGATGGATGCCGACTTCTCCGGTCTGCCGAGCGTTCGATTTTTCCCCAAACGGAAGTAAAGGGCTGACTAACGCCCCCACCCTGAGGAGCCCATCATGTCGCTCGGTCATTGGCCATCCATTCTCGTCGCAGCGCTCGCCGCATGGCTCATCGGGGCGCTGTGGTACTCGCCCCTGCTGTTCGCCAAGGCGTGGGTGCGCGCCCACGGCTATACCCCTGAAAAGCTTGCCGCCAT
>JANMRE010000257.1:0-4988 GCA_031370885.1 Gemmatimonadaceae bacterium
CCCTTCATCGAGACCATAGTACAGGTACAGAATCTTCCGTTCGCGCGGCGTCAGATACTTCCGGAAAACGCGATCGATGAACTCGCGCATCAGTCGGAAGTCGGTGCCGTCTTCGATGTCGGCGTGCGTTTGACCGGCGAATCGCTCGCCGAGGGTGGAGGCTTCGCGGTCCTGACGATCGATGGGTGCATCGAGCGAAACCTCGGTGCTGGTGATCTGACGCGCGTTGCGCACCTGCTCAATGGGTTCCTGGAGAACCCGTGAGATTTCCTCGTCAGTGGGCTCACGGTTGAGCACCTGATTGAGCACCATCTCCGCCCGTGCCATGCGGATGAGCTGCGAATTCTGGTTGAGCGGGATGCGCACACTGCGCGTTTGCTCGGCGAGTGCCTTCAGCACCGCTTGGCGGACCCACCAGACCGCGTAGGAAATGAACTTGACCCCCTGATCGGGATCGAACTTTCGCACGGCCTTGAGCAGTCCTTCGTTGCCGATCGCGACAAGCTCAGACAGGTCGAGCCCGTGCCCCTGATACTTCTTTACATACGAGATCACGAACCGGAGGTTCGCTGTCACGAGACGTTCAGCGGCCGTTTCGTCGCCCTGCTGCGCCAATCGAGCCAAACGTCGCTCTTCGGCGGCGTCGGTGATGAGTGGCAGTTTCTGGATGTCGTGGAGGTACTGGTCGAAAGCGGTTGAGGGGGAGGATCGAAAGAATCCTTTGGAGGATCGGGATTCCGAGCTTCGTACGGCGGCTGCTGACGGCATACACGCCCTCGCCGAATGTTACCGGTGAGCTGACCCGGACGGGCCAGCCCGAATAGGTGGGAACGCCACGATAATGGCCGAATACGGCGCGGTCAATGAAAACTTTGCGGCGAGCATAAATGTGATCTATTTTTCAGCGCGCAATGGCACTGGTCGCACACTGGCGTTATACTGAGCGGTCACTGCCCGACAGTGTCGTTCAAGACCAGGCGCACGACCTCGTCGCTTATCGACACCGACCACTGATCCTCAGCGCACTCCATCGCTCCGACTCCACGGGGAAGCGAGTACCGCACGGCGTCCGATCGGGTTTTCTTGTCGCCTTTGGTGGCCAGCAACAACGACTCGACGGACAATTTTGCCGGCAGCATCGACGGCAACTGGGCGGCATGCACCGCACCGATAATCGAGTGCCGCAGGCCAACCGGCGCCAGTCCAACCACCTCGGCGATACGTGCTTCGACTACCATGCCGATCGCCACTGCCTCGCCGTGCGCGATCTGGTAGTCAAGTTCGCGTTCGATGGCGTGCGCGATCGTGTGGCCGAAATTGAGAATCTGCCGATGTCCACTCTCTCGCGCATCGGCTGCGACCACCTTCGATTTGATGTGCACACTGCCGGCGATGAGCGCCGGGAGTTCGGGCGCGGTCGCACCGCGGTCGGTGATACTGGGCAGCGCCCGGACAACCGCGTCGAAATACGAGGCGTCGGCCACCACGCCATGCTTGATCATTTCGGCCAGACCGGCGCGAAGCACCTCCATCGGCAGAGAGCGCAAGACGTCGGGATCCATGATCACGGCGCTTGGATTGTGGAACGACCCTACGAGGTTTTTGCCGAACGGTGTGTCCACGCCAGTCTTGCCACCGACCGCTGCGTCGACCATCGACAGCAAGGTGGTCGGCACTTGCACTATGGGGATACCGCGCATGTATGTTGCCGCGACGAAGCCCGCGAGATCGCCGACAACGCCGCCGCCCAGCGCGACCACGGTGGTGTCGCGTCCCGCCCCCCAGGCGCACATCGCATCGGTAAGTTCGACCCAGCGTTCACGCGTCTTCTCCCGTTCGCCGGGCGGAATGGTGAACACGCGCGAGGCGCCAGCGGGGAGGCAACTAACGACGCGCTGGCCATACCATTGGGAAACCGTTTCGTCGGAGACGACGGCGTACCGGTGCGCCGGAGCCGTTCGCTGTACGATTTCGCCCAGCGCTGAGAGGATCCCGGAGCGGCAGTACACCGGGTATGCGAGTGGCAGCGTCAGCGCCGAGTGCGACACTACCAGGTGACCTCGCCGGCGCCGGCGCGTTTGTTGGCGACGCGCGCGAGCATGAACAGCAGATCGGACAGTCGATTGAGGTAGATGACGACGAGCGCGGGCAATTCGACATCATGCGACAGATGCACCACCCGTCGTTCGGCACGACGACAGACGGTGCGCGCGACGTGGAGCGCGGCGGCCTTTGGCGTACCGCCCGGAATGATGAAGCTGCGCAGCGCTTCGAGTTCCTGTTCGCACGCATCGATGGCGCGCTCGAGTTCCTCGATGCGCTGGTCGTCGACGCGGGCCTTTGTGAGCTGCTCCTTCATCTTCTCGTGATCGGGCGTGGCCAGCAGTGCGCCGATGGCGAAGAGGTCGCGCTGAATCGGCACGAGCACCTCATCGATGCGCGGCATCATATCGATTGAGCGCGCCAGACCGAGTGCGGCGTTGAGTTCATCGACATCGCCGTAGGCCTCGACGCGCGGATGGTTCTTGTCCACGCGGCCGCCGCCAAAGAGCGCGGTGGCGCCCTCGTCTCCGGTACGGGTATAGATCTTCATGACGAGAAACTAACCAGTCGGAACCCGCGGGTTAAATTGTTGCGCCTATGGCTACCCACGAGCTGAAAGACCTGACCATCCTTGGCGGCGGACCGACGGGGCTGTTCGCGCTGTTCTATGCCGGTATGCGCGGAGCGTCCGCGCAGATCGTCGACGCACTTCCCGAGCTTGGCGGTCAACTGACGGCGCTGTATCCGGAGAAGTACATCTTCGATGTGGCCGGATTTCCCAGGGTTCTGGCGAAAGATCTTGTCCGTTCGCTGACCGAGCAGGCCATGCAGTTCCATCGCGAGTCCGGACTGCCGGCACATCTGGCGCAGCGTGTGGTTGGGTTGGAGCAGGCCGATGGACATTTTGTGCTCGTGACTGATCAGGATCGTTTTCCGACGCGCGCGATCATTATCGCGGCCGGCATCGGCGCGTTTCGCCCGCGTAAACTGCCCCAAACATTTGCCGAGCCGTGGTACGGTCTGGGGGTGCAGGAGTACGTGCAGCACCCGGAGAGCTATCGCGGCCAGCATGTGGTAATCATTGGGGGCGGCGACTCCGCGTTCGATTGGTGCGCGCAACTGCGCGAGCGCGCGTCATCGGTGACGCTGGTGCATCGCAGTGATCGCTATCGCGCACACGCGGCGACCGTGACGGAAGTCGAGGCGGCCGCCGCGAACGGCGACGGTCGGGTCGCGATGCTGCCGTTTCACGAACTTGATGCGATCCACGGCACCGGGCACGTCGAGGGCATCCGCGTGAAAGACGTGAAGACCAAGGTGACGCGCGACATCCCGGCGGATGTCGTGCTCCCGATGCTGGGCTATGTGAGCAATATGGGTGCCTTGCTGGAATGGGGACTCAATTTCGAGAAGGACGAGATCGCGGTGAACTATCAGATGGAAACGGGACGTCCGGGGATCTATGCGGCTGGGGATATCACCACGTACCCGGGGAAGCTGAAGCTGATTGCGACGGGATTTGGCGAGGCCACGGTAGCGGTGAATCAGGCGGTGCATTGGGTGTATCCGGAGAAGAAGGTGAATCCGGGGCATTCGTCGAACCTGGCGGTGTTTGGGCAGAAGGATGATTGAGCAGGGAGCGCAACGAAACCGCACGGACTGCGATAATGGACTACGATATCGGATATCGGACGGACTACGATATCGGCAATGGGATACCTGACGACGGATACCCGACGGATACTGGAGCACTGCACGCGCCATCTCCTGTCAGGCATCCGGTTTCTCATCGCCGGTATCGCTTGCCATCTGGTCTCCCGTATCGTGGGTACGCTCGGCTCGACTCCGCTTATCCTTAGGTAGTGCCGCTCGGTCGCCCCGTCTTCCTCGTCGCTCGTTGTCCGCTCGTGCCTCATTTTCGCGAATTCTCGCGATCAGTCGCGTGAGCATTGCTGCCACGATTTGCGCACGAGTTTCCAGGTCTTGCGCTCGCGCGGTGTTCGCCCGGTCGACGGAGCCGGCGAGCCGCAGATGGACGGCGGTTTCGTCCGCCGAGGCACGCGCAACGACGAGCAATCTGGCGAAGTCATTTTGCGTCTCTCGTCCGGCGCCCTCTGCGATGTTTGCGGGTACCGACGCAACCGCCCGACACAGCGGCGCCGCCAATCCTGGCGCACGGCGCGCGGGGAGCAAGGGCACAAGCCGATGCACCGCCTCACTGAGTTCTTGCGCGAGTGCGAAGACTCGCAGTTTTCGATAGTCTGGCATGGGCTCACTATAGCGCGCCGCGTCATACTCGCCGCAACTGTTTCATTTCGTCGGCTACATTTCGCCGCATCCTCCCCCTGCTCGCCCGGCGACTGCTGCTGTCCACCCCGACGTTGTTCGGAGTACTGGTCGTCGTATTCCTGTTGCTCTGTGTCGCGGCGGGCGACCCGGTGCAAGCCACGGTTGGTGAGCGCGCCGACGCGGCAACGATCGCGCGACTGCGGTCCGACCTGCGACTGGAGGATCTGCTGCGGTGCAATTCGCAAGCGATGCCGGCGACGAGAATCCGGCTGCCTGAAAGGAGATGGCGCGTGCAGTGCTCAGGTATCAGTCGTCAGGTATCCCATTTCCGATGTCGTTGTCCGTCCGATATCCGATATCGCCGTCCGTCTGGTCTCGACGTCGCGGCTCTCTGCCGTCGTCCTGCTGCCCGAACAGATTGATGAGCGGCTTCGAGCCGAGTGCGAGCGCGAGTGGAACAGTCAACACGATTGGAGCAGCAGAGCGTCGCATGGCGGTGTTGACGGAGAGCGAGAGCAGGGAGAGCTTTCACTCTGAAACTACTGATGATTTCTTCCCTTCGCGTGCGCGGAGTCAAACCTCTCTTTCACAGCATCCTCGCAATCGTCGCCGCGTCGGTCGCCAGTCCGGTGACCGCACAGGACCTGTCCTGTGAA
>JANMRE010000317.1:0-2435 GCA_031370885.1 Gemmatimonadaceae bacterium
ATGACCGAACCGGAACATGCAGGCTCCAACCCCACGGTCATGTCAACGCGTGCCGAACGCGACGGCGATGAGTTCGTGATCACGGGCCACAAGTGGTTCACGTCGAGTGCCGACGGCGCGTCGTTCGCCGTCGTGATGGCAGTCACGAACCCCGAGGCCACCGCACCGCATCAGCGAGCGAGCCAGCTGCTCGTCCCACTGCCTGCACCCGGCTACACACTGGTGCGAAACATTTCCGTGATGGGCGAAGCGGGCGGCGGTTGGTCCAGTCACGCCGAAGTGCGGTTTGACAAGGTGCGCGTGCCGGTCGCGAATCTGCTGGGGCCACAGGGCGGGGGTTTTGCGCTGGCCCAGGAGCGTCTCGGTCCCGGACGCATTCACCATTGCATGCGCTGGATTGGCATTTGCGAGCGTGCCTTCGACCTGATGTGTCGGCATGTGGTGACGCGCGAACTCTCGCCCGGCGATCCGCTGGCCAACAAGCAGGCAATCCAGTTCTGGATCGCTGAGTCACGCATCGAAATTCATGCGTCACGTCTGATGGTGCTGGACGCGGCCGCCAAGATGGCGCGGGCGGGTCAGGAAGCCGCGCGCGAAGAGATCGCGTACATCAAGGTGTTTGTGGCCAACACGCTGCAGCGCGTGCTCGACCGGGCGATTCAGTCGCACGGAGCGCTCGGCATGACGGACGATACGCCGCTGGCGTGGTGGTACCGCCACGAACGGGCGGCGCGCATTTATGATGGCGCCGACGAGGTGCACAAGACGGTTATTGCCCGGCGCGCACTCAAGGGGTACGCGCGCGACCCACGCTCCTGATTCACGGACCATCGCATGGCGCGCACGGACGAAGACACCATTGCCGTTCGCTCTGGCGAAGCCATCGACAGCGATGCGCTGCGTGGGTGGCTGGACCGTGCCGTGCCGGAGCTCATTCCGGCCGACGCCCGTGTGGAGATCCGACAATACCCATCCGGTTTTTCCAATCTCACGTATCGCGTCACTGTCAGCACGGAAAATGGCCAGCGCGCGTACGTGTTGCGCCGACCACCGCGTGGTGTGAAGCCGGGGATTGCGCACAACGTTGGTCGCGAGCACGACTTGCTGGCGGCGCTTTATCCGCTGGGTGTGCCGGTGCCGCGGGCCATCGCGCGGTGCGACGATCCACATATCATCGGCGCGCCGTTTTACCTGATGGAGCACGTCGATGGGGTGATCCTGCGCGGATCAGCCCCTTCTGAGTTGTCATCCAACGCCGACACAGCGGCCACCACACTGGCGCATCTCTCGCACACATTTGTATCGACACTTTCCCAGCTGCATGCGGTGGATGTCACGCGTGGACCGCTGGCCGCGCTGGGTAGACCAGACGGCTATGTCGAACGCCAGGTGGACGGTTGGACGCGCCGATGGCATGCATCCCGTACGGACAATGTCCCCGACCTGGAACACGTCGCGAAGTGGTTGGCGGCCCATCGGCCACCCGATCGAACGGGAACGCTGATTCACAACGACTTCAAATTCGACAATCTGGTACTCGACCGGCTCACGATGCGTCGAGTCGTAGCCGTGCTGGACTGGGAAATGGCGACCATTGGTGACCCGATGATGGACCTCGGCACCTCGTTGGCCTATTGGGTAGAGGCAGGTGATGCGCCTGTCTTCAAGATGCTGGGGCTTGGCGTGACGGCCCGGCCCGGCAGCGTGCGTCGGGCGGAATTGGCGCAAGCGTATGGAGTGGCCAGCGGCCGTGATGTGAGTGACACACCGTTCTACTATGCATTCGGACTGTTCAAGGTTGCAGTCATCGCGCAGCAGATTTACGCGCGTCACGTGCAAGGGCTAACGGCCGATCCCCGGTTCGCCAAGCTCGGCGTCGTGGTGGCGGCACTTGGAGATGCGGCGGCACGTGTCACCGTCGCGCACGACATCTGAACGCGCAGGGTGCAAGCCATGGCCGATTTGCTGATTCGCTTCAAGCGACATCCTGACCTGTCGGCCAGTATCACCTGCACCCGACGCAATGGCTCTGTCACCTGGCAACGCCAGCGTGGTCAACTCGGCATGGTATTCCCTCCGCACGATCTGACGCATTTCGCGGTGGAAAGCACGCTCGGGTATCGGCAGGGATTCTATGGCCTGCTATCGGATGGCTGGGAGATTGGGGATTTCGCCGCGCCGTGGCCGCGGGGGCCTATCCCGCCTGAAGCGCTCGAGGTGGAGATCCTGGTTGGATGCTTCGATGCGGAGCGGCGCAACGGGGCGCAGTGGCCAGTTCACGAGTTCAACGCGCATGCCACGACGTACGTGTCGGCGCAGGCGGCCGTACGTCACGAGGTGGCCATGGTGCCGCGAATGCTCACCGACGACGAACTGCGCAACGTTCGCGCGACGCGTGACGCGTTGTTCGCGCGATGGTTCGCGCTGGAGGCGGG
>JANMRE010000328.1:0-2948 GCA_031370885.1 Gemmatimonadaceae bacterium
CGCCGCTCCCGATTCAGTCACCTCGATTCCTGCCTGGCCGTGCGTTGCTTATCCCGCGCGTTGGTATGCGGCCGGTGGCAGCGGCCGAATGCGGTGTGCGTCGTACGCCACGCCGTCACGCCACATCGCGTAGAGAATGCCAGCCAAGCGGCGCGCGAGCGCGACCACCGCGATGCGCTTGCCCCGCCGGTGGGCGATCTGCACGGTCCACGTACGCAGGGCGAGGGTCTGCGGGGATTTGGACCGCAGGATCTGCCATGCGGCCTCGACCAGCAGCCAGCGCATCCGCCCGTTGCCGGCCTTGGTGATGTGCCCAAGCTGCCGTTTCTCGCCCGAGCTCCGCTCACTCGGAATCACCCCGAGGTACGCTTCGAGCTCGTGCGCCGTGCGAAACTGCGTATTTCCGGCGCAAACCGGCCACCCATTCCGGTTGAATCCGGCCACCCATTCCGGTTGAATCCGGCCACTGATTCCGGTTGAATCCGGCCACCCGTTCCGGTTGAATCCGGCCACCCATTCCGACGGAATCCGGCCACCCATGCTGGGTGAATTCGGCCAGGCTTTCTGGAATCCGGCCACCGATTCCGGAGGATTCCGGCCAGGGGAGTGGCAGTGTCAAGCAGGTGCGTGGCGTGGGATCCCCATCCGCGTGGCATGGGCGTCATTCCGGGACTTTAACCGGAGTGACTGCATGCCCCGTGATAGGATCTCGATGCGAATGATTCGTGAAGTACTCCGGCTGCGGCTGGACGCGGGACTGAGCGAGCGCCGGACGGCGCGTAGCTTGGGCGTGCCGCGCAGTACGGTGCAGGACTATGGCGCGCGCTTTCGCGCGAGTGGGCTGGCGTGGCCGCTCGCGGCGACGATGGATGACGTGGCGCTCGAGCGCGCGTTGTTTTGCCGTGAGCCGTTGCCACTATCCGCAGGTCGCCCCGCGCCCGAGTGGGCGGTGGTGGCGCAGGAAAAGCAGCGGAAAGGCGTGACCCTGATGCTGCTGTGGCAGGAGTACCGACAGCGCGAACCGACGGGCTACGGCTACAGTCAGTTCGCCGCCCACTATCGCCAGTGGCGCACGACGATCGATCCCGTGATGCGGCAGGAGTATCGCGCTGGCGAGCGGACCTTCGTCGACTACGCGGGCGTCACGGTCCCCATCACCGATCCGACCACCGGGGCCGTGCGGGAGGCGCAGATTTTCGTCGCGGCGCTGGGCGCGAGCAACTACACGTACGCTGAGGCCACGTGGACGCAGCAGCTGCCCGATTGGATCGCGTCGCATGTGCGGATGCTGGAGTACGTCGGGGGCGTGACCGCGCTTCTCATTCCGGACAATCTCCGATCGGCCGTCACCTCGGCGTCGTACTACGCGCCCGAGATCAATGCGACGTACGCGGACTTCGCGACGCACTATGGCACGGCAATTCTGCCGACGCGCGTCGCGGCCCCTCGGGACAAAGCCAAAGTGGAAACTGCGGTGCAAATCGTCGAGCGCGAACTCCTCGCGCCGCTGCGGCACCACGGCTTCACCTCGCTCGCGGCACTCAACGACGCGCTGCGCGAGCGGCTGGACGCGCTGAACGACCGACCGTTTCAGAAACTGCCGGGCACGCGCCGCGCGCTGTTTGAGGCGACCGATCGGCCCGCACTGCGGCCCCTGCCGGCGACGCGCTACGAGTATGCCGAGTGGCGGACGGCCAAGGTGAACATCGACTACCACATCGCGGTGGCGAAGCATTGCAACAGCGTGCCGTATACGCTGGTGCGCGCCACCGTGGACGTGCGACGGACGGCCACGATGTGTGAGATCCTGCATCACGGCACGCGCGTCGCCGCGCACGTGCGCCGCCACACGCCGGGAGGCTATTCGACGGATCCCGCGCATCGGCCCAAGTCACATACGCAGCATCTCGAGTGGACGCCGTCGCGTTTGGTGCGCTGGGGCGCATCGATTGGCGTCGCCACCGGCGCCGTCGTGGCGCACATCCTGGAACACAAGCCCCATCCGGAGCAGGGCTATCGCGCGTGTCTCGGACTGCTGTCGCTCGGGAAACGCTACGGGCCGGCGCGCTTGGAGGCGGCCGCGCAGCGCGCCCAGACGACGGGCGCGATGACGTATCGGTCGCTGCACTCGATCCTCACACTCGGCCTCGACCAAGCGGCTCCCGAAACGGTCGACGCCACCACGCACCTCCCCGCCACGCACGACAACGTGCGCGGTGCCGCGTACTACGCGGATGCCGCCCCACTCACTCTCCCGCTCGGAGTCGAATAGATGCTCGCCCAGCAAACCACGGATCCGCTGCATCGCTTGAAACTGCCCGCGATGGCGGAGGCGCTCGACGAACAACGGCGCCTGCCCGATGTCGTCTCGCTCGATTTCGAGGATCGGCTCGCGCTGCTCCTCGAGCGCGAACACGTCGCGCGAGAGAATCGACGCCTCACGCGGCTGCAACTGGCGCGGCTGCGCCATAGTGCGTCGATCGAAGACGTGAACTTTCGCGTGAAGCGCGGTCTTGATAAATCGCAACTTCTGCGACTCGCGACCGGTGATTGGATCCAGCAACACGGTGTGCTACTCATTACCGGTCCGACCGGGACGGGTAAGTCGTGGTTAGCCTGTGCGCTTGGGCATAGTGCGTGTCGTCACGGGTATCTGGTCCGGTATCTGCGCTTGCCGCGGCTCTTGCCCGACCTCGCGATCGCGCGCAGCGATGGCACGTACAGCAAAGTGCTCACGCAACTCGGCAAGGCCGATCTCTTGATCCTCGACGACTGGGGCCTTGCCCCCATCGGGGATCGCGAACGCCGCGATCTCTTGGAGATGATCGAGGATCGCACGGGCCGTCGCGCGACGCTGCTGACCAGCCAAGTGCCCGTCGAGCACTGGCACGAAGGCGTCGGCGATGCCACCTTCGGGGACGCGATCATGGATCGTTTGGTCCACCACG
>JANMRE010000341.1:0-3853 GCA_031370885.1 Gemmatimonadaceae bacterium
AGGAATGACCCTGGTCCCCCTCATCAAACCGGACAGGCGGATTTCCCGCATCCGGCTTTCCCAACAGATTCACAAGCAACGCTATCGAGGAGTCGCACGCGTCGTTTCAGAGTAGCTTCAAGCCCAGCGGACCGGTGATGAAGGCATACCACGACATGTCTGCCGGCGGACGGCAGGGGCGTTGACTCCGACGTTGCAACTGGTGCGTCAGACGAGCGATCACGAATGTATTCAGCACGCGGTAGGCGCCGCGCGGACGTCCAAAGCTGAAATATTGCTGCCAGCCTTGGAGTTTGCGATTCACCCGCTCGATCAACCACGGCACGGGTTCGTTATTGTGTCGGCTATTGATCAGCGCCCGGAGTTCCTCCTTCGTCCGCATGAGCGTTTTGGTCGAGGGGACGGCCGTGAAGTAGCGAGTCCCACGACCAAAGCGATCCCAGTCATGCCGAAACGTGTAGCCGAGAAAATCGAGACTCTCGTCATGTTCCGGTGTGAGCGTCACGATCCGGGTCTTCTCGCGATTGATCGTGAGGCCAAGCCACCCTTCCACGGTTGCGTCCACCCACGTCGGAATCCGGCGTCCGATGTGTTTCGCCATGATCACGAGTCGAGTAGCGGAGGGGAATCGCACCCCTCCGCCCTCACAGAACCGGACGTGAAACTCTCGCCTCATCCGGCTCCTACACTCCAGCCTCCGGTTTCACTCCAAGCTGCCACAGCACGAACAACGTGGGGTCCCGTCGCGCCACCCGTCCCAACCAGTACATCGACGCGCGCTCGCGACGGCGAAATCGGGTGAACTTCCGTCGCACCCATGCAGCAAGGGCCTCGTTCAAATGGCGCAAAACCTGAACACACTTCGAGCGGTAATACCGCCCGTAATAGTTCATCCAGCCACGCACCGCCGCATTGGTCAGCTGCGCCAAATCCTCTAACCGTTGATTGTTTCTGGTCGAGGCCATCCGCCACTCGCGAATGACGGCACGGATTCGCTTGGCTGCGTTGGAGCTGATCGCGGGGAGGAAGCTCACAAAGAACGTCCCCCACCGATTCTTCGCCCGTCGAGGTTGGAAGGTGTACCCGAGAAAGTCGAACGAGATGTGCTCGTGCTTCCCGGGCCGGTCGTCATCCTTGCAGTACACGATGCGGGTCTTCGTAGGATGAAGCTCCATACCGCACTGCGCAAACCGACCACGTATGGCATCCAGCACTGCCTTGGCCTGCTCCTCACTTCCGCAGTGCACCACCGCATCGTCCGCATACCGCTCGAACCGAACGCGTGGATGGTTCCTCTGCATCCAGACATCGAACGCATAGTGCAGAAAGAGATTGGCCAGCAACGGACTGATGACGCCACCTTGCGGCGTGCCCTTCATCCGTTCCACCAACGACCCGTCCGCCCGTTGCACCGGTGCACGCAGCCACCGCGCAATGTAGAGTCGAATCCATGGCGAGTCAGTGTGTCGAGCCACGGCGCGCTCAACCAGATCATGCGGGATGGAATCAAAGAACCCTTTGATGTCCAAATCGATCACCCAGTCCGTCGTCCAGCAGCGCTTCCTCGCAACCCCGACCGCGTCGATCGCCGACTTGCCGGGCCGATAGCCATACGAGTCGTCGTGGAACACCGGTTCCACTCGTGGCTCGAACACCATCTTCACGACAGTCTGTGCTACCCGATCAGCGACAGTCGGAATCCCGAGTGGGCGCGTACCGCCGTTGTCCTTCGGTATCTCGACAAGCCGCACGGGCGGCGGGAAGTATGCGCCCGACGACATCCGATTCCAGATCTTGTACAGATTGCCCTTCAGATCTCGATCAAACATCGCCAGCGACACACGATCCACGCCCGCTGCTCCGCGGTTCGCCTTGACCCGTTGGTACGCTTTCCAAACGAGTTGCTTCGAAATGTCATACGGCTTTGCCTCAGACACCGGTTCCTCCCATTTGCTGGTTGACCTGTCCCTTCGGCCAAAGTGTCGGGCTCCTTCGCTCCACCCGCATTACCGGGCTTCCTCGCTACTACGAGCCCGTCCGCCCCTTCGCCTCGCATCGGTACGCTACTCCTCATGGGTCCACCACTTGGAGGTCTCCCTTCGCATCGAGACGAGAGGTTCCCACGTTCCCCACAAGAGCCTGCGCTGAGCTCGCGCCGCCTTCATGCCGGTCATCACTCGGGCAGTCGACAGGCTTCCCCCGAGCTCCTTCACAGGCCAACGACTGGAGCCTGGTTTCGATGACGTCCGTACGCTTTCGACACGTGATCAGCGGTTCACTCGCGTTCGCCTTCTCAGCGCTCACCTGACGGGTTTGATCCCGCCTTTTCCGTCTCGCTCACCACCCCAGCCATTGTGCCAGAGCAGCAGCCGGTGGTTTGGACCCTGGTCCTGCAACCCGAGTCCGAGGGGCCAACCCTCATCTCCTGTGCAGCAAGGCGCGTCAAGTTGGCATCTACATCAACGCCTCCTTTCCGCGCCGTCGTGGCGCACAATCATCAGCGTAGCGAATCAGGCGGGCCGATGCCCAACTCCCCGGTCCACTCCGGCGGTGGAACCGCACATCCATCCAGTGGAGATACAGGTTCGCCAAGAGGGGCGAGATCACGCCACCCTGTGGCGTGCCAATCCCTTGGGTCGGGCGGCCACGCGTGGGCCGTCCGTTGGCATCACGTTCCTCCACCGGCGCTTCGAGCCACTGGCGGAGCAGGCGCAGGACCGAGCGGTCCGCGACCCGCCGCGCGACACACTGCAACAGCTTGTCGTGCGGGATCGTGTCGAAATAGGCTTGCAGGTCTGCATCGTAAATCTCTACATATCCTTCCCGCACGTTGCGCGCGATCGCGGCGAGCGCTTCGTGGGCCTTGCGGCCGGGCCGATAGCCGTACGACGCCTCCGTGAAGTCCGCTTCAAAGATCGGCTCCAGAATGAGCTTGGCAGCCGTCTGCACCACGCGATCCCGTACCGTCGGAATCCCGAGGGGCCGTCGTTGACCATTGGCTTTTGGAATGAATACCCGTCGCACCGCTTGAGGCCTGTACCGCTGCGTCTGCAACTCGTCGTGCAACTGGGCGACCAGTGTTGCAGTCCCATCCGGCGAGGTCTTCACCTGCTGGATCGTGACCCCATCCACCCCCGGTGCGCCGCCGTTCGCGGCGACCAGAGCCCACGCGGCCTCAAGCACGTCGAGCCGAGCGATCAATCCGTACAGCGTGTAAAATCGGAACGTCGGCTCTCGCTTCGCCTTCTCGTACAGCTTCTGTCTCAACGTAAAGAGTTTCACGGGCAGACCGTTTCCGTTAACCGCAAAGGCCTCCGGCAACTGCATCGGCGTCGCTGCTTCCGTCATAGCGGGGTGTTTCCGCAATCGGCTCTCCATGTCTCTGACTCCGCATTCTGTTGGCAGGGGCGCTTCGCTCCACGTCCATTACGACGCTTCCCCGCTACTACCGCCCCCTCCGACTCCCGGACATGCAGCACGGACAGTTATGTATTCCCGCCCGCCACCGCAGGGTACGACCCTCAGCATGCCGGGTCTCTCAGGTTCCTGCACTTCTCGTTCGAGACGCGCCGTCTCTCTCTACCCCGGAAAGTGGGATGACTGCACATGCCTATGCCTGCGTCACCCCTGCTGGCTTCGCCCTCTCTGGCGGGTTGGCCACTTTCATCTGAGCGTTTCGAGGCCTACAAGAGTTCACGTGGGTTACGGCTCGCCTCTTCGCGTCACGAGGCTTCGACCGCGCGATTACTCGACACGGCCGCCCGCTTCGCTACATGTGTCATAGGCAGTTCACATGGTGACTCCTTGCAGTGCACGAGAGAAGTGAGGCTTGACCTGACGCACCAGAGGACGC
>JANMRE010000345.1:0-9821 GCA_031370885.1 Gemmatimonadaceae bacterium
CACGGGCTCAGGAACCGACACCGACTGCAGCACGAACGGGCGATGATCCAGCAGCGTGACACGCCAGCCGAGCGTGTGCGCGATACTGGCAAATGCCTCGGCACCTCGTCCGGCACCGATCAGCACCAGTGAGACCGGCGGCACGAGCGGATCGACCAGGCAACGCACCACGCGATCATCAAGCATGACATCGCCGTGTACCGGTTGCGCGGCATGTTGTGCCGACTCGACGAGCGCTGCGGCGGCGTCGCTCAGTGTCGGTTCGCCGACGTGCCAGTCACGCGTGCCGCCGGCCGTGGATTCCTCGAGCACGGTAATCAGGGCACCGGACTCGCGGGCGTCACGGATCGCGCAAGCGCGCTCCATCCATGACAGGTCGTTCAGTGGTTCGAGCAGCAAATGCGCGATCCCGTCGCACATGGCGCCAAAGCCCCAGATGGATTGCAGGTCGTCGCGCAAATCGTAGCTGAGCCGGCGCGGCACACCGGATGCGCACACGGCGGCGGCATGCGTCGCGACGTCGCCCTCAAGACATCCGCCGCTGACGGCGCCGGACAGGACGCGACCGTCGGCATCCACCAGCAGCCGTGCCCCTGGCTGCCGATATGACGACCCGTCGACCGCGTGCAGCGTCGCCAGCGCCAAAGGCACTTGCGGTCGTTCGGAACGGGCGCGCCGCGCCGCGCGCGTCAAATCATCGAGACCGGACATGAGGGGAAAGTATGTGGTGTGGGTCGAGGGAAGGCGATGGTGCCGGTCTCGCCAACGCGCGATTGTGGAATGAAAGCAAGCACCCACTTGCCAGCAAGCAGTCACTTGCACTACTGTGCACCGTATGATCGAAGACCATCGAAACCGTATTCTCCACGCTGCGGCTCGCGTCTACGCCCAGCACGGTTGGCGTGGCGCCACCACACGTCGGATTGCCGAAGAGGCCGGCGTCAACGAAGTCACAATCTTCCGGCAGTTCGGGTCCAAGGATGCGCTGCTTGAAATCGCCATGCGGGAGTGCGCGCGTCTGGAGCAGGAGGCAACGCTGCCCCCCGAGCCCGCCCATCCGGAGCGCGAGCTGTATCAGTGGGTGCACGCACACCACACCTCGCTGTCAAACATGCGGGACATTGTCCGTCAGATGATGAGCGAAGCGGCCGAGCGTCCCGAGACGGCCGTCTGTGCGGCTGAAGGACCGAGCGGCGCGTTTGCACAATTGCGGCAGTATGTCGTCCAGTTGCGACGTCATGGCTGGATCACCGAACCCGAGGAGACGCGTCCGGGCGATGTGCGCGGCGCGGTCACGATGCTCATGGGCGCCATTTTTGCCGACGCGATGAACCGCGAAATCATGACGGCCATGTTTCCGCAATCCGTTGAAGATTCCCTGCATGCCTATGTCCGCATTTTTCTGCGTGGCATTGGGGTCGCCTCGGAACCATCGGCGTCCCGAAAGCGTACGCCTCGGCGAACCGTCAGCACTTCACATTCGATTGCGGAATGATGGACAGACCTCTCAGGATATTCGCGCTGCTCGTGCTGGCGCTCGGACCCGCTACACTGCATGCGCAGGCCAGCGCGACAACTAGTGGGCCCATCACACTGTCGCTGAACGACGCGCTCCAACTCGCCACCGGTGCCAGTGAGCAGGTGGCGTTGGCCCGCGCCGGTGAACAGCGCGCCAGGGCACAGCAGGTACAGGCCCGTTCGGTGTTGTTGCCGCAGGTCTCCTCCACGCTGAATTGGCAGAAGCAGTTGCAAAATCAGTTTGCGGCCATCTCGAAACGCGCGTCAGGCGGCAACAGCGGGACCGGCAGTGACAGTGCCTCTGGGGGCAACGCCACGTCGTCCATTACGCGCATCTTCGCGTCCGAGTACAACTTCAATCTTGGATTGACGGCATCGCAGCCCCTTTATACGGGCGGCCGCGCGACGGCAAACATCCGGGCCGCGCGTGCCGGTCGGGAGTCGGCCGAAATCGGTATTACCAGCGCGCAGGCGCAAGCGCAGCTCAATGTCACGCAGGCGTACTACGATGCGGTGCTGGCGGAGCGGCTGCTCGCGATTGCCGATTCCACGCTGGTACAGGCTGAACGCACGCTGCGTCAGGTGCAACTCACCCGCAGCGTTGGCTCAACGTCGGAGTTCGAATTGATCCGTGCGCGCGTCACACGGGACAATCAACGACCCGGTTGGCTGCAGGCGCGCACCACGCGGGATCTCGCCTACGTGCAGCTCCGACAGTTGCTCAATCTTGACGCCGATCGTGTGGTGTCGCTCACCGACAGTATCGTTGAAACGCCGCTGGCGCCGATGACGACACCCGTGGCGACAATCACCACGGTCAACGTGACTGCGGCCGATGTGCTCGCGCTCGATCCGGCAGTACAGGCCCGTGTCGCGCGCACACTCGCCGGCATCGATACGGGGGCGTCCACCCGTGCGCCGGTACGCCAGGCGCTCAAGGGTGTCGAAGCGGCGCAGCAGCAGCTCCGGGCCACGAAAGGCCAGCGCCTTCCCACGCTCGCCGCCACCACGAACTATCAGCGACTCGCGTATCCCACCAACGTGTTGCCCAAGAGTCTCGCCGACTTCTTTCCGAACTGGACTATCGGTATTGGGCTGTCGTATCCGATCTTCACCGGCGGGCGCATTCGTGGCGACATTCTGGCCGCCGAAGCGTCGGTGATCGAAGCGCAGCAACGTCTTCGACAGGCGCAGGAGGCTGCCGCCCTCGATGCGCGTGCCTCCACAGCCAGACTGACTGAGGCCGAAGCCCTGTGGCAGGCCAGCGTGGGTACGGCCGAACAGGCGCAGCGCGCCTACGAAATCGCTGAAATCCGTTTTCGCGAAGGCATTTCCACCCAGCTCGAGCTCTCCGAAACGCGCGTGCAACGTCAGCAGGCGTTGGCCAATCGCGCCCGCGCCGCACGTGATCTGCAAGTGGCCCGCAAGCGACTTGAGTTGCTGCGTGATCTTCCGTTGTCTTCCGGCTTTACCACGCCAACCAGTTCCAATCCATGATGAACACCATGCGCCGCCGGGCGCCGAGTCTGACGTTGATCGCTGCGCTGGCCAGCACCGTGATTCTTGGTGCGTGCAGCAAGGACCGCGCCGCGACGGGGGCCATTGCGGCCAGCGTGCAGACCATTGGACCGGACAATATTGCCGTCGCGAAAACGGACACGTTGCGCAGCGGACCGGCCATCTCGGGCACGCTTGTTGCTGATCGCGAGGCACGCATTCGTGCCGAAGTGTCGGGCGCCGTGTTGCACACCTACGTCGATGCCGGGCAGCGCGTCGCCTCTGGCACACCATTGGCGCGCATCGATGACGGAGTGTTGCAGGACGCGGCGCTCTCGGCGCGTTCGAATGTCACGCAAGCCACCGTGGCCGCCGATCAGGCGGCCCGCGAACTCAAGCGCGCAACCACACTGGTGGCAGCGGGCGCTATTGCGGAACGAGATCTGGAAGGTGCTGAGCGGGCGAATCTGTCGGCGCAGGCTCAGCTGGCTGATGCGAAGGCGCGACTGAGCACGGTCGAAAAGAATCTGCGCAACGCGACCATCCGTGCCCCGTTTGCCGGAGTCGTCGCCGAGAAGTCGGTGAGCCCTGGTGATATTGTGGCGCCTGGCGCCGCCCTCTTCACGGTCATCGATCCGCGCAGTCTCAAAGTCGAGGCGTCGGTGCCCACGTCGGCCCTCGCGGATGTGCGGGTCGGCGCACCGGTGGTATTCACAGTGAACGGATCTGACCGCGTGTTGGAGGGGCGCATCACGCGCGTCAGTCCGATGGTTAATCCCCAAACGAAACAGGTGACCCTGCTGGCCTCAGTACCGAATGCGCAGAACGCGCTGGTGGCGGGGCTGTTTGTCGAGGGACGTGTCGCGTCCGAAAAACGTGTGGGGATCCTCGTACCGGAACGGGCCGTTGATCAGACGGGCATCGTGGCCATCGTGATGCGTCTCAAGGGCGGGAAAGTGGAGCGGGTTGAGGTGCAACTGGGCGTGCGCGATGACGGCGCGGAAACGTTGGAGATTCGATCGGGGCTGTCCGGTGGTGACACCGTGCTCCTCGGCGCCGCGCGCGGCATCTCCGTGGGATCGCCAGTTGTGGTGTCGTCACCGAAGGACGTACCGGCGGCGCCGGTCAAGAACAACTAGGCCGACATCCGGTCAGCCACAGGTACCTACGGGACTTTCATGTTCATTTCAGATTTTGCGATCAAACGCCCGCTCATTACGGTGGTCTCCATGCTCGCGCTGGCGGGATTCGGACTGGTAGCGCTGTTCCGACTGAAAACCGATGAGTTCCCGGTCGTGGCGCCGCCGGTGGTGTTGACGACCATTGTCTATCCCGGTGCGTCGCCGGAGCAGGTCGAGCGGGAAGTGCTCGAACCAATCGAAGAAGCCATTCAGGCGATTTCCGGTGTGAAAAGCATCAATGGCGAGGCCCGCGATGGCTTTGCGCAGATCACGACCGAATTCGAGTTCTCCAAGCCGTTGCAGGACGCCACGCAGGAGATTCGCGATGCCATCAGCACCAAGCGCCAGGACCTCCCGCAGGAGATGGAGGAGCCCATCCTACGGCGCTTCAACGAGACCGACGCGCCCATCGTCACGCTCTCGCTGTTTTCCACGTCGCTCACTCCGGCACAACTCACGCTCATTGCCGATCCCGGCATCACGCGCGAACTGCGTTCCATTCCCGGTGTGGCCGATGTGAAAATCACCGGCGCGGTGAAGCGTGAGCTCACCATCAATCTCGACCCGCAGCGGCTGCAGGCGGCGGGCGTGAGTGTGCCGCAAGTGGTGCAGGCGCTGCAACAGGGCAATCTGGCGGTACCTGTTGGCCGCGTGAACAGCGCGCTGGATGAACGTACGATCCGCTTGCAGGGACGCTTGAATGGTCCGCAGGATTTCATGCAATTGGTGGTGGCCGAACGGGGCGGCCGGGTGGTGCGGCTGGGCGATGTGGCCACCGCCGCCGACGGTACGGAGGAACAGCGTACGGTCGCGCTTTATAACGGGAAGGATGCGGTCGGGATCGAAATCAAGAAGACCAGCGAGTATTCCACCACCGCCGTTGCGGAAGCAATTCTCAGAAAGGTCGAGCTGCTGAAGCCCACGCTGCCCAAGGGAGCGCAGTTCGATGTCGTGAAGAACAAAGGCGTGCGCGTTGAGAACTCGGTGGAGAACGTACAGAGCGCGTTGATTGAGGGGGCGCTGCTCACCGTACTCGTGGTCTTTCTGTTCCTCAATTCGTGGCGCTCCACGGTGATCACCGGGCTGGCACTGCCGGTGTCGGTGCTGGCCAGCTTTGTCGCGGTGTGGGCGTTTGGCTTCACGCTGAACACGATGTCGCTGCTGGGGTTGTCGTTGGCGATCGGTATTCTGATTGATGACGCCATCGTGGTGCGCGAGAATATCGTGCGGCACATCGAGATGGGAAAAGATCACTATACGGCCGCGCGCGAAGGGACTGATGAAATTGGACTGGCCGTTGCGGCAACAACGTTTTCGATTATTGCGGTGTTCGTGCCCATCGCATTTCTGCAGGGCGTGTCCGGCCAGTGGTTCAAACCGTTCGCACTGACCATCGCCTGCTCGGTGCTCGTCTCGCTGTTCGTGTCATTCTCGCTCGATCCCATGCTGTCGGCCTATTGGCCCGACCCGCATCAGGAAGAGCACCAGAAGGCGTGGATCACCAAGAAGCTCGATCGGTTCAACATCTGGTTCAACGGTCTGGCAAACGGTTATCGTCGCGTGATCGGCTGGGCGTTGGATCATCCCAAGTCGATGGTGTTCCTGGCCGTGGCCAGTTTTGTCGGCGCGTTGGCCATGCCAGCCACCGGCATTGTTGGCGGCGGGTTCTTCCCGCTGGAAGACAACGCCGAAGTGCAACTCACAGTCGACGCGCCCCCGGGCGCCAATGTCGACTATCTACGACAGAAAACGGGCGAGACGTTGCGGTTGATTGAGAAGTATCCGGAAGTGCAGTACACGTTCGTGACCGCCGGTGGGGCGAGTGGTGCGGTGGACAAGGCCAGCATTTACGTAAAGCTCAGCACGAAGGCCGAACGTCGTGCAATAGGGCAGCGCGGCGCCGAGGAGTTGGCGGCGCAGATGCGCGAAGACGTGAAGCGTATTGGTGGCGCTGATGTGGCGGTATTCACGAACGATTTCTCTGGCGCACAAAAGCAGATTTCGCTTGAGCTGCGCGGGAGTGACAAGGCCGCGCTGCAGTCGGTGGCCAATCAGTATCTGGCGGCCGTGAAGGCGGCGCCAGGCGCGGTGGACGTGGGACTCAGTACCAAGGGACAGAAGCCGGAACTCACCGTGGAGATTGATCGCGGACTGGCCGGCGCGCTGGGACTGAGCATTGGACAGGTGGCGCAGGCCATTCGTCCTGCCTTCGCCGGGCTCGATGCCGGCGATTGGGTGGATCCCACCAATCAGACGCGCAAGGTGATGGTGCGCCTGTCACCGGAAGCGCGTGCGCGCGGTTCTGACCTGGCGTTGCTGCCGATTGCCATTGGCACGGGCCCAAACGCCCACCTGATCCCGTTGCAGCAGGTGGCGCGAATCAAGAGCAACCTCGGTCCGGCCATCGTCAATCATCTCAATCGCGACAACGTGATCAAAGTGGAGGCGAATTTTGCCGGACGCTCGCTGACTGAAGTGATGAAGGATATCGACGCGAACACTTCGAAAATCACGATGCCGCCGGGCGTGCAGTTGTCCACCGGCGGGCAGGTGGAACAGCAACAGGAGGTGTTCAGCAACATCTTTGTCGCACTCGGCGTTGCCATCGCGCTCATGTATTTGATCCTCGTGGTGCAGTTCGGTTCGTTCCTCGTTCCATCGCGATTCTCATCTCGCTGCCGTTGTCGCTCATTGGTGTGATGGGTGCGTTGGCCATCACCGGGCACACGATCAATCTCATGAGTCTGATCGGTGTGATCCTGTTGTGCGGCATCGTGGCCAAGAACGCCATTCTGCTCATCGATTTTGCCAAGTGGGCGCGGGAGCGCAATGGCATGCCGCTGCGGGAGGCGCTGATCGAGGCGGGCGCAATTCGATTGCGTCCGATTCTCATGACCACGTTTGCGCTGATCGCCGGCATGATTCCGGTGGCGTTGGGCCGGGGCGAAGGGGCGTCGTTCCGCGCGCCATTGGGCGTGGCGGTCATCGGCGGCGTGATTACGTCAACGGTGCTGACGCTGCTGGTCATCCCGACGTTCTACGAAATCTTCGACAACATGCGCAGTTGGTTTGCGCGTCGCGTTGGACTGACGGCGCCGCATACGGGACAGTTCCGGGCGATCGATCCAGTGCCCAGCATGGGTGACTAGATTCCCCGGTCCGCCCGTGGGCCCGTCACGCTCCAGCCAATCCCAATGATGACTCCCGTCCGACTGCTTGCGCTGGCCATCGTGGCGGTCACGGCGGTGTCGGCTGGCAGTTGGGCGGATCTCAATTTTATCGAGACGCTGTCCGACAGCTTCTGGACCTACGCGCTGCTGGGGCTTTCGGCCATCGTGATCGAAGAGCTGTCACCGGTATTCGGTGGCATTGCGTCACACGAAGGCGAATTGCAGCTCATTCGCGTGATTATTGGCGTCACGCTGGGTGGTTGGGTGTGCACCACGGTGCTCTATGCCGCCGGCCGCGTGAAGTGGGACTGGATTCGCAAGCGGTTTCCGCGATTCCGTGCCGCGGGCACGGTGGCGTTGCGGGTGGTTGCACGGAATCCGCTCACGGCGTCATTCCTGGTGCGCTTCGCGTTTGGCCTGCGGATCGTGCTGCCATTGGCGTGTGGTGCGGCGCGCGTGCCCATCGTCACGTATCTGGCGGCATCGCTCTTGGGCTCGGCGCTGTGGACAACGCTGTTCGCGCTGATTGGCTACGCGGCGGGTGAGGCCGCAGTACGCGCGGTGGGGCATGTTGGTCGCGCTGGCGAGATTATTGGAGCGCTGATGGTGACGGGAGCGGTATACGCGTTTATTCGCTGGAACCGGATCCGGCGGGCGAAGAAGGATGAGCGGAAGCGGCGGAAGGCGCAGGACGCTGACGCAAATTCGTGAAGGGTATCGGTTTGCCAGCGGGCTGAAACGATTTCGGCCCGCCCCCCTTTCACCCTGCCAGCCGATATCGCGCCTTCGGATCATGCGCCTCGGCAACAGTCAACATCACCTCGCGCGTCTCGATCATCTTTCGCAGCCACCGACTCACCGGCCCCTGGGTAAGCCCCAGCGCATACCCGATCTCGGCGCGTGACATCAGTCCACGGGCGCGAAGCAATTCACGAATCGCCGGCCGCCGATCGGCGCGTTGCTGGCGTGGTGCCCTTACCGTGACCGTATAGCCAACCGTGTTGCGTCGCTCGGCGACGCCGGTTGTTCGCCCGCGTGGAATCGGCGGGAGTGAATACGTGGCAAAGCGTCCCGTACCGAGCATCTGCGCGAGTCCGCGCGATACCAGGTTGCTGAGCTCCCGCGTGGCGACGCGGTTGTCCGAGCCGTTCACCTGTCGGTATCGCAGGTTGGTGAGCGTTTCACCGTTTCGCATGAGCGCGAGCGCGATGCGTTGCGTCGTGGAGAGGCCCTCGGCGTGAGACCCAAGCGACGCCAGCCACGCCATCGTGTCGAGTGACATCAGCGGGCCCCTTGGCAGCACAAGGGTGAATTCGCCGACGGTATTTTCGAATTGCGCCGGGCTCAGGTCGGCTTCCCGCAAGCGCTCCATCATGGCGGCGATGCCCGTGCCCCGATGTTCGGCGATCGCATCGCCGGTGCCCGGCATGATGAAGTCCTCAAGGAGTTGCATGAGCACGGGATTGCGCGCACTCGAGGTACTGTTCAGTCCGATCGTGTCGGCGGACACCTGCCCGAACAGGCCACCGGGGTTTTTGATGACGACCCGATCAGTGAAGATTTGCACCTGGACCGGCGTGCCGCGCGACAAGGGGGAGAGGTCGCGGTGTGCCAACGCATTCACCAGCGCTTCACTCAGAACGACGCGAGGCAGCTCGTCGACGACGGTGCGGAATGCGCCCGCGTCACGTCGGGCCTGTCGCAGGTTGCGCAGGATTACCCCAATCGCTTCGCGCACCATGTGCACGACGGGCCCCTCAATGCGCGCGTCATCGAGAATGCGTTCTCCGCTGGGACCGAGCTCGCCGATCCGTCGTCCCGGAAATGCTGTGACGACGACCGCGAACTCGGGCAGATCGGCCTGCGGCTCGCGTCCGAATGCCAGCAGACCCGCGATGGATGGAACCGGCGGGCTGTGCGCATCGGGATGGGGCACGAGGGCTTTGAGTCCCAGCAGGATTTGATCGTCCGTCTTCGATCGAAATCGCACACGACGCTCGCGCACGCGTGTCACGAAGCTCGCGACGAGCGTTTCATCGAAGTCGCTCCGCTGCGCGGTCACCATGGGAGTGATGTCCTCGGCAGGCTGTCCCCGCGCGGACAACATCATCTGGACTTCGTACGTCGTGAGCTTGTGATCGCCGTCGGCAATGCGAATGAAAGCGCCGTTGGTGTAGCCGCCGGCGCGATGATAGCAGGGTTTTTCGGTCGGCAGCAGTTCGGTCACTTCGGCAACAATCACCTGCCTGCCGTCGAATGCGTGGATGTTGATGATCGGCGTGAGACGCGGTTCCATTTCGGCACACATGCTCGCCAGATCCTGAAAGATCTTCTTCGCGTCGCTGACGCCGTTGACTTCAAAGCCCCGCGTTTCGTCGACGCCGAGGATGAGTATGCCGCCACCCGGCGAGTTGGCGAACGCCGACAGCGATTCCCACAGCCTTCGCGGGAGCTG
>JANMRE010000364.1:0-2637 GCA_031370885.1 Gemmatimonadaceae bacterium
CGGCTCGGGCAAGTCGGCCGCGAAACGCAGCGTCGAGGTAGGAAGTCCAAACATGCGATCGGCCTCAAGCGCTGCCCGCACATCACCGCCTTGCCGCCGTGCCAGTCGACGGACCTTCTTGGCTTCCCGGAGTGGCGCGTCGCCCGATGGATCGAAGTCGAATGCTTCGCTTCGATCCCAGCGGGACATCAGGTCCACAACGTAATCGAACGAACGTACCAGGTACCGGGCCACATCCGCGTCTGAGAGATCCCAGCGACTCTTTTCCGAGACCAGCTGGAAAATTCTTTGCCAGGAGTCGCTGTCAGTGACGTACACCATGCCGCGAAAAATTCGGCGATTGGTGGCGGTTCCGAACAGCGTCGGACTGAGAATCTGATCGAGGTGCTGGTCGGCGGGACTGTGGTCCAACAGCAGCAACTCGCGCGCGCGTCGCGGCCAGGGATCACCAAGATGGGTGTCAATGCGCGACTCCCAGTAGCTGTGACCAACGGCTGTTGTGCTCGACGTGACCGCGAGTTGCCTCGGCACGTAGAAGTTGTGCGCGACGACATCGGCTGCCAGATGGGCGAGGTAACCGAGCGCAAACGACTGCAGCGCCGGTTCGCGCGCCTCGTCGTGGATCTCCATGCCGATGTGCCAGGAATGACAGTGCCGCCCGACCGCCGCATACTTCTTGGCGATACTCGTGTCGGCCGCGATGGATCCATACAGAAAGTCGCTCGGAAACGCCGTAAGCAATTCCGCCACGTGGACAGGCAGCAGCGCCAGGTTGCGCAGGAGCGCGTCGCCGAGAAAGACATGTGTGCCGGGCGTCCACGCGAACAGCGGCGTTGGAACCAGCAGCGCCAGCAATACGGCGAAGAGTATCGCCGCGAACGGGAGACTACGCCTCGTCGCGCCGCTCATCCGCTCGGCGGTGACGCCGGTTGGCAAACGCGCGGGCGCCGCCGCGCACACCACGAACGGCGGCGAACGTCGCCAGCGCGGTGTCCTCAAGTTCGCCCTGCAGCACGTCCAGCACGGCATTGACATCGTCAACCCGCTGCGCCGTCGTGTCTGCCGCGTCCAACAATCGTTCGCTGATCTCACTGGCTGCATCGGTGACCCGTTCCGCGTCGGTGCGGAGCATGGCCACCACCTCGCGCGCGTCCGTCACCACCGCGGTTGCTGCCAGAATGAGCGGTCGGGAGTCGGTCGCGAATTGCGTGAGGATGCTATTGATCGCATTGGCACCACGTCGAACTGTGATCAGGAGCCACACCATGGTGACCAGCGTGGCGACGCCCAGCAGCAGCACGATCAGCTGAAGGATACCACTCGTCCAATCCAGCACCCCGCGTTCGGAGATCATCCGCGCGATGATCGTGTCCGGCGGGGTGGCCACTTGCCGAAGCAGGAATGAGGCCACCATGACAATACCCATTTAGTAATGAATAAGCCGGTCCGGGATGGGAGGCAAGCAACGGCTTGACGGTGACGCGGTTGCGCGATGATCCTTCCCCGCACGCCTGCGGCGTTCTGCCGTCGACGCGTGTTCGCTCTCCAGCCTGCTCGAATGCCTGCGATCCAGTACATCGTCGAGGGGGGCCATCGGCTCTCCGGTACCATTCACCCTGCGGGCAACAAGAACGCGGCGTTGCCGATCGTGGCGGCGGCGTTGCTCTGCGACCAGCCGGTGCTGCTGGAGAACGTGCCAAGGATTCGGGACATTGAGACGTTGGTCGATCTCATTCGTACCACCGGCGCCGACTGCGAGTGGACCGGCCCTAACGCCTTGCGCATCCACGCGAAATCCATTCACGCGGGCGATCTGGATCCGGTGATGTGCGCACGAATCCGCGCCTCGATCTTGCTGGCTGCGCCACTCCTCGCGCGATGTGGCGAAGTGACGCTGGCGCCGCCTGGCGGCGACGTGATCGGTCGCCGTCGACTCGATACCCATTTTCATGTGCTGCAGGCGCTCGGCGCCGAGTACGAGTTGGGTGAACGCTTTCGCTTTTCGACGAGCGGGTTGAAGGGGGCCGATGTGTTTCTGGACGAGCCCAGCGTCACGGCGACCGAGAACGCGTTGGTCGCGGCCGTGGCTGCATCGGGGCGCACGGTGCTTCGGAACGCGGCCAGCGAACCGCACGTGCAGGACCTGGCGCGGTTTCTCGTGGCGATGGGTGCGCGAATCGAGGGCATTGGTTCGAACGTCTACACAATCGAAGGCGGACGGGTGCTTGGTGGGACGACACATACCATCGGGCCGGACCATATTGAAGTGGGTTCATTCATCGGACTCGCCGCCGTTACGAGGTCCTCGCTGCGCATTGCCGGCGCGGGCATTGAGCATCTGCGCAGCACGTTGATGGGATTCGAACGTCTTGGTATTCACTGTGAAATCGAGGGCGATGACCTCCTCGTGGCCGGTGCGCAATCGCGCGTGATTCAGAGTGACATCGGTGGTCATGTTCCCAAGCTCGAAGATCAGCCATGGCCGTCCTTTCCGGCCGACCTGATGGCGATTGCGATCGTGACCGCGACACAGTGTGAGGGCATGATCCTCATGCACGAAAAGATGTTTGAGTCGCGCATGTTTTTTGTCGACAAGTTGGTGGGCATGGGCGCCCGGATCGTGCTGTGCGATCCGCA
>JANMRE010000368.1:0-7393 GCA_031370885.1 Gemmatimonadaceae bacterium
TGCGGAGTACGCGCGCCCGACTTTGGCTCGATAGAACGCGCCGTACGAGGCATTGGTTGCGACCAAGCCTTCGAATTGCGGCTTGCTGCTCACCAGCATTCGACAGCGCTCGAGGGCCTGCAGGTTGAACCGGGAGTCGGAACCCTCCCAGAAGCTCTGGAGATCGGCGACCCACCATTCTTCGCGAGCAAAGTACAGGATGTGTTCGCTCCCGTCTTCTCGCACGTGATAGCTGCGCACGCAGCCGCTCAGGATGAAGCCAACCGTCTCGCACGGTACGCCCTGGCGGTAGAGGTGCTCGCCGCGTTTGAGCGTTCGAGGCTGAAAATGCGCGCGGAGTCGCGTGAAGTCGCTGTCGGTCATCGGCGACAGTTTCTCGATATGCGTTCGCATGAATGCGAATGGATCGATGATCATGACAGTTGCGGCATCCGTCAGGGGGTAACCGAATCTAGCGCGGGGTTTGGGCCTAAGCGTGCTCAACCCGTTGCGGCGCTCGTGAGCGGTTCGACCGAATGCAGCTCCAACCCTTGTTGCAGACATTGAACAGATTGGACGCGTGAATTGAACGATTCAATTCCCCGTTTTCTGCATCTTTCCCTCTCGGTCGCGCGGGGCTCCTTGGCGTCGACGTAGGCAAACTCACGCAAAATTAGGGACCAAAGCTCCGTATCAGCGCTGGGCTTTCTTGATCCTTCACGGCAGCGGCTCAGTGAGCAGTCCGCTGAATGGCGCTGAGGTTCCCGGTGGCGCGGCACCACTTACCGTGTTGATGGTGCGGAACGTCGTGCCGTCCCAATCGAACACCGTCCACAACGTGCCGGGCTGCACGGGCACAGAATAGCTGCGCACCTGCACCACCCGTGCATTGAATGCCGGACTGTACGATGTCATCATGCCCCTCACCTGCGACACCAACGGAGTTGTTCAGAGAACCGGTGACGGTGCAGCGGTCATGCGACCACTTCACGGAACCAGCTCAAGGGCACGCGCGAACCGCGGACCCACGCGGATTGCAGCGAAATCACGATGATCCGTCGTTAGAACCCGGTACACCTGCCGCCGCTCGGCAACAGCGACCACTGTTCCATCAACGAGTCCCATTTGGAGGTCTCTGAACTTGGCGTCGAACTCAAGCGCTCGAACGAGATCGGAGGGAAGAGGGAGTTCGTATTCGTAGCGTGTTCCGGCGTCGAATACTTCCGCGACGAGCTTGCGCATTGCCGGACGATTGTGCGGACTCAATCTTCCAGATCTCGGAACAGCTGCGACTCGTCCCCCAACTTCGTGTCTGTGGACTCAAAAAGACGTGTCGATGGGGGACGCCGACCTGTGTAGTACCGCGAGGCCACGACACGCAGGCCTTTTCGAATAAGCTCGGAGGCCGAAAAGCCCGCCGCTCGGGCGCGCTTCAGTGCGCGCACATCCTCTTCGTCAAGCCGTACGGTCGTCGAAATCAGTCTCGCCATACACTCACCATTCAACGAGCAAAAGGGAAAGGCAACTGTGTGACTCTGGCGGAGGGCTCCTTGGCGGCGAAGTAGGAAAACTCACGCAGGATTTTGGATCAAAGCTCCGTATCAGCGCTGGGCTTTCTTGATCCTCCACGGCAGCGGCTCGGAAAGCAATCCGCTGAATGGCGCTGAGGTTCCCGGAGGCGCGGCACCACTCACTGTGTTGATGGTGCGGAACGTCGTGCCGTCCCAATCGAACACCGTCCACAACGTGCCGGGCTGCGCGGGCACAGAATAGCTGCGCACCAGACCGGTGGACCCGTACACATCCACCCGTGCGCTGGACCGGGATAATCCGGGATCCCCCGCGCTGTTCATGCCAGCGGAGTAGTTGTGCACTGAGTACACATAGCGACCAGTCAGGCGCTGCGCGATCGTGAGTGTTTCCGGCCCGTTCCCGTCCACATGGTCGACGTCCAGACAGGCAAACGGCGAAACGGTGCACGAACCGGGCTGCGCATAAAAAATCCAAAACGTTGACTGATTTGGCCCAGGCCCGGTGAGATGCGAGTCGAGATCAGACGGCGTCGCGCCCCACGACAGCACGATACGCAACGAACCCACGCTCGCCGTAGGCGCGATAAAAATGTTCTGGCCCCCTGCGGTCTGGTTCGCGCCAGGCGAAACCACAGTGCGGCTGGAAGTACTGAAATTCGTGGCCCGTGCGACCAACGTGTACGTTCCCGCAATCGCACTGAACTGATAAAACGCTTGCGTGGCGGTAAAAATTGCAATCGGTGAACCGGTCGTCGAGTTTGCACCCGTGTACAGTTCCAGATTGGCGACCCCCACGATGGGCTGCCCCGTGGTCGCGTTGAGCACGTTGCCCGATATGGTACCAACGCCGGCGGCTGAGCGAACCAGTGGCAGCGCCTCCAGTGTTTGCACGCCATTGAGCACAGCGTTGCGAATATCGGCACTCACATAGCCGCTGGCGACCGCCCGCAGTTCGAAGGGTCCGCCAAACAGCGTGCCCGAGTTGTAGTTGCCCTGTGCATCGGTTGGTACGCTCCGCACCACTTGCTGGCCTGAACTGATCGTGACGGTGGCACCGGGGACTCCCGCCTCGGTGCTGTAGTCGAATACGCGTCCGTTGAACGAGCCAGAAACTGCAACGAGGATCGTTGCCGAACCGACAATGTTGTTGGCCGTTCGCGCAGTAATCGTGGCCGAGCCCAACGCAATTGCAGTCACCAGGCCGGTGGAGGAAACGGTGGCGACCGCATTGTCAGTGCTCTGCCAGACGACGGCAGGCGTTGGCGTGATAACAACACCCGACGGGTCGCGCACCGAAGGCGTGAGCAGTTGCGTCGACGCGACGGCCAACGTGGCCGACGAGGGAGACAGCGTGAGTGTGGTGGGAAGACTCGAGACCGTAATGGTGGCCGATCCGATCACGCCGTTGGTCGTGCGCGCCGTCACCGTGGAGGTGCCTGCTGCAACCGCCACCACCGCGCCTGCTTGCGACACCGTAGCAACGGCCGTTGCGGAGGACAACCACTGCAGCGCCGGTGTGGGCGTGATCGCGACACCCGCTGCGTCGCGCACGGTGGCCGTCAGCGTTTGGGTCCCGGCAACGAACAGGTTGGCTGTGGCTGGTGCCAGCGTCACGGTGGCCGGCACAGCGGACACCGTGAAGGTCGCGGTTCCGGTAAATCCGTTTGATGTGCGGGCGGTAATGATGGCCGAACCCGCTGCCAGCGCCGTGACCACACCACTCGACGTTACGTTGGCGATCGTGGGCTGACTGCTCGTCCACACCAGCGTTGGCGTGGGCGTGATCTGTACGCCCGAGGAATCTCGTACAACGGCCGTGAGTGGTTGCGTTCCACCCACATCAATGGCGGCGGTGGCGGGAGTGAGCACCACCGTTGCCGGATTGCGCGGCGTCACGGTAACTGGAAGCGAGGCCTGCAGCAACGCCGTGCCGGTGCCAGTGGCGGCCGTGATGGTCGCTGCACCTGCCGCCACACCGGTAATCACGCCCGTGCCGCTCACACTCGCCACAGTGGGCGCGGACGAACTCCATACGATGGTGCGTCCTGCAATCGCCACGCCGGCCGCATCGCGAGGGACGGCGGTAGCACTCGCTGTTGACCCGATCACAACCGACAGTGACGCCGGCGCTGGATTGCTGTTGATCAGCAAACCAACCGACGTGACGCCTCGTGCGGCAAGCGCCGGCGTGGAGGTTGACTCGCCTTCGCGCAACTGCACCAACGGCAACACGTCGCGCGCCAATACTCGGCCACTCGAAAGCACTTCCACCGAGACCTGCACCGGACACGCCGCAGACGCACCGGGCGCGATGCCCAGGGCTCGCAGACATTGACTGATCTCAAGGGTCATCGAGATGTCGCGCACCTCACCCTGCGTATACGGCACGGTCACGCTGCGCAATACCACTACGCCGCCGGGCGCTGTGTAGCTGGCGATCACGCGAATATCAGTGATGTCGCCGTCGGCCAACAAACCGCCCAACCCCACCTCAACGCCCAGTCTCGCATCGCGCGGAGAACCGGCCAGCGTAGAGACCAGATCTTTGTCCACGCACGACAGCGCGGGGAGCGCGAGCAGCAGCCACCCCAGACACCACGGCAGGCGACGACGTGCAAACGAAGAGGTCAGCATCCATCGTGACCGGAATTGGCTGGGAAAGGGCACTGCGAAGCGCATCAGATTTGCCACGTCGGGTTCCACGAGGGGACAGAAAAGCCATCGTTACCATACGCGTCCGGGCGAGTCGTGCGCAAGACTCGCCCGAATCCGGCAATGGCATCCACTGGGATTTCCGAAAAAAACGAGCCATTTGAACTCGTCCAAACACGGCTCCTCTTGCCGCGATGCCAACGGACTCCGTAGAATAGTCGGATCGACACGCATTGTGCCGCCCCACGATAGTTCGCGGGCACCGTATTTCTCTGGACCTCCGATGAACGCTGCCCTGCCGTCGAGTCGCCTCTGGCGTCGCGCTGTTCTCCTTGCCCTGTCCGCCGGCAGTCTCCTCGCCAACGGCTGTGCGTCGTCGGGCGGGTCGGCGTCCGCGCCGCGCGCGGCCCCACAGCCACTTCGCACCGTTGCCGTTCTTCCGCTCACCGGCGGAACCGGCATGGAGGGACTCGGATTCGCGCTCGCTGAAATCCTCTCTCGCGATCTGGCGCTCGTACCCCGCGTGCGGGTGGTGGAACGGGCGCGCCTGGACGCCGTTTTGAAAGAGCTGGGATTGGCTACCAGCGGACGGGTGGTACCGCAGTCGGTGCCGCGCGCCGGACAGATGGTTGGCGCAGAGCGCCTGCTCAGTGGCGACGTAAATCGCTCCGGCACCGGTGCCACGGTGGATGTCTCGCTGCTTGACGTCCAGACCGGAACAACCCAACCCGTTTTTTCCGAACGGATGGAGCTCAACGGGATTATCGACGCGCAGGAGCGTCTTGCCGAGCGCGCGTTCCAGCGACTCGGAATCGAATTGTCACCGGCCGATCGTGAACGGTTGGCGAAGCGACCCACGCGCCGGGTCGATGCGCTGATTGCGTTTGGCAACGGGCGTCGCGCCGACGCGATGGGAAATCCTGAACAGGCCCGTCAGTTTTACGCGCAAGCCGTTCGACTCGACCCAAACTTCAAGGAAGCGTCCGACGCGCTCTCGCCGGTCACCGCGCCGGTCGTAGCGATGACACCAACCACTGACCCGGTGGCGACCCCCAGTCGGCCAGTCACGCGCCAACCCTTCGATCGGTTGCTTGATGAGTTGATACTGGGCGTCACCGATCACGTGGTGCGTTCAGTCGCCCCGCCGGCACTTTGTCCGCCCACCTGTCCCGCGTTGTCGTCGGCGTCGGGTACCATCATCGTTCGGATCAGACCGTGATGCATCACTCCTCACGCGTGACGCCGCGCCCAGTCACCTTCGCGGCGTTGCCGCTTGTCACGCTGCTCGCCACATCAATCGCCATCTGCCCAAACTCGGCCAGCGCGCAAGCACCGCCGAACTCGAAAATCACCGTGGGAGTGGTATTTGAGCGAGTGAACTTCAGCGGGGGCATTCTGGAGTCTGACCTGGCCGGCGCAGACTCCTCGCGCGTGCTCTCAGCAACCGCATTGTCGCTGCCGCTGCAATTCAGCACCGTGATCCGCAGCGCGTGGATATTCGACCTTGGCGCCGGTGCCTCCAACGGGAAGCGCCAAGCCGCGGGCGCGAACACGGCAAGCGATGATCTGAGCGGCGTGGGCGACGTTCGGGTGCGCCTGTCACGCCGCTTCGACCGACTCGGTCTCCGCCTGACGGTGGGTGGCAACCTGCCAACCGGGGTGACCGGTCTCGACAAGTCACAGCTGTTGGCCCTGTCGGTGTTGGCGTCACCGGCCATCAACCTGACCCAACCGGCGGTGGGATTTGGCGCAGGAGCAACGGTGGGACTTGTAAAGAGTTTCTCGTCATCATCGCGACAGTGGGGCGTTGCTGTCGGCACAAGTTTCGAATGGCGCGGCGAATACGACCCCTTTGCCGCGCTCGCGGTGGGAGCGTCGGCCAGCGCCTACGATCCCGGTGAGGTTATCCGGGTGAGCGCCGGTGCCAGTCGCCTGTTCGGTGAGAGCAAAGGACTGGTCACTGCCAGTCTCGATCTCTTTGGCACCGACCTCGTTTCGCAGGGAGCGAACATCAAACCAATCGAGGTGCAGATTGGCCCCACGGTGGCCATTGATGGGCAATGGCAGCTGGCCACCACGCGCTTCAAGAACGCGGCGCTTTTTGGTGCCGCGAGACTGCGGTCAGCGTTGAAACGCGATGGCACAACCCTTCCCAACAGTGGCAACACAACGCTGGAAGGGGGCCTGCGAGGCGCGAAGGCAATGACTGGACACACCGATGTCGTCTTTGAACTGAGCGGCCGTCTGGTGACAGCTGTGGAGATCGACAATCGGCTGGCCACCGCGGCCTCGACTTCGGTGGCGCCCGTGTTGGGTCTGGCTATCAACTCGTCCATGTGGACACTGCAACCAGCGCTCACCGCCCGAATCGGCACAGTCGACACCGGGATCGGGAGCGGCGGGTTTACGGTGTTGGGTGCCCGACTCACGCTTGAACGGCGTTTTTAGCCGTTCCGGACACCCGTTTGGGATTTCAGTAGCAGGGCGCACCAAGCGCGGGATGGCCGGGTGCGCGAGCCACAATTGCCGCGCGGCTGGTGGCCACTCCGGTGGAATCGCGCTTATCGCAAGCCTGTGCAAGTGCGTCAACGGCTCCGCTCAGCTCCGGCGAGTCCTTCACGTTCGACGCCGACCCGACTGCGTCTGGTGGAAGCTTCAACTGCTTCACCAGCGACGTCGCAAGGCGACTAATCAGCTTGGTAGCCGAACGCGTGTCACCCACCATCTCCGGACCGGCCGTTACCGTAGACGTGGCCACATCCACCAATCTGGTGCTGACCATCATCTGACCGTTTGGCTGCACGATGAACGCGCCAAGGAACAGATAGTCCACGCCAAGCAGACGTCCCACGCGAGCGGCGGTTGCGTCATCGATACGGCCACTGGTGGCGAGATCCTGCTCGGCCAGCAATTCGGTGAGCCGATGACGCTCAATAACCTGCACCCGTCCGGCCCGCGCCAGCGATCCGGCAAGCGTCGTCCCAAGCGCGCGTCGCAGTGGTTCCACCTTTTCCGGATTCATCGGGGTGCCGTTGGTGAAATCCATCACGGCAATCCGTTTGGGTGGCGTCTGCACCGGACGGCGGGCTGACGCCGCCACAGCCGGTTGTGTGGCGTTCAACAACACCAACAGCGCCACCAAACCAGCGTTCGCAGTGCGATACATCACGACTCTCCGCGTTTCGTTCCCGAATGGTTGTTCGATGAGCAACCGGGAGGCAAGGCGGACC
>JANMRE010000376.1:0-10697 GCA_031370885.1 Gemmatimonadaceae bacterium
AGGAGAAGGGCGCGCGGCTGCTCGGGCCGAATTGTCCCGGTCTCATCACACCCGGCCAGAGCAAGGTCGGCATCATTCCCGGGCGCATCTGCACGCCGGGGCCAGTCGGCGTCGTCAGCCGCTCCGGCACGCTCACCTACGAGATCGTGAATCAGCTCACCAAAGCCGGCATAGGTCAGAGTTCGTGCGTCGGTATTGGTGGCGACCCGATCAACGGGACCAACTTTATTGATTGCCTCGCCGCATTCGAAGCCGATCCGCATACGAAAGCCGTGGCGATGATGGGTGAAATCGGCGGCACGGACGAACAGGAAGCCGCCATGTTCGTGAAGGAGCAGATGACGAAGCCGGTCGTAGGCTTTATTGCCGGTCAGACTGCTCCGCCGGGACGACGCATGGGGCATGCAGGCGCGATCATTTCGGGGTCGGCCGGAACGGCCGCCGAAAAGATCGACGCCTTCAGAGCGGCCGGCATGGGAGTCGCACAGCGTCCCGTCGACTTTGTCGAACTCATTCGGGCTCGGCTGTAGTTTCGGTGCGTGGTTAGCTTCTCCTCACTCACCAAGACCTTCGTTCGCACTCGACAGGATTTCTGACCATGGCCGGACGCCGTACCCTTGCAATCATCAAACCGGACGCTTTCGACACCGGCAAAGCTGGACTGATTGTTGCCCTCCTCGAACAGTCGGGATTTCGCGTCAAGGCGGCGCGCGTGTTGCACTTGACCATCGCGCAGGCCGGCGAGTTCTATGCCGTCCACCGCGAACGCGGGTTTTTTGGAGAACTGGTGGCGTTCATGACCAGTGGGCCCTGCATGCCGATGATCCTCGAACGGGACGACGCGGTTGCCTCACTTCGCGCGGTCATCGGCGCGACGGACCCGGCGGAAGCTGCCGACGGGACGGTTCGGAAGCTGTATGCGGAGTCGAAGGGGCGAAACGCGATTCATGCCTCGGATTCCGATGAGAATGCACTACACGAAGCCGCGTTCTTTTTCAGTGCCTGCGACGTGATTTCGAGCTGACACCGATGCGCCGCCGATTGGTCTAACTCGGCGTTGCGACGCCACTTGGAAGCTCCAATTTGTGGTCATTCTGCAGGCGACGACCCTTGTGTGACAAGACGTGTTCCTCTAGGTTTCAAGGCTATGCTGTACTTCGACATCCGGAGTCTGGAGTCTCGTGCGGAGAGCGTTGATGGAACGCTCGCTGCATCGGATCCAGTGTGGGAGGCCGACGACGTGCTGCCGTTGGAAAACGGGGTAAGCGTCCAGGGTCGACTCTCCGGGGCGGGGCACGGTCGTTTTTTCTTCAGTGGATCGTTCGCAGGAATCGCCGAGCGTACCTGTCGGCGATGTCTCAGCGACGTGCAGCTCACGGTGTCGGAAGGACTGCAGTTGCTGTTTGCTCAAAGCGGTCTCGATGAGGCGGAGGAAGACGATGTCGTCCAAATTCCGCCCGGATCCCGCGAGTTGGATTTGCGACCTGCGGTACGTGAGGAGTGGCTGCTCGCCGTTCCTGCGTTTGCACTCTGCCGGGACGACTGCAAGGGGATTTGTCCCACTTGTGGCACGGACCGCAACACCGACGCATGCGATTGTGCGTCGGCTCCTGATGTCCGTCGGGATAGCCTGCGCGACCCGCGCACGCCGCTCGCCTGACAATTTTTCCGTCTCGAACGTCCAGGTCAGGGACTTATGGCTGTACCAAAGCGCCGTACCTCGAAGCGCCGCAAGCGTGCCCGCAACACCCACAAGACCGCGCCCGCGATCGTCATTCAGTCGTGCCCGCAGTGCGGGTCGATGAAACGCCCACACCGTGTGTGTGCGGAATGCGGATTCTACGCGGGCGAGCAGCGAGTCACCGCGCAGGAAGCGTAAGCGTTGGCGCGCATCGCAGTGGATGCCATGGGGGGCGACTTTGCTCCCCGGGCCCCCATCGCGGGTGCACTGCACGCGCTTGCTGAGCTTTCGGCGCAGCACGACATTGAGTTGGTTGGCCGTACGACGGTCATCGAGGCCGAGATTGACGCCTTGTTGAACGGCGAACTGTCCGCGTTCGCGCAACATCGTCATCGACTGCATATCGTCGATGCCACCGAGGTCATCGAAATGACCGACCGGCCCACGGTGGCGCTCCGCGGCAAAACCGACAGTTCGATGGTCGTCGGAATCCGTCGACTGGCCGAGGGGTACGTGCACGGGTTCGTCTCGGCGGGCAACACCGGGGCGCAGATGGCCGCCTCGCTGAAACTGCTCACGTTGCACGCCGACCTCACGCGTCCCGCCATCGGCACCATTTTCCCGACGGCACTCCGTCCCGTCCTGGTGCTCGATTCGGGGGCCAATGTCGACTGCTCCTCGAAAGAACTCGTGCAGTTCGCGCGCATTGGCACCGTCTACGCGCGCGATCTGCTGGGGCGCGAGCGCCCGGCGGTGGGACTGCTCTCCATTGGCGAAGAACCGGAAAAGGGCAATATCGCGGTGAAAGACGCCCACCAGCTGCTCGCCAAATCGGAACTCAATTTCATCGGCAACGTCGAAGGCCGCGACATCGCGCGCGGTCAGTGCGATCGCGGGCCCATTGACGTCGTGGTGTGCGACGGGTTTACGGGAAACGTGCTGCTCAAGTTTTACGAAGGGCTCGCACCAATGCTCATCGGCATGGTATCGAAAATTGCGGGCATCGATCCGCGTCACGCACTCGACGCACTGAAGGAGCTCGACGCCGATGAACACGGCGGCGCGCCGCTGCTTGGCGTGCGTGGCGTGTCGGTGATCTCGCATGGGCGGAGTTCCCCGAGAGCTATCATGAACGCCATTCGCGTCGCCGTGCGTGCCTACGAATCCGGAATGACCGACGATATCGGACGTGCGCTGTCAGAAGGGGAAATCGCATGAAGCGTCCATTCGCCTACATCGCCGGAACCGGGCATGCGGTTCCCAAGCGCATCGTCACCAACGCCGACCTCGCCTCGATGGGTCTCGAGACCGACGATCAGTGGATCATTGAACGCACCGGCATTCGACAGCGGCATATCGCCGGCGACGGCGAATCCCTAACGTCGCTCTCCGCCGACGCGGCGCGTCAGGCCATGGCAAGGGCCGGTGTGCACCCCGGCGAGATTGATACCATCGTGCTGGGAACCGCGTCACCAGACCATCTGCTGCCGGCGACAGCGGTCGAAGTGCAGATGGCGCTGGGGTGCACCCGCGCCGCAGCGTTCGATCTTGGTGCGGCCTGCTCCGGCTTCCTGTATGGCGCCATCGTAGGGGAATCCCTTATTGCCAGCGGAAGCGCCGATACGGTGCTGGTGATCGGTGCGGAGAAATTGAGCGCGATCGTCGACTGGACCGATCGCAACACGTGCATTCTGTTTGCCGACGGCGCCGGTGCCGTTGTGTTACGTCGCACGCGAGGCGGTCAGAAGGGTCTCCTCTCGTCATTCATGCGGTCGGACGGGGCACTCGCCGAGTTGCTCTGGCGCCCAGCCGGCGGGGGCGCCGAGCCCTTCTCTCCGGAAGTGTTCGCCGGCAAACGGCAGTTTGTGCGAATGGCGGGACGCGAGGTTTTCAAGCACGCCGTGCGCTCGATGGCCGAAGCCACCGATCGCGCCTTGGATCAAGCCCGACTCACCGCAGCGGACATTGATCTGCTCATTCCGCACCAGGCGAACATTCGCATCATCGAAGCCACGGCCAAGCATGCCGGCATCAGCATGGACCGCGTCTTCGTAAACGTCGAGCGGTTCGGCAATACCTCCGCCGCGTCCATTCCGATCGCGCTCAACGATGCCATCGAGCAGGGGCGATTGAAGGACGGCATGACTGTGCTCTTTGTCGCATTTGGCGCGGGCTTCACGTGGGGGTCGCTGGTCGTGCGCTTCTAAGCGCGCCTGGCGTCGAAATACCCGGATCATGATATCCAGCATTGTGGTGTTGCTGCCCGGCCAAGGGTCCCAGCGCGTCGGTATGGGCCGCGACGTGTACGATGCGTATCCGTCCGCGCGCGATGTGTATCACGCCGTCGACGACGCCGTTGGCACGGCACTGTCGTCAGTGGCATTTGAAGGGCCGGCGGACGAACTCACCCGTACCCACAATGCGCAGCCCGCACTGCTGGCGCACAGCGCGGCCGTCTGGGAGGTGGTGCGACCCGCGATCGCGCCGCTCGTACGGGCCGCGGCGGGCCATTCGCTGGGCGAGTTCTCGGCCTACCACCTCGCAGGCATGTTCGATGTCGGGGACGCCGCGCGCCTCGTGCGACGCCGCGGAACCCTGATGTTCGAGCAAGGCGTGGTCCGGCCCGGAGCGATGGCGGCGGTACTCGGGGTGCTGACGGCATCCATCGAGTCGATTTGCGCGCAGGCAACGCGGGAGCGAGGCCTGGTGGTGCCGGCCAATTTCAACAGCGGCGAACAAGTGGTCATTTCCGGGGACGTCGCGGGTGTCGAACGGGCAATGGCACTGTGCAAGGAGGCGGGCGCGAAGCGGTGCCTGCCACTGCCGGTCAGCGGTGCCTTTCATTCGCCGCTGATGCAGGACGCCGCAGAAGGACTCGACGCCGCGCTCGGCGACACGGTGTTCCACCCGTCGCACTTCCCCGTGGTGGCCAATGTGAATGGCGAAGAGGTGACTGAGCCGGCGCGTGCGCGTGAACTGTTGGTTCAGCAACTCACGGCTCCCGTGCGGTGGACCACGGTCATGCAGCAGTTGGTCTCTCGACACCCCGGTGCGCTGTACGTCGAAATCGGTACCGGTGGGATACTCGCCGGACTCGCCCGTCGGATTGCTCCGGACGTTCAGACCGCAACCTGCGGCACCGTCGCCGAGATCGAAAAACTCCTGGAGATGGTCGCTGCCCATGACTGAGCTGCCACATACCCCCCGCATCGATCTCACCCACCGCGTGGCCCTCGTCACCGGCTCGACGCGGGGGATTGGACGCGCGATTGCGGAAACGCTGGCCGCCGCCGGGGCTCGCGTGGCCGTGACGGGGCGCGATCAGGAACGTGCCGACGCCGTGGCGGTGGAGATCGCCACGCGGACGGGGCGCGAGGTGCGCGGCTACGCCGTCGACGTGGGAGAAACCGGACAGGCGACCGCACTGGTCGAGGCAGTAGAACGCGATTTTGGTCAGCTCGACATTCTGGTGAACAATGCAGGCCTGACGCGCGACAATCTCCTCATTCGCCTCAAGGACGACGACTGGGACGCCGTGATGAATGCCAATTTGCGCGGGGCATTCGCCACCTGCCGCGCGGCGAGCCGCTTCATGATGAAGCGCCGTTGGGGCCGCATCATCAACGTGGCCAGCGTTGTGGGGTTGATCGGCAACAAAGGGCAGGCGAACTATGCCGCCAGCAAGGCTGGTCTGATCGGGATGACCAAATCCATCGCCAAGGAGCTGGCCTCGCGAAATATTCTGGCGAACGTGATCGCGCCGGGGTTCATCGAGACCGACATGACGGCCGCGATGCCCGACGAAGCACGTCGCGCCATGAGTGCAGGAATTCCCCTCGAACGTCTGGGGACGCCCGATGATATTGCGGGCATGGTAGCCGTTCTCTCCTCGGACCTTGCCCGGTACGTGACCGGGCAGGTTTTCGTGGTGGACGGCGGTCTGGTGATGTAGCTAAGTTCCCCTTCTACCTTCTCAACACAGAGGAATCGTTCCATGGCGGATCAATCGGCCAAGATCAAGGATATCATCGAAAAAGAGCTCGGCGTTGAGCGCGAGAAGCTCACACCTGAGGCGAGCTTTATCGAGGACCTTGGTGCTGACTCGCTCGACATCGTGGAGCTCGTGATGGAGTTCGAGAAGGAGTTCAACATCGATATTCCCGATGAAGACGCCGAGAAACTCCGCACGGTCGGTGACGCCGTGGCCTATCTCGAGGCCAAGGTCGCGAACTGATGCGTCGGCGGGTCGTCGTCACAGGACTGGGTGCGCTGACGCCCGTCGGGAACGACGTGGCGACGACCTGGCAGGCGTTGTTGGCAGGGGTCTCGGGAGCCGCGAACATCACGCGGTTCGACGCCGAGAAGTATTCGGTTCGCTTCGCGGCGGAAGTGAAGCAATTCGATCCGCTGGCGTACATGGATCGCAAGGAAGCGAAACGGGCCGACGCGTACACCCAGTTTGCGGTGGCCGCTGCCTTGCAAGCGGCCGACGACGCGGGGATCTCGCCGGGATCGCTCGCACCCGAGTCGATGGGGGTGATCATCGGCAGCGGGATCGGCGGCATTCGCAGCTTCGAGGATCAGCACGACGTGTATCGGTCGCGCGGGCCCGGCAAGATCTCACCGTTTTTCATTCCGATGTTCATCTCGGACATCGCGGCCGGCGTGGTGTCCATGCGGTTGCAGGCCAAGGGTCCAAACTATGCTACCGTCTCGGCCTGCGCGTCCAGCGCCCATGCCATCGGAGATGCGTTTCGGATCATTCAATACGGCGATGCGGACGTCATGGTGGCCGGCGGGTCGGAAGCGGCCGTCACACCAATGTCGATCGGTGGTTTTGCCAACATGGGTGCGTTATCCACGCGGAATGATTCCCCTGCCACGGCGTCGCGTCCATTCGATTTGGACCGCGATGGTTTTGTGATGGGGGAGGGATCAGCCGTGGTGATCCTCGAGGAACTCGAGCACGCGCAACGTCGCGGCGCACGGATCTATGGCGAGATCGTCGGTTACCGGTCTACGGGAGATGCGTATCATCTCACCGGACAGCCGGAAGCGCACGAGGGGCTCCAGCGCGCCATGCGCGGGGCGCTGAAGGACGCCAGTCTCCTGCCAACCGATGTGCAGTACCTCAACGCCCACGGCACCTCCACTCCGCTCAACGATCCCAATGAGTCGAAAGGGATCAGAGCGGTGTTTGGTGATCATGCGTCTGTGCTGTCAATCAGTTCAACCAAGTCGGCCACCGGGCACATGCTGGGTGCGGCGGGTGCCACCGAGTTTGTGGTGTGTGCACTGGCGATTCGGGACGGCTTGATTCCGCCCACGATCAACTACCAAACGCCCGACCCCGAATGCGACCTGGACTACACGCCCAACACGCCGCGCCAGCGAACCGTGGAGGTCGCGATGTCCAACAGCTCGGGGTTTGGTGGTCACAACGTGTCGATCGCGCTCCGACGGTGGCACGAGTAGGCCCGTCGGAGCGTTCATGGCGATAAAGGTCCGCGCGAACGGTTCGCGCATTTGCCCGAGTACGCCCTGATGCCAGTTCCGATTCCATTCGACCTGTCGCGACTTCGCGATCCCGCGCTGCGTCCCCTTGGCGAGAAGTTGATCGCGGGGACGCGTCTCACGGCGCTCGACGCCGCGCTGCTGTTTCGCTCGCCCGATTTGCTGGGAGTGGGCGCGATGGCCGATGCCGCCAACCGCGCCCGCCACGGCGACCGGGTGACGTTCGCCGCGAATCAGCATATCAACCCCACCAACGTCTGCGTACTGCGCACGACGTGTGTGTTCTGCGGTTTTGCGCGGCTGCCAAAGGAGGACGGCGCGTATCGCTACACCCTTGAGCAGGTGCTGGAGGAGTCCGATCGGGCAGATGGCACGATCACCCGCGAGTTTCACATCGTGGGTGGACTCGACATGAAGGCGGGGCTCGAGTACTACAGCACCATGTTCCGCGCGCTCAAGCAGCGCCACCCGCAAGTGCACATCAAGGCGCTCACCGCCGTCGAAATCGCGCACATCGCGCGCATCGAAAAGATGAGCCAGCACGACGTGTTGGTTGCGCTGCGCGACGCCGGTCTCGACACGCTTCCCGGCGGCGGGGCAGAGACCTTCAGCGCCGCCGTGCGCGACGTGATCGCGGACAAAAAACTGGGCGGCGCCGACTACATCGATGTGCATCGCACGGCGCATCGTCTCGGCATGCGCTCCAATTGTACGATGCTCTATGGACACGTCGAGACCATCGAGGATCGCGTCCAGCACCTCACGATGCTGCGCGACCTGCAGGACGAGACCGGTGGGTTTCTCGCCTACATCCCGCTGGCGTATCACCCCGACGACAACGCACTGGGGAAGGCGCTCAAACGCGAAGGGATCGCCTCCACAGGATTCGATGACCTGCGGAATCTGGCGGTCGGTCGACTCTATCTCGACAACGTCGAGCACATCAAGTCTCACTGGATTATGGTGACGGCTGCGGTCTCGCAAATCGCACTGCACTTCGGTGTCAATGACATCGAAGGCACCGTGGTGCGCGAAAAGATCTATCACGCGGTGGGGGCCCACACGCCTCAGGGGATGACGCTGCCGGAACTCCTGACGCTCATCCGTGGCGCCGGCAAGCATCCTGCCGAACGGGACTCGTTGTATCGGGTGCTTCGCGACTTCGACCTGGAGTCGAGTGATGAACCGGTGGGCGCGGGCCTCGCGCTGGTCACTGGCTGACGCGCGCCATGCTCCGTGTCGGCAGGATCCCGTACATCAATTGCTATCCGGTTTACGGGGGCATCGACCGCGGGATCATTCCGATGGATGGATCGTTGGTGAACGGAATTCCCACCGTCCTCAATCGCCTGATGGCTGACGGTCACCTCGATGTCAGTGTGGTGTCCGCCATCGAATATGCCCGCGACGCGAAGCGCTATCTGTTGCTGCCCGAATTGGGTATCACCAGCGATGGACCGGTGCGCAGCGTCATGCTGTTCTCGCGCCGCGATCCGATGGCGCTGGGGGATCGTCAGGTGCTCGTGAGCCGCAGTTCCATGACCAGCGTCGCGCTGCTCGAATTGCTCTTCGAGAACGTGTGGCGGTGCAAGCCAACCTTCGTGCCTGGTGATGCCGAACTGGCCGACCTGGCGCGATTCGATGACGCACCGCACGACGCGCGCCTGGTCATCGGCGATGCCGCGTTGCGACTGTCCGACGAGGCGAACCGCGGGGGGCAGTGGGCCGATCGCTATCCGTTTCGTATTGATCTGGGGGAGATCTGGAAACAGTGGACCGGCTTGCCGTTCGTGTTCGCCGTATGGGTGGCACAGCGCAACGCGCCCGTGCGTGACGCGCTGGGCGTGCATGCGTCGCTGATCGCGTCGCGCGACTGGGGCCTTGAGCATCTGGACCAGCTCGCCGCGCAAGCGGAACTGGCCAGTGGCGTGCCACGCGAGACCTGCCTGGAATATCTTTCGGGACTGGACTACCGCTTGTCGTACCCGCATCTCGCAGGGTTGACGGAGTTCTTCCGTCGACTGTTGCTCGTTGGTCGCGTACCCGATGGTACGCTGGCGTTTCTTCCTGCGGCGTAACGCGAACCGCGTCACCCCGGTGACTATTCAGAGTGCCCATGCGCGACCTGCTTGATTTCTATACCAACGCCCCACTCCTCGAGCTGGGCCTCGAAGCCGATCGCGTGCGCGCGGCAAAACATCCGCACAACGTCGTGACCTACATTGTGGACCGCAACATCAACTACACCAATGTCTGTGTAGCCGACTGCGGCTTCTGCGCGTTCTACCGTCGCCCGAAGCATGCCGAAGGGTACACGTTGTCGTTCGAACAGATTGGCGAGAAGATTGAGGAGACGAAGGCATTGGGCGGCGTGCAGATCCTCATTCAGGGCGGGCACAATCCGTATATCCCGTTTGAGTGGTATCTCGATCTGATGCGATACATCAAGCAGTATCACCCCATCCATATCCACGGATTCTCGCCCAGCGAGGTGGACTTCTTCTCAACCCGCTTTCGCATGGACGCGCGTGACGTGATCCGTGAGCTCAAGGCCGCTGGCCTCGACTCCATTCCCGGCGGGGGCGGCGAAATTCTGGTGCAACGCGTGCGGGACATCGCTGCTCCGAAAAAGGCGGGCGCGGATCGGTGGCTCGACATCATGGAGCTGGCGCATCAAGAGGGTATGAAGACGTCGGTCACCATGATGTACGGCATCGGCGAAACGCTGGCCGAACGTCTCGAGCACTTGCAACGGGTACGCGACCTGCAGGCGCGCACCGGTGGCTTTACGGCGTTTATCACATGGCCCCTGCAGCCGGAGAATACGCCGTCCATGTCGCACATGCCGAAGACGGATGCGGTGACGTACCTGCGCACCGTGGCGATTTCGCGCATCGTGCTCGACAACGTTCCCAATCTGCAGTCGAGCTGGGTGACCATGGGCCTGAAGGTGGGGCAGATGGCACTCCGCTACGGGTGCAACGATTTCGGATCGCTCATGATCGAGGAGAACGTGGTGTCGGCGGCGAATACCACGCACCGCACCACAACGGACGAAATGGAACGCCTGATTCGAGACGCGGGATTCACCCCGGCTCGCCGCCGACAGGACTATTCGATTCTCCGTGACACGCCGGCCACGGTTGCCGCGTGAACGCCGCGCTCCGCGTTGGGATCGGCTATGACTCCCATCGATTCGCGCCGGGAGGCCCGATGCGACTTGGCGGCGTGGACATCGCGTCCGACGTGCATTGTGCCGGCCACTCCGATGGTGATGCCGTTTGTCACGCCATCACCGACGCCCTGCTTGGCGCCGCTGCCATGGGGGACATCGGCGAGATGTTTCCGGACACCGATCCTGCGCACCGGGGCAAAGACTCCACAGTGATGCTGGCGGCCGCTGTCGAGCACATTCGCACCTCCGGGTGGCGAGCAAACAATGTGGATGTCACCGTCATCACGCAGATTCCAAAAATCGGCCCGCATCGCGCCGCGATTCGGG
>JANMRE010000381.1:0-3177 GCA_031370885.1 Gemmatimonadaceae bacterium
GCGGTGACGTATGAAATGCTGGTGGGCGAAGCGCCATTCATCGGCAGCAGTGTGCAGGCGATTGTCGCGCGCGTGCTCACGGAAGAACCGCGCAGTATCGCCGTGCAACGCAAGGCGGTGACGGAAGGGGTGGAGCAAGCGGTGGTGCGCGCCCTCGAAAAGCTGCCGGCGGATCGCTGGGCGACGGCCGGCGAGTTCGCGGCGGCGTTGAGCGACCCGGGGGCCGCGACGGGGCATGCCTCCCGTCCCACCGTGGTGCGGGGCGCGGCCACGCGACGCGGGCCGGCGAGCCTGCGCACACTCCTCGGGTTCACCACCGGTGTCGTGCTCACCGCCGCGGCCGGTGCGCTGTGGCTCACCACGCGCACGACCCAGCAACCCGCCGCATCGCGTTTCGATATCGCGCTGCCGGACAGCGTGAAGCCGTATACCGCAGGCGGCCGACGGCTCGCCCTGTCGCCCGACGGTCGCCAACTGATCGTGGTGGGCGTGAAGGCTGGAACACGCGGCCTGTATCTGCGCCAGATGGACGGAACCGAGTTTCGATTGATTGCCGGCTCCGAGACCAGCTTACGCGACGGCAGCGTCGATCCGATGTTCTCTCCGGATGGCACGACGGTGCTGTTTCGCGCCGGCCAGGATCTGCTCCGGATTCCGGTGTCGGGGGGAACGGCCCGACGCATCGATGCGGCTGGCATGGCGAGCTGGGTGGATGACCGGCGCATCGTGAACGCGCGCATTGATACCGTCTGGCTTACCTCGGTCGATGACGGCGCCAGGCGCGTGCTCATCGCGGCCAACGCGGCGGCGGGCATTCCACGACTCCGCTGGCCCGCGGTCCTGCCCGGTGGCCGTTTCGCGCTGGTCAACCTGCGGGGAACGCGCCCGAACGCACCGCTCGACGACGATCATCTCGGCGTGCTCTCGCTCGACGACGGGACGATCAACGACCTGGGCATCGTGGGGACGAACCCGCAGTACTCGGGCACCGGCCATATTGTCTTTGGGCGCGTGACCGGCGAGTTGTTCGCGGTGCCGTTCTCCCTGCGGTCGCGCACGGTGCAAGAGCCGCCCGTCTTGCTCCAACCGAATGTCTGGGTGGGAGCACCAGGCGGCGCCGTGGGTGCGGCCGTCTCGCTCAATGGCACGCTGGCGTATCACTCGGGGGAGTTCGCCGGCAACACAAGATCCTTGCGGATCGTTGGCGACGGCGGCGCGGAGCGGCCCGGGCCGGGCGGAACTGCGGCCTACTACGCGCCGCGCCTCTCCCCGGATGGCCAACGCGTGGTGGTCGAATACAACGAGCCCGCCCGACTCAAACCCACCGGTCCGATCGTCCTGCTCGACGTTGGCAGCGGAGCGGTGCAGCCGGTCGCGGCCGAAGGCGAGGGCTTGATGCCGAAATGGACGCGCGATGGGCGTCGTGTCGCCTTCATCCGGTTCCTTGGCGAACCGGGACGTGAGATCATCGCGCGCGCGTGGGATCGGAGCGGCGCGGATACGCTGCTCTTCCGCGACTCGTCCGCCATGCTGTTCGACTTCGGCCTGGGGCCTGCGGGGGGCTGGAGCGTGCTACGGCGGGGCGGCACCGGCGGCATCAACGACGGTCGAGACATCCTGCTGGCGCCCACCGACAGCCTGGCACGGTTCCGGCCGCTGGTCGCGACGCTGGCGGCCGAGGTCAGCCCGGCGATTTCCCCCGATGGGCGATGGCTCGCCTACGCGTCGAACGAATCCGGTCGGTATGAGATTTTTTTGCAACCGCTCCCAGGCCCCGGGCCGCGCGTGCAGATCTCCATCACGGGAGGCACGGAGCCTCTCTGGTCACCGCAAGGCGGGACGCTTTTCTATCGTAGTGCGGAGCGGCGGATCATGGCGGCTCGGCTCACCGGGGCTCCGCTGCGCGTCGCCCAATGGGATACGCTCTTTGTCGACCGCTACATGCATGGCCTCGCGCAGACGAACTGGAGCGTGTTCCCGAGCGGCCGAGAATTCCTGATGGTCGCAGGCAAATCCTCCGGTGACATCAAAATGGTCGTCAACTGGCCGCAACTGCCGGGGCTACGGCGAAACGGGAGCACGCCCCCATGAGCGCCACGAATACGGAGCGGCGCACCACGGCCTTCACGCGTCGCTACCGTGTTAAGCGAAACGACGAGCGGCGGCCGACTCGATTGGACTACGCGAACGGGTTCACAATCCGTACACCGTCAATCAGCTGGCCGGCATTCAGGTTTTCACTGTACATCGTCGTGCATCCGCCCGAGACTGATGCGGTCACGATGAGCGAGTCCCACAACGAGAGCTGGCTCAGCACCGCACGATCGATCGCTTGCGCGATCAGTTCGGGAGAAATCTGCACCACTTCAAAAATCCTGAATGACTGCATGACAGCCTTCGCGGCCAGCGGCGCCACACCCATTTTGCGCGTCACGGTGACATAGAACTCTTGCAGGACTTGCGTGGAGATCACACCGACGCCGGTGGTGGCGATGTCCTCAATGAGCTCGCGACTCCGCTTCCGTTTCTTCGCCGCATCGCGATCCTGCGCGTACACGAGCACGTTGGTATCGAGAAAGACTTTACCGCCGCTCATACAGCTCGTCTCGCGTCCATCGCTTGCCGCGCGCGTGCCCGGGTGCACCATCCATCAGCCGAAACATTTCCGTGACGGCGGCGGCGCGATCGACGCGCTCGCGTTTGGGTCGCTCTCGGCGCACCTTTGGCGCTATGATCGAACGGACTGACCGCCTCAACACCGCGCTCGACGGCCGCTATCGCATTCTCCGCCACCTGGGCGAAGGCGGCATGGCCACCGTGTACCTGTGCGATGACCTCAAGCACGATCGCAAGGTCGCGCTCAAGTTGCTCAAACCGGAACTCGCTGCCGTGTTGGGCGCCGAGCGGTTTGTGCAGGAGATCAAGACCACCGCGGCGTTGCAGCATCCGCACATTCTGCCGCTGTTCGACTCGGGCGCCGCCGACGGATTCCTGTTCTACGTCATGCCGTTCATCGACGGCGAAACGTTGCGCGCAAAACTCGATCGGGAAACGCAACTCGGCGTGGACGAAGCGGTGCGCATCGCCCGCGAAGTGCTCGACGCGCTGCACTACTCACACGAGCGCGGCATTGTGCACCGCGATGTGAAGCCGGAGAACATCCTGCTGCACGGCGGG
>JANMRE010000440.1:0-2589 GCA_031370885.1 Gemmatimonadaceae bacterium
CGCGGTCTCGGTGGACGACATTCCCGACTATCTGGTGGCCGGAAAACCGGTACCAGTCTCGTTTGTCGTGCGTCAGCACGGTGTTACGCTGCTGAGCGGCCTTTCGCCCAGTGTGACGATCCAGTCGGGAGCCACACAGACCAGCGTCGCTGCGCGAGCGACCGACGGATCCGGACACTACGCAGCCAGCATCACCGTCCCGCGCGCCGGCGACTGGACCATTACCGTGAACAGCGGTTTCGGTCCGAGCAAGACCACGCTGATGCCGCTCAAGGCGATCGACGCAGGTGCCGCGGCCCCGCCACCATTTTCCGACGCCGATCGTGGACTCCGACTGTTCGTGTCCAAGAGCTGCACCGCGTGTCACGTACGCGGATCGCTCGGGACGGACGGCATGAAGGTGGGTCCGGACCTGACGGGAAAGCGGTACGTGGCCGACTACGTCGCGAAGTTCCTGGCCGACCCCGAGCGCAGCCCGCTGGCGGGACCGAACACCGGTCAGACGCGCATGCCCAATCTCAATCTCCGGAAGCGCGAGATCATCGCGTTGGTGTCGTACTTGAATTCCGACCTGATGGTGTCAGGCCGGAATTCGTCACCGTGACATCTGCGGGCCACAGATCGAGGTCCTCGCCCGCAGCCTTCAACGCGCTACTCGTCACACGTCGCTCAGCTGAACGACACGCAGACCTTCCACCACTGGCAACCGTCGATCATTCGTGACGAACGCCGTACACCGTGCCGAGTGCGCGGCGGCGAGTTGCAGCGCATCCGGCGTGCGTATCCCGAACCGGGCACGCAACTGCGCTGCGGTCCGCAGTACGTCGCGGTCGAGATCGATTAACGTGAGACCGCGACTGCGCGTGAGGAGCGCCTCATAGCGTTCGGCCAACGCGGCATTCCCTGCGCGATACGGAACGACCTGTACCTCGAGCAACGTCACCGCCGACGTCACCAATTCCAACTGGCCACGGTCGGCTGCCACGAACAGCGGCCGAACTACCTTGGCGTACGTCGGATGTTGCTCAACGAAGTAGATGAAAACAGCGGTATCCAGCGCAACAGGCCCGGACCCGACAAGCTTTCTTAGTCCCACGCATTACGCTCGGATTCGACGTGCTTTGCCGCATCGCGGCCAGCCCAGACCTCCCTGCCAAGCCCTTCGAGCGTGAGGATCGAAAGCGGCGGCGCTTTGGAGAGCGTCTCCGACAGAATGTGCGTGACCTCTTGTGCGACCGACCGGTGCTGCTGGTCAGCCCGCGCCTTCAGTCGCTCGTACAGGTCATCGTCGAGGTTCTTGACGTTCAGCGTCGCCATGCGTGTTCCTCCCTTATTCCTCCAATATGGAGGACTGTTCCACGGTCGTCAAGCGTTCGTCTCCTTTGCTGGCGAGGCAAGCAGAGTCCTTACCGCGGAGTCCGCAGGGGACGCGGAGGAGAAGCAATGCGAAATGTGGTTCGGCGCCCGGGTGGTTGACGATGATCGTGCGTACCCGCGCGTTCGATACCAATCAGTTGTCGAGCAGCACGCGCAGGAACTGCGCACCATACCGCTCCAACTTCGCCTCACCCACGCCCGGCACCTGCAACATCTCGCGCGGCGTAGTCGGCCGCCGCGCCACCATTTCCAGCAACACCCTGTCGCCGAACACGATGTACGCCGGGACGCCGGCTTCATCGGCCAGCTGTCGTCGCAACACGCGCAGTTGGTCGAACAGCGCCCGCTCATCGTCGTCGAGCGTCGCGGCTTCAAGCCCGCGCGACGTCCGCCCGCTCACGCCACCGCCCCCAACAGCACGCCGCGCGTGCACCGTACCTGCCTGTGACTCGACCAGTTCGGCGATGCGTACAGTAATGCGCTGACCGGTGCACACATCGCACGCGCTGCCGCATGGCGCAATCACCTCGTCGAAGTGGGCCACGAGTGCCTGATGCCGACAGCGTGTTCGTTCCACCAGATCAAACAGCGCCACCGTTGCCGCGCGGGTGCGCTTGCGAACGGCATCGTCATCAAGGTTGTCGAGAAAACGCTCGTGCAGTTTGACGTCGGCCCACGAATAAAACAGCACACAGTCGCTGGGCAAGCCATCACGCCCGGCACGACCAATCTCCTGATACCACGATTCGATGTCTTTCGGCATGTCGCGGTGAATCACGAATCGCACATTGGACTTGTCGATGCCCATCCCGAACGCAACGGTGGCGACGATCACATTGATATCATCGCGCTGAAACGCCTCTTGATTGCGCGCCCGTTCGTCGGGCTCGAGGCCGGCGTGATACGGGAGCGCACGGACGCCTTGCGCTGACAGGAACTCCGCCGTTTGCTCCACGCCCTTCCGGCTTTGGCAGTACACAATGCCACTCTCGCCGGCATGCGCGCGAATGAGCGCGAGCATTTCCGTGCGGGTGTTGCCGCCCTGCCCTTTTTTCCGTGTTGCGATCTGCAGGTTCGGGCGAAAGAACGACCCCTTGAAGCCCGCCGGCTTCCGCATGCCGAGCTGTCGCAAAATGTCCAGTGCGACGCGTCGGGTTGCCGTCGCGGTCAGCGCGAGCACGGGCACATCCAGTTGCTCCTTGAGACCCTGCA
>JANMRE010000454.1:0-1492 GCA_031370885.1 Gemmatimonadaceae bacterium
GCATTGCTGACGGCCTACGCCAATCACTTGCCCACCCGTCATTATCGCGGGTCGTGCGTGTATCACACGTCCGCTGGCTGTGCATTGCCGCGCGACATGCGCTCGAACCTGTGCAATCGATATGTCTGTGGCGGCCTCACGCAACTCAAAAGCGCGCTTCGCGAATCCGGTGACACGATAGCGTTCGTGGGTGCGGCCGACTCGGTGCATTTGCGGCGACTGGCGCTGATCGATGTTCATGGCGCCAGACCCATCGCGCTCAGTTAGTTTCGCGCAGCTCGAATCTCGAACTGCTTCACCGCAGGGTACGCGGAGGTCGCTAGAAACCTTCCAAACCAATTCAACCGCGGAGGTCGCAAAGGACGCAGGGGAACTTCTTGTTCAACATCGGCGTTCTCTTGGCGACCTTCGCGTCCTTCGCGGTGAGATTCTTCGAACTCGCCGTGATCGATGGATTCCACAAGCAATCAACCACATGGAATGTGCCGACGTGCCCGCTGTTACGTCACAACCTGTTCTCCGCGAACTCTGCGTACCCTGCGGTTAATTATTGAGGTTGTTGAGGTTGTTGGGGTGGATGCAGTTGACCTCGCGGACCTCGCTATGAAGTCTGGAACACCGGCTCCCCAAGCACCGACAGAATCGGCGTAACACCCAGGCCCGGTCGCGTCGACGCCGCCAGACGCCCCTGCACACGCTGCGGTGCCCCGTCGGCGATGGACACCGTCAGATACGAATTGAAGTCGGTTGACGAAAAGAGCAACCGCTCCGGCGTGCTGTGCGCGAGATGCGCGATGGCCGCCGTGATGATATCACCGCCCCATGTGTCCTCAATGGTCATGGCGATACCCAGCGACACGCAGAGATCGCGAATCTGCCGTGCCTTGGTGAGGCCACCCACCTTCGAGATCTTGAGGTTGATCACGTCCATGGCCTGATCGGCCACGCCGCGTACCACCATGTCGATGCCGTCCACAACTTCATCCAGCACGAACGGACGATTGGTATGCCGACGCACCGCCAGGCACTGCTCGTAGGTCATGCACGGTTGCTCGATATACACATTCACACCCTTCACGGCGTCGGCCACCCGCACGGCCTCGTGCTGTGTCCATCCCGTGTTGGCGTCGGCAATCAGCACATCACCGCGACTCAACTCAGCCGCCGCTGCATGAATGCGTTCGATATCGGTATCCGGGTCGCCCCCCACTTTTAATTGAAACTTGCGGTAGCCCTCGGCGCGATACTCCGAGATCCGCGCGGCCATGCGCGCCGGTGTGTCCTGCGAGATTGCACGATAGAGTGCGAAATCGGCTCCCACATGGCCACCCATGAGCATGGCCACACTCAGCCCACTGGCCTTACCAAGAATGTCCCAGCATGCCATGTCGATGGCCGACTTCACATACGGGTGGCCGCGCATGGCGGTATCCATGCGCTCATTGAGCACGCCGAGGGCCCGTGGATCGAGCCCGAGCAGCTGCGGCGCCAG
>JANMRE010000294.1:0-11224 GCA_031370885.1 Gemmatimonadaceae bacterium
CCGCGTCGTCGCTCGAAATCCGGTTGTCCTCGCGCGACTGCAGATACAACGTGGGCGCCACCACTTGCGGCAGCGCGCGCTCAGCCGCCCGGGCCACCGTGCGCAACTCGTTCATCATGCGCGCCGTGAACACCCGGGGTCCCAGCGTCTGCAGCCTGGCGACGGGATCGTGCAGTGAACGCTCACCACCCGTGCCGATATGATACGGGGCACCGAAGTTCCACAACATCGACGCGACGATCTGAAACTGCATGCCCACGGACATGCCAAGGAATGGCGCGAGGAGCACCAACGCCGGTAACTCCGGATGCGCCGCTGCCAACAGCACCGCCAATGCACCACCCATCGACTGACCGCACACCACCACCGTGTCGTGTGCGGCACGCAACTGTGCGTACTCATGCGCCACGGTGGATCGCCATTGCGCCGCGCGCGCGTCTTGGGCCATGTCCGGCAAACGCACCCCATGTCCCGGCAGTCGCGGCGCTACCACGGTGTACCCGGCGCCGTGCACGGCCGCCGCGAGAGAGGCCATCGACTGCGGCGTGTCATTGAAGCCGTGCAGCAGCAACGCCGCACGTCCGCTGGAACCCTGCAGGTGAATACGCTCCGCCCCCATCACCACACCGTCCGGCCCCGTGGGCAAGCGCCGCGCGTGCGCCAGCTCGAATCGCGCTCGCAATGCACGCCGCCACGGCAAGTGATCCGCGACACGCGTCAGCAGATCACCAAGCCCGGTCATGGACGTCAGTACCGCGGCACGGTCGAATCCACCTCGATACTCCATGCTTCTATCCCGCCCAGCACGTTGTGCACGCGCGGAAACCCCCGGGAACGCATGAAGTTGGCCGCCATGTCGCTGCGCGTGCCGTGATGACACAGCACCACATACTCCAGGTCACGTTCCAAGCGATTGATCGCCGACGGCAAGGTGGACATTGGCACCAGCATGCTGTTGGGCAGACTCGCCGTGTCGAACTCCCACGGCTCACGCACGTCCAGAACCACGAGTTCGTCACTCTGCGCGAGACGTGCCGCCAGCCCCACCACCGAGATGTCCGAGTAGTCGTCGGTCATGGCGTGATGGCCGTCACGCACCGACGCCATCGTTGCGACCGGTGCGTTGGCATTCACGCCGCAGGCGGTGCACTCCGCGCGACGGGTCACGCGAATGGTCTGGCTCTCGTGCTCAAGCAAATCGAGCAACAACATGCGCCCCACCAACGGCGTGCCGATCTGTGCAATCCACTTGATGACTTCGGTGGCCTGATACAATCCGAGAATGCCCGGGACCACACCCAACACACCCTCTTCGGCGCACGTGGGCACCGAGCCCGGCAAGGGTGGCTCGGGAAACAAACAACGATAGCACGGGCCGTTCGGTGCCGCGAAAATGCTCACCTGTCCTTCGAAACGCGCTACGCTGCCATACACGAACGGCACGCCCGCCCGCACACACGCATCGTTGATCGCGTAACGCGCCGGAAAGTTGTCGGTGGCATCCACCACGAAATCATGTCCGGCCACAAGATCCGCTGCATTTTGCGCCGTCAGTCGCGTTTCATGCACCTGCACGACCACGTCCGGATTGATGGCCAACAGCCGCTCCTGCGCTACCGCCATCTTGCCGCGACCAACATCGGGCGTGGTATACAACAGTTGGCGGTGCAGGTTGGTGATGTCCACCACGTCGCGATCCACCAGCGCGAGTGTGCCAACACCGGCGGCAGCGAGATACATGCTGGCCGGCGAGCCCAGACCGCCCGCACCAACAATCAGCACGCGCGCGTCGGCCAGCCGCTGCTGCGCGGCGGCGCCGAATCCCTTGAGGATAAGTTGACGGGAATAGCGTGGATCGGACGTCATGACCTTCCCTGTTACTTCACGGTGATCAGTTTCGCGGCGTGGTCCATGATGTCTGCCGCCACACCAAATCGTTGTGTCAAATCAGCGAGTTCCGAGAGTGTCGTGGCTCGATCACCAGCCCGTATCGCTTCGTTCACGCCGGGAAAATTCATATTCGCATACCCGTTGTCGATGTCGGCCACATAAATCAGTGACCGGTACCACGGCCGCCCTTTCAGACCACTCGCACGGGCAAATGCGCGCTCCACCGTGAGCAACGCCGTATTGGTAGCCAACTGTGCCGATCGCGCGACACCGCGCGTCAGTTCGCTGTCACGCGTGCTGGCAAAGTCCTGCGCCGAACGCTCAAGGCGCGTAATGGCGGCGGCAAGCGGAGCAATCGCTGTACTGTCCCAACCCTTCGCGGTCAGACTGCGCGAAAGCGGCGCCAGATAGCGTCGCATGGTGCGCGCAAACTCCACGTAGTCGTATGGCAATATATCCGCGTTGGCCACACGCAGAGCCATGGCCGCACCGATACGCGCCGCGGTGGCGTGATAGACAAATCCCGGATCACCGAAACGCTCCATCCAGGCAAAGGTGTCGTAGGCGGAGTGATACGTGCCGGCCGGTCCACCAAATCCCCACTCGGCAATCGGGATGCCCAAGTGATTGTAGAACCCGGCAAAATCACTGCCACCACCCGGATCTCCCATCGCCGGTTCCAGTGTATCGGCGCGCAGTCCGCTGGCGGCGCGCCACGCATCGTATACGCTGCCTTTGCCCTTTGGGTCGGGCACACTCTTCACGACATCGCGCAGCACCGCACGCAATGATGGCGTACCGCCACCGCCAAACAGCGATCCCTGCGCCGCCACGTCCTGATTGAAATACGCCACCGCGCCCTTCTGCAAGCGCAGCGAATCGTCTTCCACATACTCCGAGCTGCCCACCAGTCCCCACTCTTCGGCGTCCCAGGTAGCAAACACAATCGTGCGACGCGGTCGAACACCCCTCCTGGCCATGTCCGACAGCGCGTGCGCCGCTTCAAGAATGCTCACCGTACCGCTGATGTTGTCGGCCGCGCCAGGTCCCCATCCATCCCGATGCCCGCCGATGTACACGTACTCATCGGGAAAGTCGGTGCCCCGCAGATAGCCCAGCGTGTTATAGATGGCCTTCGTGCCATTGGTTGCCGCGTCGGTGGTGACTTCCACCTTCACACGGGTCGGGCCCGGTCCCACGTGATAGCGCAACGCGAGACCGCCTTGCCAACTGGCCGGAATTGACGTCCCGCGCACCTGCGCCAGCAGCAACTGGGCATTGGCCCCACTAATGGGCACTACGGGAATTTTCGGGAGCACCGCCTGACTGAGCGGAATGCGCGGCGCACCGGGTGTGCTGGCATAGCCGGGTGTGAGCGGATCGCCGGCACCGTTAAACACACTGCCGCGCTGCACACCACGCATGGGTCGCATCGGGCCTTCAGGATACACATCGCCGCGGGCGAATCCATCGTCGGCCGGATCGGTGTAGATAAGCGCCGCCACCGCGCCGCGCTTCTCGGCTTCGCGCGCCTTGATACCGCGAAAGCTGCGTCCGTAGCGGGCCAACACCACCTTGCCTTTCACCGACACGCCAAGCGAATCGAGTGTCGCGTAGTCCTCAATCAACCCGTAGTTCACGAACACCAACTCGCCTTCGCCGATCCCGGCGCCGCTCGATCCGTTCACCGTGAGGTACTGCTTCATCGCCGTGGCCGGATCACCCGGGATAGCCGGTTCGCTCAAGTCGAGCGCCAACGGCGTACCACCAAGTCGGGTGATCTTTACACTCGTCGCATGCGGCAACCACACATCGTATTGACGCAGCTCCGTCTCCAGTCCCATCGCTTTCATTTGCGCGATGACGTAGTCGGCAGTGCGTTTCTGAGCCGGTGTGCCGGCCACATGCGGTTCTTTTGACAGCGCCGCAGATTGTGTCCTGGCGCGCGCCGGTACGGGTCCCTGAATGGCTTCCTGTTCGAGGCGCCGCTGCGTTGTTGCGGCGACGGCCGAGTAGCCGGGTGTGCCGGTGACGCGTGTTGCCTGCGCCGATGATTGGGTGGCCGCGAATGGCAACGACAGGACCGCGACGAGTGGAGAGCAGCGCAGGCATGAGCGCACGAGAGGGAGGTCCGGGTCTAAGGCGGTAGTGGGCACGCGGGCTCACGGACTCTGGCCATCGGACGTCGACAGGGCAAGGTCTGCGGCACGCGACTGCCCGCCTGGGCAAACGGCTGACCGCAGTGGAAAGCCTACGCGCGTTTCCGTGGATAGCAGTTCGGTCAAACTCGCCCGCACCCGCCGTCAGTCCGCCTCGTACTCCTCGGCCGCCAACAGTATCGCCTGCTGCAGCAACGCCTCCCGATCACCATCATCCGGCAATGCCGTCGTGAGCGCCGCAAACTGTCGATGCATTTCGTCCTGCACCTGCGCATGCGTGGGCGATTTCACGCCGAGCACCGCCAGCGCAACCAGCGAAAGTTCGCGCAGTTGCCGCTGCGTCTCGTCCTCCAACGCCGCCAGCGCCACGGGCGTCGGCGCGTGAACACGCGGGGCTTTCTCGCGCCGACGGGGAGGGGCCTCGAACAGCGCACGCACTGGCGCGAACACCACCACAAACGACCCCGGCGTGTGTTCCTCGAAGCGCGCGATCACATTGCGACGGCGCAATGACGGCAGCAATCGCGCGATCGCTTCACGCACCGGCGAGAATCCATCCACGCTCTGGTTGCCTCGGCCCGTGATCACCAACGCGTCAGTCGCCCCCTGCACCTGCAACGTGCGCAGCCACGCTTCGGTCTGCGTTGCAGCCTGCGTGGCGGTTGGCTGTTGGGCCCGCAGGTTGAGCGTGCGCGACGGCCCGAAGCGAACTTCGTCGAACGCCCGCTGCAATGGCGCTGGCACGGGCCCGTCGCGACTCACCGGCGCCGCCCTTTCGGTGCCGACATCGTGCCCACCAGCGCTTCCATCAACACCCGTCCATCGAGTGGCTCGATTGGACTGACGTCGGTAGCCGCGCCCAACGTCGGTGCAATATCCACCGAGCGAACCGGCGCATCGTATCGTCCCGCCCTGAACATAGGTCCCATGAACAGAATGGGAATTCGCGCGTCGTAGTCGTGCGGCGTACCGTGGGTCGCGTAGCGCGTGGTAAACCAGTAGTAGTACGGCTGGAGCGTCACCGTGAGCACCGCCTTGAGATCCGGGGGCACCGAGTGCAACCATCGCCGAGCAATCTTGTCGCCACGGGCAGCATTCGCGGCCAACATGCTCACACGATCCACCCGCAGCATTCCGGGCAACGTGAGCAGCGACAGCCGTATCGCGGTTACCACCGAGTCGCTGTCCACCCCCCGGGCCGACAATCGGGCGCGGTCGAGTGAAACGATGCCCGACTGCAGCAAGAGCGCGTCACCCTCCACGCCGCGCGCCGCCAGCGCACTGCGCGCCGCATCAATCACGGGGCGTGGATCGACCCGTCCGCGCTCGGGGTCGGTGCCGCCGAAATACAATTCGGGGAATGGGGCAACGCCGTGATCGGCGCTGAGCGCGAACACAATGCGCGTCGAATCACGCAGCGTGTACAGCGAATCGATAAGCCGACCCAACGCCCGATCCACCCGCAGTACCTGATCGTGCAGCTCGCGCGACGCCGGTCCGTACCGGTGACCCACGGCATCGGTGGTGGAAAGCGACACCGCCAGCACATCGAGCGTGGGGCCCTTGCCAAGCTCCATTGCCGCCACGCCCGCCAGCGCAAAGTTTACCGTGACATCGTCCATCCACGGAAACTCGACAAAGTCGTTGGTTCCCGTGCGCTGATCGGCCGCGAGTTTGTGTGGAAAGACGAAATCCTTTCCCAGATTCTCGACCGGCACCGAATCCTTCTCCGGATACTTCGACGCGTCCAGCAGCGTCTTCCACTCAGTGCCCAGATACTTCGCCGTGAAGTTCGTGGCGTTGAAGCGCTGCGCCCAGGTGGGGATCGTATCGCCGTAGTAGCGACTGGTGGTGAAGCGGCCGTCCAGCGAATACCAGAACACATGCTGTCTGGCGCGGCCCAGCGGCAGTATCGCCCCTCGATCCTTCCTCGACACCGACAACGCCCGACTGAACTGATCACGCGACCGCACCCAATCGAAGTACGACGATCCACGAAAACGATACGGCGACGCGCCGCCTCCACGTCCGAACAACAGCGGCATCTGCGGGTCGGCCACGCCAATCTCGTTCAGCACCACACCAGTGTGCGACGGGAATCGACCCGACCAGAGCGTAGCGTGTCCCGGCGCGGTTTCCGTGGTCGCGTGGTCGTGCGTGGCGTTGGTGAAGTATGCGCCGTGCTTGAGCAGCCGTCCCAGTCCGCCCGTGAGCTGCGAGGCAAACCGATCGAGGTAGTCCGGGCGCAGCTGATCGACCGTGATCAGGACAACGAGCGTGGGTGGCAATCGCGTTGGTGCTGCCTGCGCGACGAGCGATGACGGCAGCGTCAATACGACAGCGCAGGCCGTGACGGCACGCACTGCCGCAGAGGCGCAACCGCAGGTCGAACGGAGTGGGATTCGCAGGCGCATGCGAGGGAAGCTAACGCGTACGCGTGGGCACTACACACGCAGCACAACCGGCGGCACCCATCCGGCCTCGAGCACGTCGCCGGATCGACGCGCCAGGACAGGTGCCAAACCGCCGGTGTGCACGACACGCGGGGCCGGTGACGTTCACGACCGACGCACGCGAAGTCACCGCGTGACGAACCCGCACCGTTCACGGAGGCACGTGAAGGCAGCGACAATATTGCGCATTTCCCGCCAGCGCACTAGTGCGGATTTTTTGGCGAGTCGGTTTCGGTTCGCGCGGGTCGACGCGCCGCAACCAGTTCGGCAACGGTGTTCTCCATCGCCAACGGCGATGCACGCAGTCCGTCGACAACACCATCAATGTCGTGATCGGGCCGATTCTGACTCAGCTTCCACTTGCCTTCGAGCGATCGAATCTCGATCTCGATTCCAATAATCGCGCCCGTCAACTGCTTCACATATTCTGCCGGTGCATCCGACACAGCCCACGGTTGCGCGCGCCCCGCCTCGTGCGTGTCGGTAAGCCGCTGGAGATGCGCCATCAGGAAATCGCGATCGTCAATGAATCGCAGTGCGCCCATCGCGTGCACCGCCACGTAGTTCCAGGTGGGCACCACTTTTCCGTCACGCGCCTTCGAGACGTACCAGTTCGGGGTGATGTACGCATCGGGGCCCGTGAAAATCACCAGCGCGTCGGTGGTGTCGCCTGCCTTACGGTGATGCGGATTGGCCCGCGCGATGTGCCCCTGCAGCACTCCGTGCGGGCCGCGATCGCGGTCGATCAGCAGCGGCAGATGCGTGGCGTACAAGCCAAACGTGGGTGAGCCGGTCACCAGCGCGCCCAACGGATGCGCCGTGATGAAGTCCAGCAGCACGGTAGGATCTGGTTCTGCGAACGAAGTGGGAACGTACACCGCGCTACCCCAGCAGCGACTGCTCGACAATCGCCAGACCGTCGGCCAGTTCGTCGCGGGTGATCACCAGTGGCGGGAGAAAACGCAGCGTGTGTTCACCGGCGCTCACCAGCAGCAAACCGCGCGAGAAGGCGCGGCCGATGATCGCGGCGGCCGGTTCGTGCACGTCCATGCCCCACATCAATCCCTTCCCGCGGATAGCGCGCACACGACCCGTGCGGTTGGCGATCGCCTGCAGCTGCTCGCCAAACCACGCTCCGGTTTTCCGCACGTGGGCGAGCAGCGTCGGGTCGGCCAGGCGCTGCACCACATGATGGGCGACATGCGCCAGCAGCGGGCCACCACCAAACGTGGTGCCATGATCGCCCGCTTGAATGGTGCGCGCGATCTCGCTTGTCATCAGAATGGCACCCATTGGCAACCCACCGGCGAGCGGCTTCGCCAGCGTCAGCATGTCGGGTTCAAATCCCAACTGCTCGTAAAAGAACAACGACCCCGTGCGCCCCAGTCCGCACTGAATCTCGTCGAGAATCAGCAGGACATTGCGTTCCTGCGTGAGCGCCCGCAGTCCGCGCAGGAACTCGGGATCGAGAATGCGCACGCCACCTTCCCCCTGAATCGGCTCCACGATCACGGCAGCCACCTTCTCCGGATCGAGGACCGTGCGCAACTCGTCGAGATCACGTTCCACAATCGACACGCCACCCATCAGCGGACGAAACGGCAGGCGATAAGCGGGTCGGTCGGTAGCCGCCAGCGTGCCGGGCATCCGACCGTGAAAGGCACCGCGCAGCGCGATGATCTCATGCTTCTCAGGCGCCTCGCCGGCCCGCGCCCAGCGACGCGCGAACTTGAAGGCCCCTTCATTGGCCTCCGCGCCCGAGTTGCAAAAAAACACGCGCGACGCGAACGAGTGCGACACCAGCCATTCGGCCAATGCTTCGCCCGGCGCGGTACGATACAGATTCGATGTGTGCAGCAGGCCGGTCGCCATGGCCTCCTGCATCGCCTGCATGACGCCGGCGTCCGCATGACCCAAGGCCGTCACGGCGATGCCGGCCACGAAGTCCAGATAGCGCGTACCATCGGCGTCAAACATGTACACGCCCGCACCGCGCACGAAAAGCGGGGCCTGCCGCTTGTACGTGCCGAGAATCGCCTCGGACACCGGCGCCGACGCTGGCGTCGAGACAGGCGCGGTGGCCGGCGTTGATGTGAAGGCGAGAGGTGCAACAGGTGGAGTCATGGTCGAGGGCGTCATGGGCGGTATTCAGTGGGGGACAGCAGCAAATGGCGCTGCAACAATCGATGTGCCCGCGAGGGGCGCCAACAACGCGGCCAGATCTCCAATGCGTACTCGGGCAACACCACCCGACAGCGCGCGTGCGCAGGCATCGAGCTTGGCCGCCATGCCGCCGCCGGCCACACCCGACGCCACCAACGACTGCGCGGCATCAAGCGTCAACACGGGAATGCGCCTGCGCTCGCCATCAAGTACTCCGGCAACGTCGGCCAGCAGAAACAATTCGGATGCGCCGAGCGCGGCGGCGATGGCGGCGGCCGCATCATCGCCATTCACGTTGAGCGCGCCCCCAATCGCTTGGTCATCATGCGTTGCCACTGGCGAGATGACTGGCAGAAAGCCCTGCCCAAGCAGTGCGTCGATCACTCGCCGATCCACCCGTGTGGGCGTGCCGGCAAAACCAAATGTCGGCACATCGATAGGCGATGCCCGCAGCAGTGCCGCATCTTCTCCCGAAATCCCCACGGCCGGCGCACCAGCCGCGGTTAGCGCCGACACCAGCTGTTTGTTGGCCAGACCCGACAGCACCATGCGCACCAATTCGAGCACGCCCTCGGTGGTGACACGGCGTCCGCCAACAAACACCGGCTCCTCGCCCCGCAAACGCTGCAGCGCGCTGATCTGATCACCACCGCCGTGCACCACCACGAGATTACCGCCACGTGCGGTCCACAGCGAGGCCAAGGCGGCAGGAAGCGCGGCGTCAGATTGCGTACGTCCGCCCAGTTTCACGACCATCAGGCCGCTCACAAGTGAAGACCATCGGCTTCGTCAAGCCCGCACATGAGATTGGCGTTCTGGATTGCCTGACCAGCCGCGCCCTTCACAAGATTGTCAAGCGCGCTGAACACCAGCAGCGTCGGTGTGCGCACGCCACTGGGAATGCGCGCGCCAATCCGCACCACGTTGCGATGCTGGACATCGGCCAGCGCCGGCAGCCCGCTGGTGAGCTCCACGAACGGTTCTGCCGCGTAGGCATCTCGATACGGAGCGAGCGCGTCGTCTATCGGTCGCGTGAGCGGGATCGACATCGTGGACAGAATACCGCGATCGACGGGCAACAGATGCGGCGTGAACAACAGGTCGCAGTCGGTTCCGAGCGTCTGCATCGTGGCGCGCATCTCGAATAGATGGCGATGCGAATTGCCCGCGCTGTAGGCCCGAAAGTCCTCCGTCACCTCGGCGAAAAGCAGCTCGAGCTTGGGCGATGCACCTGCGCCACTCACTCCGCTGGCGGCAGCGATGTTGATGGTCGCGCCGGGCGCAATAAGTCCAGCGCGCGCCAGTGGAGCAAGCGCTACCAGCACACTGGTGGCGTAGCAGCCGGGGTTGGCAACCACCCGCGCGTTTCGTATCGACTCGCGAAACAGTTCCGGCAAACCATAGGGCGCGTTGGCGGGCACTCCAGCCGGCAACGCGACATCGGAGCCACCGTGCCCCGGACGCAAATCGCTGGACAGGTCAACCACGCGCGCACCGGCCGCGATGACTTTAGCCACCCATTCCGCCGACGCGCCATGCGGCAGCGCGGCGAACACCAGGTCGGCCGAGGCGAGGTCGACCTCGTCGACGCCAACCAATGAAATATCATGCACGCGCCCCGCGGCCCGCACCCGCAGCGTGGTGCCGCGTTGCGCGTTGGCCGTCGCGAACGCGAGTCTGAAATGGGGGTGGCCGGCAATCAGGGCGCACAGTTCGCGTCCCGAGTAGCCGCTGGCGCCAAGGACCCCAACGCGGATAGACTGTTCTTTATGCACACCGAATGCATAATTTTGCATCGCCGGTGTGTCAATCCGTTTTGCCGAGGACGCCGTTGTGGCCGACAAGACCGACCGTCAGCAAGCCATCCGCGAAATCGTCACGGCCCGCGCTGTGGCCAGTCAGGAGGAACTGCGCAAGCAGATGCTGCGACGCGGCTGGGATGTGACGCAGTCCACGCTGTCGCGTGACCTGCGCGAGTTGCGATTGGGGCGCATCCCCGATGAGCAGGGTCGGGTGCGGTACGCATTTTCAGACGGCGGACATGGTGACGACGACGGTCGACAGTTGGAGGCGATGTTGCCGCAACTGCTGGTGGGGGTGGAAGGGGTGCAGGTGCTGGCCGTGGCGCGCACCATGAAGTCGGGGGCTCAACCGGTGGCCGAAGCGCTCGATCAACTGGAATGGCCGGACATAGCGGGCACCATCGCTGGCGACGACACGGTGCTCATTATTTGCCGGTCGGTGCCAGCACGCGAGCGCGTGGTGAAGCGGCTCAAGGCGTATCTGCGGGGATAGGAACAGCCACAACGCGAGAAATACTCACCCTCCGCTAGCTTTCACCGACCACCGCACCAAACATGGAGTATGCAGCATTCCTGCATACTTTCTCAACGACGCCAGCACTGCGCGAACGAGACCCTCACGTGACCACGTCATTCGGCAGCACCTCCGCACCCACCCACAAACTGTGGGGCGGCCGATTCGCGGGCGAGCCCTCGCCGCTGCTCAACGCGGTCAATCGCTCCATCGGAACCGACTTCCGTCTCTGGCCGCACGACG
>JANMRE010000539.1:0-8353 GCA_031370885.1 Gemmatimonadaceae bacterium
GAAAGCGGCGGGTGCCGACGAGGATGGCAACGATGACGCTGGCGGGGAACGCGATGCGCGATTCCGCGAAGCGGCCGAAGTGGTCATCCAGCATCGACAGGGCTCGACCTCCCTGCTTCAACGGCGTCTCAAAGTGGGCTATGGACGGGCCGCCCGCATCATCGACCAGCTCGAGGAGGCGGGGGTCCTTTCGCCGTCGGAAGGCGGTGCGCGGCCCCGCGAGGTGCTGGTGGGCATGCACGATCTCGACCGCATTTGCGGGAACAATTGATGGTTTTGACGTATTGACGTTGCTGGCTGGCCCGGCCAACATAGAGGCAATCTTCACACGTCGGTTTCTGCGCATTCCGTGAGCCACCGGATCGCGTGCCTTACCTGTCCCCCTCCCGAGGTCTACGATGTCGCTGAAACGGATCCGCCGTCTGCTGTCCGTCTCGTGCCTGGCGCTTGCCCCGCTGCCGTTTGTTGGCGCGTCGCTGGCAGCGCAGGCAGGAACAATTACCGGCAAGGTGACCGACGTGTCATCGGGCGCCCCCATCGAGAATGTCGAGGTGCGGGCGATCGGCGCGCAAACGTACGGCGCGATCTCCGGCGCCGATGGCACCTACCGATTGGTCAACCTGGCCGATGGCTCGTACACGGTGGTGGCCCGACGACTTGGATTCGCGCCCAAAACCATCACGGCGGTTCGACCGGGCGCGACGGTGAACATCGCCATGAGCGCGCGGGCAGCTCAGCTCAACGAAACGGTGGTGACCGCCAATCGCAGTGCGCGCCCGGAAAAGGCGCTCGACGCCCCGGCCCAGATCTCGGTGATTACCTCGGAGAAGATTGAGGAACGGCCGGCGATCACCGTGGCTGATCATCTGCGGGGTACACCGGGCGTCGACATCAGCAAGGGCGGTATCGTACAATCGAACATCGTGGCGCGCGGCTTCAACAACGCGTTCAGCGGGTCCATGCTGATGTTGCAGGACTACCGCTTCGCCGGCGTTCCGTCACTTCGGGTGAATGTGCCGTTTCTTTTTACCGGCACCAACGAAGATATCGATCGTATGGAGGTCCTGCTTGGACCGGCGTCGGCCTTGTACGGACCCAACAGTTCCGCCGGTGTGTTGCACGTGATCACGAAGTCGCCGTTCAACTCGCAAGGCACCACGGTCAGCGTGGATGGCGGTGAACGGTCGGTCATTCGTACGGGACTGCGTCATGCGGGCAAGCTGAACGACAAACTCGCCTACAAGCTGTCAGGTGAATACATGCAGGGGCGCGACTGGGAATTCAATGATCCGTCAGAACCCAAAACGTTCCCTACCAGTACCAACGTCCCGACGTCGCGTCGCGGCCAGGCCAACCAGCGTGATTTCGACGTGCAGCGGTACACCACGGAGGCGCGCGTTGACGTGCGCCCGCGTGAAGGCGTCGAAGCCATCACCACGGTAGGCTATACCAAGATCGGCAGCGCACTGGAGCTGACCGGCGCCAATGGCACGTCGCAGATCAAGAATTGGTCGTACACCAGCCTGCAACAGCGCTTTCGCTGGAATCGCTTTTTTGCCCAGGCCTTCGCCAACTTGAGCAACGCCGGCAACGACACGTCGTCGTCCGACAAGGGCACGTATCTCTTGCGCTCCGGACAGCCGATTGTCGACAAGTCCCGTGTGTACGCGCTGCAGGCGCAGCACGGATTCGATCTCGGCACCAAGCAGAAATTCACCTACGGCGTAGACTATATCAAAACCGACCCGCGCAGCGGCGGCACGATCAACGGCGCGAACGAAAACGTCGACAATGTCAGCGAGTACGGGGTGTATGTGCAGTCCAGCACCAAGCCGGTGAAGAAAGTCGAAGTGCTGCTGGCAGCCCGCGCAGACAGAAACAATGTCATCGATGGCGATTTCTTCTCACCGCGCGCAGCCCTGATTTTCAAGCCAACGGAGAATCAGAATATCCGCGCGACGTACAATCGCGCGTTCTCCACGCCAGCCAACTTCTCGTTCTTCCTCGACTTGATCAGCTCACCGAACATCGGAGGATCAGGCTTCGATTTGCGGGCACGGGGCAACCCGCCCAAGAAGGGGTTCCAGTACAATCAGTCGTGCAGCAGCAACAGCGCCTTTGGCGCGTATTGCATGAAGTCGCGGTTTACGGGCGCCGGCGGGTACGTGGGGGCCAGTGCAGCCAGTGCGTTCCCGGGCCTTGTGCAGGGAAACGCCACCGCGTTGACGGCTGCCATCACACCCGGAATCACCGGAGCGTTGCAGCAGGCCGGGCTTCCGGCCGCGCAAGCGCAGGCGCTGGCGGCCGTGCTGGCCAGTGGCTCAATCAGCCATCTCGCCTCACGAACGCCCACGAATACCGACATTGCCACGCGCGTCTCGTTCATCTCATCGGCCACGACGCCGCTCACCACGAGCCAAGTCCCTGACATTCAACCGTTGTCAGCGTCGTACAACCAAACGTACGAGCTTGGATACAAGGGTATCGTGAACGACAGGTTCCGGTTTGATATCTCGCTCTGGGGCCAGGATCGCGGCGATGTGGCAACCACGGCGGTATTGGCGACACCCAACGTCTGGTTCGGCAATCCAACGCAGCTGGGCGGCTACATCGGCACGCAGCTAGGCGGTTACCTCGTGCCCGCCTTGATTCAGAATGGCTTCACGCAGGCGCAGGCGGTGGGGTTGGCCACCGCGTTGGCACCGGGATTGGCCACGCCGCTGGCCACGGCGCTCGCGCCGGCCCCGTTGGGGGTAGTCACGTTCAACGATCCGAACACGTCGGCGACCGCGATCTATGCCACGTATCAGAAGGTCAATAAGGCGCTGTGGGTGAAGGGCGTCGATCTCGCATTCGATGTGGTCGCGAGCGAACGACTGACGTTCGATGCGGCGATTTCGTACCAGAATCAAAACGTCTGGAAGGACATCGTCATTGGCGGTATCCCGTTCATGGCCAATTCGCCGCAGTCGCGCGGCTCGCTGGGGGCACGCTATCGCAACGAAGGCAACGGCGTGGGCTTCGAAGTGCGATCGCGCTACAACGAGGCGTATCCCGTCAACTCAGGCGTGTACGCAACCAACACGGCGTTTGCGCTCGCGGCGGGACAGCCCGGTGCGGTCACGCCGGTGGCTGGGGCGACCGGTTACAATAAGTGCACGTTACCGCAGACAGCCGGTACGTACTGCTACGACAACGTACCAGAAGCCTTCACGTTCGACGCACAGTTCACCAAGCGCTTCGACATCGGCGCGCAAAAGCTGATGTGGTCGCTGAACGCGACGAATATCTTCGACAACCGCGTGCGGACATTCCCCGGCGCACCGGAAATCGGACGCATGATCATGTCCCGGCTGCAGTATTCGTTCTGATCCGCTTCATGGACGGGTCGTTCATGGTGTGAGGTTGGCGTTGTTGCTGTAGCGAAGGGGTGGTACGTCACACGACGTACCACCCCTTCGCATTAGTTTTCGGCATGATCCTGCTCGATCCGTTGGCGCGACCCGTGATCGGTCATCGGGGCAATCGCGCCCACTCCCCCGAAAACACGCTGGCCTCGCTGTGCGAGGCCGTGGCCGTTGGCGCCGATGCCGTGGAATTTGACCTGCATGTGTCCAGCGACGGACAGCTGATGGTCATGCACGATCCAACGCTCGATCGCACCACGCGGGAATCGGGTCCCATCGTGCAACGAACGCATGCCGAGTTGCGGCGGATTGACGCGGGCTATCGCTTCACGATGGATCATGGTCGCACGTTTCCGTGGCGCGGTCGCGGTGCCACGATTCCCGCCTTCGACGACGTGATCGAGTCACTGCCGCGCGAGCTGGCGCTCATCATCGAGGTGAAGGCACCGGCAGCCACCGAACCTTTGCGCGCGGCGATCCGCCGGCATGGGTTGGCGCACAGGGTGATTGTGGCCGGGTTCTCAGCCCAATCGGTGGCCCCGCTGCGTGGCGAGGGTTTTGCCATTGGGGCCAATATGGGAGAAGTCGCGCGCGCGATCCCGCGCGCCCTGCTGCGCGGTTCGATCACACCGTCATTTGACGCGCTCTGCATTCCCCCATCGCACAATGGCATTCCCGTGCCGATTGGTGCGTTGGTGCGTTCGTTGCGCGGGTCGCGCATCGTCACGCACGTGTGGACGATTAACGACCCGGTTTACGCGCGCCGCCTGTGGCGGAAAGGCGTGAACGGTATCATCAGTGATAATCCCGCAGTGATTCTGAAGGTGCGGACCGGGTAGACTCGACGGCATCGGTTCCGTAAATGCGTCTGGGTGAGAGGGTTGTCAATCTGATGCCTCACGCACGCCCACAACGCCGACTACCACGCGTGCGGCACTGGCCGCCAAGATCACCGCCAACAGCAGGGGGAGCAGGGCGACCACCAACCCGGGCATCGGGAAAATCTCCCCGAGTTGATGCAACAGTGTGCCAAACGCCGGTGCCGTTGCCGCGCGTGACAGGAGTACCAGCCAGGCCAGCAGCGCGGCTACACCCGCGTCGCGCGGCGCGCGCGCATCGCGGCGAACCAAGGCGAACAGGGCAGCAAGAATTGGCACCGCGATCCACCCGGCATACCACGTGCCGGCGATCATCAGCGGTGACAACAGCAGCACGGCAACGTACCGCATCAGCGGCTTCCTCCAGCAGGCGTGAGCGTGAGGCGCGCGCGTTGCTGCGCCGCAGAAAGCTGATCGATGGCGGATGGCAAGCGCAGCGTATCCAACGTACCCGCGCGCCACGATGCCAGTCGATCATCGTAACGGCTGCTCAGCGGATTGCCGGACTGGCCACCGGGATACGTCGCCCACGCGCGACGTGGTGTGGAGAGCTCCACCACCATGCGCCAGCTCGGGCCATGTCGTCCGTCACCGGTTGACGGCCACACCGTCGCCGAACCGCCCGGCACCGGAATCTCCCGTCGCGAGAACGGTGCCAATCGCAACAGATGATAAATGTTGGCGAATCGAACCCGGTCCCAGCGCCACCGATCGTCCGCAGGATCGCCGCGGCGGGCAATCAACGAGTCGAGCGCGCTGGACATCACCGACTGCAAGAGCGCGTCCCGTGATTCCACCACCGAGGTGGCGTGATCATCCCACCATGCCGACGTCGAGTCGCGCAACAGCATGGCCGTCATCATGTCGCTCGGCGTCGGACTGCTGCTGCTGTCCGTGCGGAGTTCATCCCACAGTCGCAGCGACAGCTGTCGCATGATTTCTTCGAACAACACGGCCCGTCGATTGTCGCGCGTGTAGCGTCGATCCCACTCGGCAAGCAACTCCCCGGCGCGTGTCGTCGTCGCGTTTCCCACCGACGTCCTGGCAACGCGCAGCAACACCGGAACAAACAGGTCGGCCCGCGCGCTTCCCGGATCACTCTGCATACGTCGCATGGCATCTGGCGTTACGGACGCATCGGCCCGGAGCAAAGTGTTGATCTGCATCGCGCGCCAGGGGCGTTCCCAATTTGCGCCGAAGTAGCGCGGCTGCACGTGCGGATCGATGGGCTCCTGATTGGCCGACACGAGGAATCCCTGCGAGGGACGTATTGCCTGCGGATAATCCTTCGCCGGCCAGTACCCGATCCAATCGTTGGCGCTGAACGAACCGTCGCGCAGCACGTCACCCCGTCCATCAGTTGGACGAAGCGGATACCGACCGGTCGAACGAATGCCGATCGTGCCGGCGGTGTCGGCCGCGAGCATGTTTTGCGCGGGCGCGTCGTACAGCGCCGCCATGGCGTCGAGCATTGCGTCGGCGCTCGACGCCCGAGATGCCGCATCAAAGCCTTCCAGCACGCGCATCGATTCGAGCACTGTCCAGCGTACCGATATCCACTGCCCACCCACGCGCCGCATTGGGCCCCGATGGGTGAAACGGAGTGTATCCACGCCGAGGACACGATCGAATGGATCGCGATACGATTCCACGCGGAGTGTCAGCGCGCGCCAATCCCCGTCCAACCGATATTGCGTCGGCGCGTCGGGACTGTCGACCTGCTCGGCGTAGTAATCCATGACATCGGCGCCGGTGTTGGTGAATGTCCAGGCGACAGCCTTGGTGAAGCCGATGATGATACCGGGAGCGCCGGGGATGGTCACTCCGTACACGTCGAGCGTGTCCCGAACGACAAGGTGTGCCTCGTACCAAATGCTCGGTAACGTCAGCTCAAGGTGCGGATCGCCGGCCAGAAGCGCGTGGCGCGACGCACTGCGCGACGGACCAACGGCCCAATTGTTGCTCCCAACGGCATCGTCGCTGCGCGAGGGTGCGTAAGCCGTCAGCTTTGAGAGCGCCAACCCGGGCGTAACGTGAACCATGGCGACCGCACCAGGGTCTGGCACGCCCGGCGCAGGAATCGCCACGGGGTCGAAGCGAGCGGCCCGTAAACCATTGGGCTGAATCGGTTCGACAATGGGCGCGTGGACCGGAAACAACGCGTCGGCGGCGGCGCGTCCCACGCGTGCGCTGGCCTCAAGGTGCGTTAATTCATCACTCGACGTCGCCAGTGTTGCACCCATCCGATTGAGCAAATGCAAGATGTCCACCATCGACATCCGCCGCGGCGACCGGCCAAGGAGCTTGTATTCAATGGGATAGTCGCGAGGCTGTAGCGTCGCAATGTGGGCGTTGACCCCGTCCACGTAGGCAGCGGCGAGCATCCAGGCCGAACTCGTCGTATCGAGTCGGGTCAACCGTTCCTGCGCCGATGCCGGCATGCCGCTCGCACGCGTGTCGCGATCCGTCTCCAGCGCGCGCGCCCCCACCAGCTCCGTCAGCGTACCGCCGCCCGCACGCGCCGACAACTCCAATTGGAACAACCGGTCTCGAGCCACCACGAATCCCAGCGCGCGATACGCGTCGCGAATCGAATTCGCGAAAATGTGCGGTACGCCGCGATCGTCGTACACGATGCGTGTCTCGCGATCGAGTCCCGGCACGGCAGCGGTCGCATCGGTGGGAAGGTCGGCGGTTCTCACCGCGCCCCACACGCCATTCGCCGGATCGAGAAATGGTCCGAGTGCCGGAACCGGCCCAACCGGTCGAGCCGATGCAAAAGTTGTCGCGGCAAGCAGGAGACCCGCCGCAAACGTGCCGGAAAGCGATGGTCGTGGCATGTGCTGGCGAGAAGGGACGGATTGAGGGAGGCGCAACGGGAGGCGGGGAAGATGCGCGGGCTGCAACGCCATGACCAGCGGTGCGCTGTTACGGTGAAGGAGATTCACAGAATGGCTGTACCATGTCCCCATGACGAAACAACGACAGGCTTTGGGGCTACAGGGTGAGCGGATCGCGGCGCGATGGATGCAACGGGACGGGTGGGTCGTGGTAGCCCACCGCTTCCGCAGTGGTCATCGTGATGTCGACCTGATCATGCGACGCGGCAACGAGGTGGCCTTCGTCGAAGTCAAGGCTCGGCGAGGCGAAGCTTTCGGGTCGCCAGTGGAAGCGGTGCACTTCCGAAAGCAACGAGAGCTCGGTCGATCAGCCCGGGTGTGGGTCGATCGCTTCGGGTCCACCAGCCTTTCCTATCAATTCGACGTGCTGGGTGTCCTGATTTCTGGTACGCAGGTGCGCGTTCGGCACATACCCAACGCGTTTCCACTATCGGGAATGGCCTGAAATTCACAGTTGTCCACATCGACATATCTTCGTAGTTTATTCGGGTCTTGGTGTTGCGAGCGCGTCCCCTAGATTCTCGCAAGCCAGGGCATGGCGGCTTCACTTCTCACGACGGCAGGTTTCCATGGCGGGCACGGTGATGACAGACGACAAGCGCAAGGCCCTGGCGCTCGCCGTCGCACAAATCGAAAAGAGTTGCGGCAAGGGTTCGATCATGCGACTGGGGACCGACTCGAAAGTTCGCGTTGAGTCAATACCGACCGGCGCAATCAATCTTGATGCCGCCATCGGCGTTGGTGGAATTCCGCGGGGTCGCGTCACGGAGATCTACGGACCTGAGTCGAGCGGTAAGACAACACTGTGCTTGCATGTCGTGGCGAACGCGCAAAAGAATGGCGGCGTGGCAGCGTACATCGATGCCGAACACGCGCTGGACATCGAGTACTGCAAGAAGCTGGGTGTCGACGTCGAAAACCTGCTGATCTCGCAGCCCGACACCGGTGAACAGGCGCTCGAGATTTGCGAGATTCTTGTTCGGTCCGGTGCGGTGGACGTGATCGTCATCGACTCGGTCGCCGCGCTGGTGCCGAAGGCGGAAATCGAAGGCGATATGGGTGACTCGCATGTGGGCCTGCAGGCGCGCCTCATGAGTCAGGCGCTGCGCAAGCTCACCGGGGCCATCGCGCGTTCGAAGGTTTCCGTGATCTTCATCAATCAGCTGCG
>JANMRE010000541.1:0-16947 GCA_031370885.1 Gemmatimonadaceae bacterium
GTGGATGGCGCACCGTCGACGCTGCGCAAGGTGTTCATTTCGCTGAGCACGGTCAGCCACTTGCCGTTGGAATCATTCGACACCAACGTGTCGGCGCTCGAGGTGAACGGTGCGCGCACATCCATACTCACGTCGAGGACGGGCCACATGAGTCTCGTGGACGTGAGAAACGCATTCATGTTGCCTGCGCTGACGTTTCCGGTAAGCGAGCCAACCGTGACCGGCACGAAACGCACGCTGAACGCGGGAACAGTGTTGACGGTCAGGCTTTGTGGTGTGCCGTTGCGAGGCCAGATATTGTTGGTCTCATCGGCTTCGGTTACGGCGTCTGTTGGATCGAGGTCCACCAACACCCGCATACCATTGCGGACGTTCACACCCCCAACAACCACGTTCCACGTAGATGACAGGGTGCCTTCCGCGAGGTCGGTGGGCACGCCCGAGGCCGGGCCCGTGAGCGTAAGCGTTTGCAGCAAGGTGGCGCCGTCGTAGATGCGGGCGCGTACGGTGGGTGTGAGCGTATTGGCGCGATCGGCGTGCGCAAACACGCGGAGCAGCGCGTCGCGACCGGCGACCATTGAAACGCTGCCATCGTTGCGCTGGGTTGCCTGCGTGAGATACGCCTGATCGAGCAACAGATCAATCACCGAAGACATTGGGGTGTACGCAACCGACGCGGTGCTTTGTGCGCCGCCGGTGATGGTGATGTTCTGGGAAGTTGGTGCCGGTGTGTACGTTGTCGCGCCAGCGATCACATTGGCAGCGGTCAGGGTGTAGCTGCCGACCGCAAGACCCGTCACAGTGGTGCTGCCGGTGATGTTCACCGTCTGCGGTCCGGTGAGGGTGATGGCCGCGTTGGTACCAACCGGCAGTCCGGTCACGGTTACCTGAAGGCTGCCGGTCGCCACCACGGCGGCGTACGTCACGCCGGCGCTGCTTTCAACGCTGTTGGCAATCGTGACACCCTGACTGGTAGGAACGGGTGCGTACGTTACTCCGTTCGCGCTGACATTGGCAGCGGTAAGGGTGTACGCACCAACTGGCAACCCGGCCACCGTTGTGCTGCCCGTGATGTTGACCGTTTGCGGGCCGGTGAGTGTCAGCGCCGCGTTCGTGCCGACGGGCAAGCCCGAGACCGTTACTCGCAAGCTTCCCGCCGCGAGCACCGCCGCATACGTCACGGTTGCAGAACTCTGCGCGCCCGTTGAGATCGTGATGCTCTGGCTGCCGGGAGAAGGAGCGTAATTGGTGCCAGCGACGTTTACGATGGCTGCGGTGAGGGTGTAGCTGCCCGCGGCCAGATTATCCAGCGTGGTGCTGCCGGTGATGCCGACCGTTTGTGGACCGCTCAGGGTTAACGCTGCATTCGAACTTCCCGGCAAACCTGTCACCGTTATTTGAAGACTCCCGGACTGGACCGCATACCGCATGTCTGCCGAGTCGCGCCCGCCAATGGCCACTGTGCGACTGACCTCGGTCGGCGCGGCGATGTACGTGAGCGGACCGACAACGAACGAGGACGCCGTGATCGTATAGGGGCCAGCGGCGGTGGACGAAAAAACTGTTGTTTCGTTGATGGTCCGGTCAAATCCATGCGGGCCTGTAACGCGGACCAAACCACTGGAGCCGTTCGGTACGCCGCTCAGTGACACCACCAGCGTGCCACTGACTGCCGAGTAGGCGACGATGGCCGGTGCGGCGGTGATGGAGGCGGATACGGTGACCTGCTGTGACGTTGGGGAGGGGCGCCACGCCAAGCCGTTGCGCACCACAGAATCGGCGTTCACGGTGTACGTACCAGGCGCGAGGTCGACAAGGGTTGCCGTGCTTGTCAGGACTCGGGCGAAGCCTGCCGGACCCGTAACCCTCACACTGCCGGTTGCGCCCGATGGCAGGCCCGTCACGGCCACCGCAATGGCGCCAGTGGACAACGCGTACGCCACCGGAAAGCGCAACGTGTCGCCGGCGCTCACGGTGCTGTCTCGCGAAACGGGCGACGGCGCGTACGTGAACCCGCCCGCCTGTACGTTTGACGCATCAAGCCGCCAGCGTCCGGCGGCCACAGGAACAAGTCGGGTACTGCCGCCAACCGGAATCACAAAACCGCTGGGGCCGGTTAGCGCGATCGCCGCAGTTGTTCCGCCAGGTAATCCGGTAACGGACACTTCGACGGCCACCGGCGCATAGGTGTAGCTAACGGTGGCGTTGGCGGCGACGGCCGAGGCGCTGATAAGAATTGACTGGTTGGCAACCTCGGCGCGCAGGGTGCCGTTCGCGGACCGTACATCGCGCACGGTGATCGTGTAGGTCCCAGGGGCAAGCGGCGACAACACCGACGACGTGGTGACTACGCGCGAAAAGTCCGGTCCGGCGACGAGCACGTCGCCCACGGCGTCGGCCGGAAGTCCCAGCATCGAAAGCTGGAGCGAACCGGACCTTGGGGTCCAGACGACACGCGCTGAGCCCACCGATCGGGCTGGAATGTTCAACGTCCACGTGGCCGGTTGCGGCGAGTACACCACACCGTCAACCGTTATTTCGGAGGCGATGAGTGTCCATTCGCCGGCCTCGAGACCCTCGATCGTTGACGTTGTCGAAACAGTCCGCGCCTTGGACCCCTGCGAGAGACGAACCTGACCGGCGACACCGGCGGGCAATCCGGCAAGTTCCAGCGCAATGCTGCCGGTCTCGACTGGCGCCGTGGCGTCCTGACAGCCTGCCGCAGCAAGTCCCGCACCGATCAGCACCAGCGGCATCAGTTTGCGTTTCGCGGTCCCAACGCGTTTGGCAACGATTTGGGAGAGCAAAGCGTACGGGCTGGGCAGCGATCGCGTCACGGAGAGCTCGGGCGGGGCGTGCGGGGAAGGATAGCCTCTGGACAAGACGACCGCTGCACGAGGATGAAACGGATACCACCAGTACACGTCACACGGCGGAATACCCCATTCCGGCGCCGTGACGGGTAGCCTAGACTAGAACAGCATCATCATTGGCGCTTCCAGCAACTGTCGCAAGGTCTGCAGGAACTTCGCCCCAATGGCGCCATCGACGACCCGATGATCGCAGCTCAGGGTGACTCGCATGCGTTGCCTCGGAACCCAGGCACCATTTTCCCAAACGGGCTTGGTTTCGCTTGCGCCAACCGCCAGGATTGCCGCCTCGGGCGGATTGATGATCGCCGTAAACTGATCGATACCGAACATGCCGAGGTTGGACACGGAGAAAGTTCCGCCGCTGTATTCGGCCGGCGCGAGCTTGCGTTCCCGGGCCTTTTTGGCGAGTTCCCGAGCGTCCTTGCCGATTTGTCCAAGGCCTTTCGTGTGCGCGTTGCGAATGACGGGAACAATGAGCCCATCGTCGGTGGCAACCGCCATGCCGATATGTGCCGCAGTGAAATAGCGGATGGAATCGCCCATCCAGTGCGCGTTGCACTCCGGGTGACGGGTGAGCGCGAGGGCCACCGCTTTGATCACGATGTCGTTCACCGACACCTTGAACTGATCGCCGGCTTCAACCATCTGTTCGCGCAGTTGTCCGACGCGTGTCATGTCGATTTCCGACGTGAGGTAGAACGTCGGAATCGGACCGATCGATTCGCCGAGTCGGCGGGCGATGGTTTTGCGGATCTGGGTGAGGGCAACATCCTTGAACTCCCCATCGATCTGCATCGCGCTGCTGGCGACGGCGGTGGGCACGACCGGTGAAGACGATGTTACCGCAGGGGACGCAGGGGACGCAGGGGACGCGGACGACGCAGCGTCGATATCACGACGAATGACGCGTCCGTTGGGTCCACTGCCATGGATTTGCTGAAGGGAAATTCCCCGTTCGGCGGCAAGACGACGCGCGAGAGGGGATGAACGCGGTACTGCAACGGCGGTTGGTGGTACTGCAACTGCGGTTGGTGGTACTGCAACCGCGGTTTGTGGTAGTGCAACTGCGGTTTGTGGTATTGGAACTGCGGTTGATGTACCAGAAACTGCAGTTGATGTACCAGAAACCGCAGTTGATGTACCACCAACTGCAGTAGCAACTACTGCAGTTACGTCTTCCTCGGCGGTGCCGATCACGCCGATAACGGCACCAATGGGACTTGTGGTGTTTTCCTCCACCAACCGTGCGCGCAGGATGCCGTCGCCACGGGCCACGAGCTCCATGATGGCTTTGTCGGTTTCCACCTCGGCGATCGTTTCGCCGGTCTTCACGGTGTCACCGACGTTCTTGAGCCACTTCACCAGCCGACCCTCTTCCATCGTGGGTGAGAGCGCCTCCATCATCACTTTCGTTGCCATGGTCGACTCAGTCGATGTACAAGACTTGCTTGATGGCCGCGATCGTCTTGGGGACGTCCGGCTTCGCGGCCTTCTCGAGACTTTTTGCGTACGGCATTGGGGCATCGGCCTGGTGCACACGCAGCACCGGTGCGTCGAGGGAGTCGAAGCAGTGGCGTTGCACGTAGTCGACCACCTGCGCACCCACGCCGCACACTTCCCAGCCTTCTTCCACGACAACGGCGCGATTGGTTTTTCGCACCGACGCCACAATCGTGTCGACATCCATCGGACGAATGGTGCGCAGGTCCACAACGTCGCACTGAATGCCCTCCTTCGCCATGTGCTCGGCCGCTTGCAGCGCGACCAACACCATCTTGCCGTGTGAGATCAACGTGCAGTGCTCACCCTCACGCTTGAGCTCCGCCTTTCCCAACGGGATGACATAATCGTCAGCGGGTACTTCGCCCTTGGTGTTGTACAGCATCTCCCCTTCGAGAAAGCACACCGGATTATCGTCGCGAATGGCAGCCTTGAGCAGTCCCTTGGCGTCGTACGGCGTGGAAGGGGTGACCACCTTCAGTCCCGGGATATGGGCAAGCCACGATTCCCATGCCTGTGAGTGCTGGGCACCGAGTTGGAGCGCCGATCCATTCGGACCGCGGAACACGATCGGCATCGGGAACTGTCCACCGGACATGTAGAGCATCTTCGCGGCCGCATTCACCACCTGATCGAGCGCCAGGAGCGAGAAGTTCCACGTCATGAATTCGATGATCGGTCGCAGTCCGGCCATGGCGGCACCTACGCCAACGCCGGCGAATCCGAGTTCGGTGATTGGCGTGTCCACGACGCGCATCTCGCCGAACTCCTGCAAGAGTCCCTTGGACACCTTGTAGGCGCCCTGATACACCGCGACCTCCTCACCCATGAGAAAGACACGATCGTCGCGCTGCATTTCCTCGCGCAGCGCCATGTTGAGCGCGTCGCGGTACGTAATCACGGCCATGGTGGATGGGCTCTCAGCTCGTGGTTTCGACGAGGATGTCTTCCATGAGCGCTTCGACGGGCAGCTCTGGACTCTGTTCAGCGAAGTCAATGCTTTCCTGCACGAGCTGCTTGATGGCGTCGTCCATGGCCGAGACTTCTGCCGTGGAGATCTCTCCGGCCGCCTCCATGCGCTGCCGATGCAGCACGATAGGATCGCGCTTGAGATACTGTTCGAGCTCTTCCTTGGTGCGATACGTGCCGCTGACGGCATCGGACATGGAGTGGCCCATGAAGCGATAGGTGCGGATTTCGAGGAGCGTCGGCATGCTTTCCTTGCGCGCGCGCTCGATCGCTTCGGCGGACGCGGCGCGCACCGCGTACACGTCCTGACCGTCCACAACGCCGCGGGGCATGTCGTACGAGGCACCGCGGCGATAGATGTCGTTAATGGCCGACGCGCGCTCCACGGCGGTGCCCATCCCGTAGCGGTTGTTCTCGATTACGAACAAGCATGGCAGCTTCCAGAGCGCGGCCATGTTCAACGCCTCGTGAAACGCGCCGTTGTTGACGGCGGCTTCACCCATGAAACACACGATCACCTGATCGCCGCCGCGATACTTGATGGCGAAGCCAACACCGGCGGCGATTGGAATGTGCCCACCCACGATGCCGTGTCCGCCAAGGAAGCCGAGCTGCTTGTCGAACATGTGCATCGAACCGCCCTTGCCTTTCGCACATCCATCCTGTCGGCCGAACAGTTCCGACATCACGGCCCGTGGTGTCATGCCTCGGGCAAGCGCCTGTCCGTGATCACGATAGGTGGTGATCACGTAGTCGTCGGGGCGCAATTGTGAAATGATGCCGGTGGACACCGCTTCCTGGCCGATATACAGGTGACAGAATCCGCCAATGCGACCAATGGCATACATCTCGGCACACTTCTCCTCGAACCGACGCTGCAGCAGCATTGAGTAGAGCAACTCGCGATCGAGCGCCGCCGAAGGGATACCGGCGTCGGTGCTGTTGGCGACGGGGGCGGCGACGCGCGACGGGGCGGCCTTGGTACGCGGTTTCTTGCTTGGGGGCATGGGGGGCGAGAGACGGGAGACTGGAGACGGGAGATGGGAAGCGGCGACGGAGGACGACGTCAGACGCCTGCCGCCTGCACTTGCTCCCAGGCGTGATAGCTGGAGCGCACGAGCGGACCGCTTTCAACGTGCCGGAAGCCGAGGGACATGCCGACGCGATACAACTCGCGGAACTCGTCGGGCGTGACGTAGCGATCGAGGGCGATGTGTCCGTCGGACGGTCGCAAGTACTGACCGAGGGTGAGGATGTCCACGTTTACGGCGCGCAGGTCTCTCATGACCTCGACGACTTCCTCGTTGGTTTCGCCCAGGCCGAGGATGATGCCGGTTTTGGTGGGGATGTTGGGGGCCCATCGTTTCGCGACGCGAAAAATCTCCAGCAATCGCTCATAGCGACCTCCGGGTCGCGCCTTTTTGTACAGACGCGGTACGGTCTCGGTGTTGTGATTGTAAATGTCCGGACGCGCATCGAGCACGGAGTGAATGGCCGCCTCGTCACCTTGAAAGTCGGGAACGAGCACTTCGATGGAGCATTCCGGCAGTCGCAGTCTGATCTGTCGGATTGTTTCGGCGAAAATGTACGAGCCGAAATCGGGGAGATCATCGCGATCGACCGACGTGATTACGGCGTGGCGGAGATTGAGCTCGGCGATGGCCTGGGCCACGCGCTCGGGCTCCTGGATGTCGTAGGTTGGCGGACGCCCGTGTGATACCGCGCAGTAGGCGCAGTTGCGCGTGCACACGTCGCCCAGGATCATGAACGTGGCAGTGCCGTGCTCCCAACATTCTCCGATATTCGGACAATGCGCTTCCTGACAGACCGTATGCAGGTTGAGATCCCGCATCATGTTCTTGAGACGCAGGTAGTTCTCGCCGCCCGGGGCCTTCACCTTCAGCCACTGCGGCTTTCGGTCGGGGAGTGGATCTCGGCGATGGCGGCCCATGATCTGATAGAACTGCTCAGCCATATTCCGATTGAAGGGGTTAGTCGGACCCCGCAGCCGGGGTTCGGGGAAGCTAGTGGCCTGTTACGTGGAGAACCATATCCAGTAACCATCAATCACGATTTAGCAGGGTATCGTTCGTCCGCATCGATCGAAATCGGCGTGGCGAAACCGATACGGCGGTCAATCGTATGGGTCAGAAAGCACCACCATTTGACTGAGGATCGCGTCGATGCTGAAAAACCTCTTCACCATTGGCCTCATTGCCTTGCTTGGGCTGGTCGCTCTCAAGGTGGTGTTTGGCCTGCTTGGACCGCTTGTTGGGTTGCTGCTCTGGCTGGCTGGTTTGGCTATCAAGTTGGCGCTGGTTGGCGCGGTGCTTTACGGGGTCGTGCGGATTGTGAGCCCGGATACGGCGAAGCGAATCACGTCGGGGTTCCGACGGTAGATCAGGCTGCGCCGGGCTTTTTCTGACTTGCCATCCGTTCCACGATTGCCCACGCCAACAACGGCACCATGATTTCGTGGTGTCCGGTGATTTCGTAACCCTTCCCACTATCCTGCGTGGGGCGTCGCACGACGTTCATACGCGGTCGATAGTGACGTTGCATGTCCAGGTCGCAGGTCACGAAATCGGTTGGTGTTCCCGCGCCGAGGTTACGCGCGATGGTGAGGGCCTTCAGGAATACTTCGGGCATGATCACGGCGCTGCCCACGTTTAACACCACGCCACCGTGGTGCAGCGTATCCAACGACGCGGCGAGGCGACGAAAATCGCGGTGACTGGTGTCGCCGATGGCAGCGCCATTGGCGGTGGGATGCTGATGAATGATCTCGGCGCCGAGCGCCGCGTGAATGGTTGCCGGCACACCGTGTCGCCAGCACTGATAGGTGAGCGACAGGTCGGGATGCAGCAAGGGTTCATGGTGCGCCAGGTTGCGCGCCACGGCTTCGCCCATTCCCCAGCTGTTGGCCATCCCCTTGGCAAACGCCGCATTCAGTCCTCGACCCGTCTCGTCGGCCATGCCGAAGGTGCCGTCGCGCAATCCCGCAGCGACGTCTTCGGACGTACCGCCAAAGCGCGCGATTTCGTAGTCATGAATTGCGGCTGAGCCATTCATGGCGACGTGCGTGATAACGCCGCGGGCGACCAAGTCGACCAGTACGCGGGCGAGTCCGGTTTTCACCACGTGGCCGCCCAACATGAGCAAAACGCCACGGTCGGCCGCACGCGCTGCGACGATGGCATCGACGACGGCCAGAAAGTCACGCGCCACAAGAATGTCGGGGAGGGACTCAAGGAACGCGCGCATCGTACGTGCGGTCGCGTTGTCGTCGGGCGGAGCCGCGAACTCGACGGCGCGCACTTTGTTGGGACGCGATTGCACGGGAATCGTGCGAACGCCTGCGAGATCGACCTCACGGTATTGCATGGGAGGAGCGCCGATGTCGGCCGGGTTGTCGACGGTCACTCGGAGTCGCTCGACGAAGCGGGTGGTGGTACGGGATCGGAGCCGACATCGGCTGCGGTATCGCGTCCACGCCCGCGTGATCGACGCGAGCCGCCACGACGGCCTCGTCGACCGCGCCGTTTGGCACGCGCGGCACTACCGACGTCGTCTGTCGCATCGGCTGCGTGATCAGCTGCGTCATCGGCCGCATGTTCGGCGTCGCGGTCGCTGCCCTGGGTCGCTCCGGGATCAGGCTCGTCGGCGTATGGGTTAGCGGGTAGTGCCGCGGCGGTGCTCACGTTGCGCGATGTCGGGTTGGCCCTGTCGGTGATTTCGTCGCTGTCTTCAGCCCGCGACCTGGACTTTCTGCGGCGCGAGCGTCGATTGCGACGGCGCTTGCGTTCAGTTCCCTCGGCGCCTGGAGACGCTTCGTCACCGCCCACGTCGAGCGCGCTCTCGTCGGGTGCATTCGCGTCCGACGCGATGTCGGAGGTGTCATTGCTCTCGACCGACGTGTCGAGTGCGGGGTTCTGGTGGACGTCGACCGTTACGTGCGCGATGGGCGGTGGCGTATCGATGGGTTCGTGTGGCGGAGCAGCGTGCGATGGTATTGGGGAATCGACCACCGGAATTCCACCGCCGCGGTTCGCCGAACCGGCGAACGGATCATCGAGCATCAGCGTGTCGTCGATGCCGGCTGGCGCGACGCGACCGCCGCGCACCGGGCGATCCGCGCGCGGTGGTCGAGGCGGACGCAACGCGGCGCTGGTTGTCGGCCGTTCTTCGCGCGTCGGCTCGCGCTTCTCGCGCGTGGGCTCGCGTGGGTCGCCGCGTTGTTCCTGACGTCGTTGCGCTTTTTGCTCTTCGGTACGCACTGGTCGCGCACGGTCACTGCCGCGGACGACGTCGCGATTCGAGCCTTTCGGCTCGCTCTCGCCTCGCAGGCGATCGCGTTCGCGCGAGCGTTCGCGCAGTCGATCGACGGTCACCTCCGGTTCGTCGCGACGCCGTGAAGTTCCCGCCGGACGCGCGCTGCGCGGGCCGCTTTCAGCGGTGCTTTCCGGAGCCGATGTAGGGGCGGCGCGTCGTCCGCGCGCGCGCCACGCCCAGCGCAGCGCGGCGAGCGCATCACGAACCGTAACGCGACGTGTGTCGCGTGTACGAACGCCGTAGGTGGGTTCGACTGGTACGGTCTCGACCCGACGCGCATGCGGTACAAGGCGCAAGAGCAAGTCGGCATTGGCGGTCCAGGAGTCGCCGTCGCAGACGGGCTCGTCCCCGACGGTTCGCAAGAGATCCCGTAACGCCGAGATACGCATGAGGCGCATCGAGCCGGTGAGATCGCTCACCCCTTCGACGCGGACGAAGGGCTTGAGCGCCCACGCGGCTGCCGCGAACAGTCGGCGCACCGGTCGCGGTGCATCCGCGACAGCGGTACGTTCGCCGACCACCACGTCCGCGCCGCCTTCAAATCGTCTCGCGAACTCGGGCACGATGCCCGGTGGATCGGTGAAGTCGCCCTGAAACAACAGCATGGCATCGCGGCGGGGATACCGGGTGTTTGCGGCGATGTGACGCACGAGCGCATTCACGGCGCCGGCATATCCGAGGGGCCTCGCGCCGCGCAGCACGGTGACCGGCATGGCGTGCATGTATTGCTCGGCGACGTCCGCCGTTTCGTCGGTACTGGCGTCGTCGTATACCACGACCTCGTATTCGCGCGGAAACTCGGCGAGCACCGAACGGAGCCGCCAGAGCAGGACGCCAATCGTGGCGACCTCATTGTGCGCGGGGATGGCGAGGTAGAGCACTGGGGACGGGAGGGAGGGGGTTGAGGACGGCGAATTACGTCGGCCGACAGTGATGCGTCCGATAATAACAGAGAGGGGGCCTCACTGGTGCATTGCCTTGGGGGTGATCGGTGTACGAGATGAATCGGAGGAGATGCTCATGATTCTCGCGAACGTCAGGGCCCGACTGAGTCGGGAGGATGCGCAGTTGGCGGTGCGACTGCTGGCGCGGGGGTCGGGTCGAGCTCAGGACGAGGCGGAAGCGCTGCTTGCGGATCAGGGACTGGATCCGTTGCTGGACAAGCCGCAACTGCTGGAGGGCCTGCTGGATGCGCGCCAAGGGGCCCACGCGTCGCTGCCGCTGTTCAGCTACGTGATTGTGCGGCATGCCCTGCGCGCGGTCGGGGAAGAGGAGCGGGTGATGGCCGACTACGTCGCGTCAATTTTGCTCCACTTTGGAATGCGGCAGCGCGCGTCGCAGATCGCGCAGCATGACGATGCCACGTATGACACATTGGCGTCGTTGGGAGAAGCGGTGGAGGGCGCTGATGCGTCGCGCAGCTTTCTGGCCCGCGCGCATCTGGGAAACTACGCGTTGTGGCTGAGCGGCCTGTTCCCGGATCATATCGAGCAACGGCACTGGCGGCGTGGCGGTCCGACCATGGAATACTTTGAGACCATGGGGACCCGCGGATTCCGTTTGGCGGCGGACCATCGGATGGCCAGCGATCACGGCCTGGCGCCGTTGTTCGATGCCGCAGCCGATCGGTTTCCCCGATTGCGACGTGCGCTCAACAGCGTGAGTGATCGGCTGCTCTTTCCGCATGTGCATTCACCGGAGCGGCTCATGCGGCAGGTGCGAGATAGTTGGAAAGAGTAGGAAGTGGGAAGTACTGGGAACTGAGTCGGAAGCAGGAATAGGAGTAGGGAGTAGGGAATAGGGAGTTGCCCCCCGTCGGTCGGGCCGCGAACTTTGACCGATGTTCGAACAGTTACGCGATTCCCTGCGCGGTTTTTCCGACCGCCTGGCGCCTGAAGAACGGCGTCGGGTGACGGTGTCGATGCGCGATGCGCTGGTCCATGCCAAGCTGGCGATCGCCGAGCTGCGCGGGGCCGCGCAGGCGACCGAGTTGCGGGTGGCCGCCGAGCGCGCGGAGCTGGACACGGTGCGTCGTCGCCAGGGGCTCGCGGCGCAAATCCACGACACCGAGACGGTGGCAATCGCGGAGAAGTTCGCGGCGCAGCATGCGGAGCGGGTGGCGGTACTCGAGGCCAAGCTGCAGGTGCAGCAGCAAGAGCTGTCGATGGTCGAGCGCGAGTACGACGACATGTCATCTCAGTTGCGCCTGGCGATGTCGGGTGTGGCCGCGAGCAGCGCGTCGCCCGACGTTGCCGCGTCACGAGAGGTGGATGCGCTGCTCAGCGACGAACCGCTGGCGGATGCGGATCGCGCGTCGGCTCCACTGCCACGGTCCCGTGCGGAAAAGGAAGCCAACGCCGAATCGCGGTTGGCGGACCTCAAAAAACGCATGGGCAAGTGATCGGGTGGCGGATACTGGCGGTCGCGGCCATGGCCGTGCCCGCGTGCACGGCGTCTGCACAGTCCAACCGTCCTGACAGTTCCCGGCAATTGCCGGTGTCCAGTCGCGGTCGCCTGCCCATTACCGGCTGCGCCGGTCAGCCCATCAGCAACATTGTGGTGATCACGCAACCGCCGTACACCGACCGGCTGCCACCGCGCCTGGAATTCCTGCGGCGCATGGCGCGCGCGGTGCATTCGAATACGAACGACGCGGTGGTGCGCCGATACCTGCTGATGCGACCGGGCGACGTGTGCAACCAGATTCGTCGTGCCGAGTCGGAGCGCATTCTTCGCGCGCAACCGTTTCTTGTGGACGCCCGCATCCTGGTGTTCGACGATGAAGCGGGCGGGGTGCGCCTGGAAGTCGAGACGCGCGACGAATTCAGTCTCATCTTCGAACCTGCGGTCAACAGTCGCGCGCCCATTGCGCGTGCGATCCGGATTGGAGAATCCAACCTGGCGGGTACGGCGCGTCTGGCCGCAGTGGAATGGCGAGACGGGCGCGCCTACCACGACGTGTGGGGTGCGCAGTTCACCGATTACCAGTTTGTCGGCGGTCGCAATGAGCTGCGCGTATTCGGGATTCGTCGGCCGCGCGGTCAGGAAATGCGCGCCGAGATCGTGAGACCGTATTACACGGATCTGCAGCGCTTCGCCTTTCTGGCAACGATCGACGGTCGTCGCGACTTCGCCAACTTCCGACGTCCGGCGGGACCGGGGAATTCCGTGAACGTGACACGTCAGAGTGCCGTCATTGGCGGTATCAAACGCATCGGGTCGATCCGGCGTCTGCAACTGGCTGGATTCACCCTGTCGCAGTCGCGGGAGCGTGTTGATTCAACCACTGTGGTGATCGAGCGCGACGGTTTTCGTGCGGACATCGGCGATCCGCTGGGCGTGTCGTTCCGCCGACAAAATGTCGTGCGCGCAAACCTGCTGTACGGTATTCGTCTGCTGCGTTTCGTTCCTGCACAGGGGTTCGACGCGCTGTCCGGCACGCAGGATCTCCGCGTTGGATTGCAGATCGGCACGGTGTACGGTCAGTCCATACCGATCGGCGCGGCACGCGATCGTGACCGCTTCATGGCGGCGGGTGTGTACGCGGGCGTGGGCGATGCGAAATCATTCCTCGGCACCCAGGTGCTGGGTGAAGCGCGAAACGATCTGGGCACGCGCTCGTGGGACAACCACATCGTGAGTGGCAGACTGGCATGGTATTTTCGACCGGCCATTCGCCAGCTGACCGAGATGTCGGCCGAATGGAGCATGGGGCGTGACATGCGGACGCCGTTTCAGTTGTCGCTCGCCGACCGGCAGGGTGGATTGCTGGGATATCACAATTCGCCCGCCGCAGGTGCGCAGCGGCTTGTGATACGCGCCGAACAGCGGCTGGTGATTCCCTCGCGGCTGAATGTCGCCGACGTCGGCATTGCCGGCTTTGCCGAAGCCGGTCGACTTTGGGGCGAGCACAGTGTGCCGTATTCGAGGTCGACACCCGTTCGCGGGTCGATTGGCGTTTCCCTTCTGGCGGCGGTGCCTCCGCGTTCGCGGCGACTCTGGCGACTCGATTTCGCATTGCCGGTGGGCAGCGATCCACGCAAGCAATTCGCGGTGCGCCTGACGAACGAGGACCGGACACGCGCATTCTGGCGCGAACCGGGCGATGTGGCGGCTGCGCGGGAGCGCACGGTGCCGACGAGTTTGTTTACATGGCCATGAAGAAAGAGTAGGAAGTAGGAAATCGGAAGTAGGAAGTACTGTACACTGAGTACTGAGTACTTCAAACGAGTACGAAGTACTTCAACAGGTAGGCAGTACGGTATCTAACCTAAGAAGGGCTGGCTGCCATTCCGAGCAGGCATACGTCCTACTCGGTTAAGCAACGGTTAAGCAAACGGTTAAGCAAGTTCTAGCAGGTTGCTGAAAAACGTCTTCTAGAAATACACATCGAATCGTCGGTGCCCACATTTGACCCAGGAACGACGATTGATGCGACGGCAATGATTTTCATGCCGAAGAAACGCCTGAAACAACGCTTCGCCATCATTCTGCGGTGTTTTTCAGCAACCTGCTAGACCGGAGGCGATTGAATATGCGCTCGCGGCGCGCGCGGCGGTGTTGCAGCAGAGCAGTGCGTTGGAACTCCTCGTCGCGAGCGGCGGTCGTGGCGCACCAGCGGGCAAGTAGAGCGCGAGGTCCACACGCACGATGTCCCTGCGGGAGCGAAGCCGTGCGTGACGTGTGGTCGTGAGCAGCAACGCATCGGATCTGCATTTCCCTGACGAGGAGTGGCTCCACCATGGTAAAGATGAAAGGATGGAGTTCGGCGACGCGCACGCGCGTCGTGCGCGCGGGTGAGTGTCGTGCCCAGGATGCTCTCACACGCGTGACGGTGTCACTGCTGCTGCTGGCGACGCCGCTAGCCTCGCAGGTCCCCGGCGTGAACGCGTCCGCGCGCTTCGGCATCGCGTTGACGAACGAGGACTATTCGTCGATCTGCGGTGCCGTGACGGGGGCCTACAGCGTCGAGGTGCAAGGACGACATCGGTGGTTCCCACAGATCACGGTGGACAAGTTCTCGGGCAGTGGCGGTGCGACGACCGGCTGCGGTTCTGTCCCGCCATCCGTCGGTGGCCTGCAAGTTGATGGTGCGACTCGCGTGGGACTTGGCGGTGGCGCACGCATCGGACGTGGAAATGTGCAGCTCGAGGGCGCCGTGTTGGGCGGCATCGTCTCCGGCCGGCGCGGCTTTCCGGCCACGCCATCCGAGACCAAGCGCGTCGTCGTACCCCACGTTGGAGGACAGGCCACCCTTGTCCTGTTCCGCTACGCCGTGTTCTCCGCGGCGTACCACCGGACACGACTCACGCTGGACGTGACCCCCGCCGGCGGCGTGAGCGCCGAGACGCGTCGAACGTGGTCCCCGGTGTATACGTGGCAGGCCGGCGTGCGCGTGCCGTTGGGACCACGCTAAAATGGGCCTGAGCAACCAAGCCTGAGCAGCGTCGGGATCGCGGTTCAGATCCCAGGTTCGCGGCGCTTTGGCGCGGTTGCAGCTGACGTCCTCGGGATAGGAATTTCGATATAGGTCTCGGTTAAGCACGGTTAAGCATCGGTTAAGCAACGGTTAAGCAGTACTTCCTACTCAGTAGCAGTACTTCGTACTCAGTAAACAGTACTTCCTACTACTCCCTTCCTACTGCCTACTCAGTTCAGCCCCGATTTCGTCAAGCGTTTGAGCAGCGGCACGCACAGCAGCATCGCGACGGCGGCGACAAACGAGGTTACGACAAAGATGGTGAAGAAGCCCTTGTTCGTTCCGCTGAGTTGCTGGATGTATCCACCGAGTCCTGACTCCGGCGAGGTGGGCGCCTGTCCTGGCAACGGTGTATAGCCCGCCAGGAAGCCCGCCACTTTGTTGGCAGCGGCGTTGGCCAGGAACCAGACGCCCATGAGGAGTGAGGCGAATTTCACGGGGGCCACCTTCGTGACGTACGACAGGCCAACGGGAGATAGACAGAGCTCGCCGAATGTGTGAAACAGGAACGCGCCGATGAGCCAGAGTGGCGAGACCTTGATGCCCGCGTCGGCCCGACCGCCGCCGACAGCCAAAAACAGGAATCCCACGCCAACTAACGCCAGACCAATCGACATCTTGAGCGGTGTGCTGGGTTCCTTCCCCTGGCGCCCGAGTGCAAGCCACATCGTGGCGAACACTGGCGCAAAGAATATGATGAACAGGGAGTTTACCGACTGGAACCAACTGGACGGGATCGTGAAACTGCCGGCCTGCAGATCGGTGCTCTTGTCGGCAAACAGGCTCATCGACGATCCCGCCTGCTCGAACGCCGCCCAGAAGAACACGACGAAAAACGCCACGATGAAAAGCGCGATGACGCGCTGGCGCTCCTCGCCGTGTGTTCCGAGCACCGTGATAGCGAGCGAGGCGCCAATGACACTGCCCACCAGAACGCCGAGCAAACTGCCGGAAATCAGCCATGCCAGCGCCGCGCCGCTGATCAGACCGATCGCGGCGTGGCGCAACGACATGTCCGCGTTGGTGTCCGGACCGGCCTGCGTGGCGACTCTGGAAACGCCGGTGGGGACATTGCCGATGTCACCCAGATACTTCTGCTTCAGGAGCATGTATGCGATGAGTCCCAGCACCATGCCCACGCCCGCAGCGGCAAAGCCATAGTGCCAGCCGAATCGATTGCTTTGCGCCAGATAACCGCACACGAGCGGTCCGAGAAAGCCACCGGTGTTGATGCCCATGTAGAACAACGTGAAACCGGAATCGCGCCGCGTGTCGCCGGGGCGATACAGCTGTCCTGCCATCGTGGAGACATTGGCCTTGAAGAAACCTGTGCCGATGACCACCAGTCCGAGACCGACGTAGAACGCGGTCATCCCTTGCAATGCCAGGACGAAGTGTCCGCTGGCAATGATGAATCCGCCGATGATCAAGGCGCGGTGCGTGCCGATGAAACGATCAGCGATATACCCACCGATCATGGGGGTGAGATACACCAGCATGGTGTAGGTGCCATACACGCCGGCCGCACGCGCCGTGTCCCACTCCAGCTTGTTTACCAGATACAGCACGAGCAGCGCGCGCATGCCGTAGTAGGAGAATCGCTCCCACATCTCGGTCATGAACAACAGGCCGAGTCCACGGGGATGTCCAAAGAAGGCGCGGTCCTCGTCGGCGGCGGGATTCAGGGCGGGCGTCACGAGGTGGGGGGCGAGAGGTGTGAGGGCGATTCCTTGATGCACGCGACGAAATGTCCCGGGGCCACTTCCTCGAGTGGTGGCACAATGCGGGTGCAGG